>JBDTBS010000154.1:0-16017 GCA_039924035.1 Aquihabitans sp. | reverse complement strand
CGAACACCTCCACCCCGTCGAAGTCGTCGGGGAGCCGACCCCGCCAGAGGTGCTCATCTCGGACCAGGGAGCCATGGGTGCGTCCCGCCAGACGTTCCCAACAGCCGATGATGGCGCCACGGTCGGCCACT
Source organism: Aquihabitans sp. (assembly GCA_039924035.1). Lineage (GTDB taxonomy): Bacteria > Actinomycetota > Acidimicrobiia > Acidimicrobiales > Iamiaceae > Aquihabitans. Next base: position 15,886 of record JBDTBS010000154.1, on the reverse strand, counting down.
TGTCCCCGTCTGACGATCACGTTCGACGCCAGAGCAAGATCAGCGAACAGGGCGGCCGGCACCTTCCGCCTCACGTAGGAGCCAGCCACCTCGAAGCCGACCTTCCGGTACAGGGCGACAGCCGCAGGGAAGAGCCCGGCGATCACCTCGCCGCGCTGTCTCATGTCGTCGTAGTGGCCGACGATGATCGCCTGGGCCAGGCCACGACCGCGGAACTCCGGGGCCACCGCCACCGGCGAATACCCACCCAGCCCCACCGGGCGACCTCCGAACCACTGACCGAACGATCGAACGTGGGATGCCGCAGCAATGGTGCCACGGGGTCCATCTGCGACTACGCACCGCTCGGGGACCACCGCCGCCATCCACCGGTCCCGGTCCCTTCGGTGGAGTCCGAACGCCGTCCGGAAGACCTCCCAGATCCCGCCAAGGTCGTCGGGGTCGGCGAAGCGGAGATCGTGGGGCACCAAATGAAGCTAGGCGCTCACCGACGTTCCTCGTCGTTCGATGTCCAGTTCCAGCCAGGGCAACGGCCCGAGTAGCTTCGCCTCGTGCCAGCTCCAGAAGATCTCCACGAATGGGTGTCGTTCGAGGACCCCGACGAAGACCGGACCTGGCTGTTCGATGCCACGTTCCTCACCAGTTCGTGGACGTGCATCTTCGGCCGCGGTTGCCAGGGCGTCCTCACCGAGGACTTCAGCGAGGCCGTCCAGGGCTGTTGCTCTTACGGAGCCCACTTCACCGGCCCCGACGACATCGCCCACACCCAGGCCATGGCCGAAAGACTGACGCCCGACCAGTGGCAGTTCCACGAGATCGGCCACGACGGCGGCGGGATCATCAGCACCAACGCTGAAGGGGAGGTGACCACCCGACTGGTCGACGATGCCTGCATCTTCCTCAACCGACCCGGGTTCGACGGTGACGGCCTGGGCTGTGCCTTCCACCATGCCGCCGAACAGTCCGGCCAACGTCACCTGGACCTCATGCCCGAAGTCTGCTGGCAGCTGCCCCTCCGTCGCATCGACGAGACCGACGAGAACGGACACGTCACCTCCACGGTTCGCGAATGGAAGCGGCGCGATTGGGGAGACGGCGGCGCCGACTTCCACTGGTGGTGCACCGACAGCGACGAGGCCTTCATCGGCCACCGCCCGGTCTTCGAAGAACTAGGCGACGAGTTGCGTGAGATCGTCGGTGAGGTCCCCTACGAGATGGTGGTCCGTCACCTGGAAAAGCGGCGACGCAAGCGGGGCACAGAGGTCTACCTCCCGCACCCTGCCGTACGCCGCCGCTGACCAAGAGCGATCCTCAGCGAGCGAGGCGTCGGCGGTCTGATTCCTTGAGCACCCGCTTGCGAATCCGGATGCTCTTGGGGGTGACCTCCACCAGTTCGTCTTCGGCGATGAACTCGATCGCCGACTCCAGGGAGTGGATCTTCGCCGGCACCAGCTTGATGGCATCGTCGGCCGAGTGGGTACGGATGTTGGACTTCTGCTTCTCGCGAACGACGTTGATCATCATGTCGTCAGGTCGGCTGCTCTCGCCCACGATCATGCCTTCGTAGACCTGCGTTCCGGGTGCGACGAAGAGTTCACCGCGCGACTGAAGGTTGTCGAGCGCGTAGCCGGTGGTGGTACCGGTGCGGTCGGCCATCATGGCTCCGCCCTGGCGATGAGGCAGCTCGCCCACCCAGGGGGTCCATCCGGCGTGGTGGGTGTGGAGGAGAGCCGTGCCTCGACTGGCGGTGAGCAGCATCCCTCGAAAGCCGATGAGACCGCGGGCGGGCGCTTCGAAGGTGATGATCGTGCGGCCGGTGTCGCCGGGGCGGAGGTCTGTGACCCGGCCCTTGCGTGGCGCCAGCGCCTGGGTGACGGTCCCGACGTGCTCTTCGGGCACGTCGCACACGCCCCGCTCCAACGGTTCATGGCGTTTGCCGTCGATCTCCTTGACGATCACCTCGGGCCGACTGGTCTGCAGCTCGTAGCCCTCGCGGCGCATGGTCTCGATCAGGACCGCCAACTGCAGTTCGCCACGGCCGGCCACTTCGATGACATCGGCTGAAGCGGTGTCTTCCAGACGGATGGATACGTTTCCGAGGACCTCGCGCTTGAGGCGGTCACGTAGGTGTCGAGAGGTGAGGTACTTGCCTTCCTTGCCGGCCAGGGGCGACGTGTTGACCCCGAAGGTCATGCGAATCACCGGCTCGTCGACGGAGAGGCGGGGCAGGGCCTCGGGGTTGGCCGGGTCGGCGAGGGTGTCACCGATCTCCACCTCGGGGAAGCCAGCCACCACGAAAAGGTCACCGGCAATGATCTCAGGCACCTCTTCGCGTCCGATGCCGACGAAGCCCATGAGCCCGCCGAGCTTTCGGTCGACAGGCTTCCCACCTTCGAGCACCTCTTGGTCGAGGAGAGCCACCCGCTCACCCTTGCGCATCCGCCCGCGGATGACCCGGCCGATGGCCAGGCGTCCCAGGTAGTCGGAGGCATCGAGGTTGGTCACGATGGCCTGCAGCGGGCCTTCGGGGTCGGCGGTGGGAGCGGGCACGGTATCGACGATGGCCTGCAGCAACGGAGTGAGGTCGGCGTCGTCGCCGGGCATACCGATCCCGACCATGGCCTTCTGCTCGCGGGCGACCGCAGAGATCACCGGGAAGTCGATGTCGGCATCGGATGCCCCTAGGTCCATGAAGAGCTCGTAGATCTCGTCGAGCACCTCTTCGGGACGGGCATCGTGACGATCGACCTTGTTGATCACCAGAATCGTCGGGAGACCGGCAGCCAACGCCTTCGACAGCACATAGCGGGTCTGAGGCAGCGGGCCTTCAGCAGCATCGACGAGCAGGATCACGCCGTCGACGAGTTCGAGCGACCGCTCGACCTCACCACCGAAATCGGCGTGGCCCGGGGTGTCGACCAGGTTGATCTTGACGTCGCCCCACTGCACCGAGGCAGCCTTGGCGAGGATGGTGATACCTCGTTCTCGCTCCTGGTCGCTCGAGTCCATGACCCGATCGACAACTGCTTGGTGGGAGCTGAACACGCCTGTCGAGCGCAGGAGCGCATCGACGAGCGTGGTCTTGCCATGGTCGACGTGAGCGACCATTGCGACGTTGCGCAACGTGGCGAATGACACGGGGAAACCTTCCGGCGGAGAGAGATGGTGAGACCCGCCGGTTAAAGACGGGATGGTCAAGCTATTCAGATGTGAGTGGCTGACAGCAAGTCAGGCGGCTGGATCATCCCCAGCCGTCATCATCCTTTTGTGCCGCCTCAGCCAAGCACCACGATGAATGATCGTGTCCTGGCAATGCGTCACACTCTGCACAGGGCTGTTCGTCAGCCCGGTCCAGCAGATCATTGAACGTCGGTTCCGATGAGCGCTTCAATGACCGCGCTTCTTCATATCGGCGATGACGACCCTTTTTCACGGGCCACACTCCCGAAGAGACGATGTTAATCCAATTGGTGAGTCTAGCCACGCCCCTGTCGATCCCACACTTCGCCCTTGGAACCTTTGCTCTACAACGGTTCACAGCCCATCTTGGTCCGTGCGTCACATGTTCACAATCCATCAAATGGGCGAATCAGCGACGTAAGGTCAGCGCTCATGAGCGAACCTTGGTGGAAATCGGTCGTGATATATCAGATCTATCCACGCTCGTTCGCGGATTCTGACGGTGACGGTATCGGCGACCTCGCCGGTATCCGAGACCGCCTCGACCATCTCCAGTGGCTCGGGGTCGGGGCCATCTGGTTGTCGCCGTTCTTTCCGTCGCCCATGGCCGACTTCGGCTACGACGTGAGCGACTACTGCGACGTCGATCCCATCTTCGGTACCCTCACCGACTTCGATGCTCTGGTGGCCGATGCCCACGCCCGCAACATCAAGGTCGTCATCGACTGGGTGCCGAACCACACGAGCGATCAGCACCCATGGTTCGTGGATGCTCGGAGCTCGCGTAGCTCCGAGCACCGGGACTGGTACGTGTGGCGGGAGCCCGACGCCGATGGTTCCCCACCCAACAACTGGGTACAGACGTGGACCGACGGAGACCCGGCCTGGACGCTCGATCCCGCTACCGATCAGTGGTACCTCCATCTGTTCCTACCCGAACAACCAGATCTGAACTGGCGCAACCCCGACCTGGTCGAGGCCATGCACGATGTCCTGCGGTTCTGGCTGGACCGGGGCGTCGACGGATTCCGCATGGATGTCCTCCACGCTCTGGGCAAGCACCCCGATCTGATCGACGATGCCGAAGAGTTCCTGCCCATCCCCCACTCCGGCCTGAACCACCACGAGAGCAGTCACGAGATCATCCGAGGCCTGCGGTCGGTGCTCGAAGAGTACGAGGGTGACCGAATGATGGTCGGAGAGGTCTTCCTGCTCGATCCTGCGCTGGTGGCCACCTACTACGACCACGGGCGGGGAGTGCACCTGGCTTTCAACTTTCCGCCCCTGTTCACCCCTTGGGATGCCACCTGGTGGCGCCTGCAGGTCGAACAGGTGGCCATCGACATCGAGCCCGCGGGCTGGCCCACCTGGGTGCTGTCCAACCACGACCAGATCCGTCATCGCACCCGATACGGCACCGATGCCCGAGCCCGAGCCGCGGCCGTGCTCCTACTCGGTCTGCGAGGGACGCCATTCCTCTACGCCGGCGAAGAGCTCGGTTTGCAGGATGCCGAGATCCCCGCCGACCGGGTGGTAGACCCTGGCGGTCGCGACGGCTGTCGGGCCCCGATCCCCTGGACCCCAAGCCCCGATCACGGCTGGGGTGAAGACCCCTGGCTGCCCTGGCCCCCCGATCCCGATACCACCAACGTCGAGACCCTCCGCGCCGACCAAGCCTCGCTCCCCCACCTCTATCGCCGGCTCCTGGCCGAACGGGTCTCCAGCGAGGCCCTGAGCCTTGGTGACCAGAACCTGTTGACCGCTCCCGAGGGGATCCTGGGCTGGGACCGCACCACCGCCAACGACCGACGTCGGGTGCTGGTCAACTTCACCTCGACCCCGGTACCGGTGGACGCGCTGGCCGACGGCTGGATCGTGAGCGTGAGCACTGCGGCACCTTCGGAGAATCAGCGGCTCACCGCTTTGGGACCCGACGAAGCCGTGATCCTGCGACCGGACCGCGAGAGCTAGTCGCCCTCAGGTGAAGCCCGGTCCTCGAGCACCAGGTTGCCGTTCCCGTCGAAGGCCAGGGCGGCCTGACCTGAGACCAGGCGGTTGATGCGCTCGCCCACCAGTTCGGCCCGCCAGCCCTGGGTGAGGCGAGCATCCTCCACGCCGGCCAGCAAACCCTCGATATCGGACCGGGTGGCCACCATCGACGTCTCGATCTCGAGGTCGCGTGATAGCTGGGCGACCCACGCAGCCACCAGAGCGACCGCGGGCCGCAGTCGACGGTCGAGTTCCTGGACCGGATGGGCCGACCGTGGAGGTTCGGCCTCTCGCCCGGTGGCCACCGCAGCCAGGATGGACTCGCCGGACTTGCCCTTGGCGTGGCGGTCGTCGACCCCCCGGATCTTGGTGAGCTCCCCCGCCGACTTGGGCTTGCGTTGAGCGATGCCCACCACGGCCATGTCGGAGAGCACGAATCGAACCGGCTGGTCCAACTCGGCCGCTCGACGCTCACGCCAGGCCGCCACGGCCCGGGCCACACCCGCGGTTTCGCCCTTCAGGGAGCGGGCTTCCTTGATCCGCTTCCAGACCTCATCGGGATCGCGCACGACAGCGCCCTTGCGGCGCAGCGCTTCGCATTCATCGAGAGCCCATTCGAGGCGACCCCGCTCCTCGAGTTCGGCCATCAGCTTCTCCTGGAGACCCAGCAGGTACTCCACGTCGGTGGCCGCGTAGGTGCACTGGTCGGCCCTCAGCGGACGCTGCAACCAGTCGGTCAACCGATCACCCTTCGGCAGGTGAACGTCGTAGAAGCGGTCGACCAGAGCCGACAGCGACGGGAGCGAGTGGCCCACGAAGCTGGCCGCGATCTGAGTGTCGAAGAGATCCCGAGGAAGCACGCCACAGGCGGTGTGGAGGATCTCGAGGTCCTGGCTGGCCGCGTGCATGACCACGGTGGCCGGGCTGGTCAGGGCGGCTCCGAACGGTTTCATGTCGACCTCCAATGGGTCGACCAACACCCGTTCCTTGCCCCATGAGATCTGCACCAACGCCAGTTGGGGGAAATAGGTCTTCTCCCGGTGGAACTCGGTATCGACGCCGAAGGCCCGCTCCTCCTTCAACGCATCGATGACCTCGGCGAAGTGGTCGTCCCGGTCGATCCATCGTGCCTCGACGGGGGCGGGCGCCTGCTGGGACGGTCCGGCGCTCACGCTCGCGCACCGGCTTCCGCCCCGGTGACCACCGGATGCCCGGCTCGTATCCACTCCATGGTCCCCCCGGACACGTTCATGGCATCTATCCCCTGAGTCCGCAAGAACTCGGCCGCGCTGCGGCTCCGAGCACCCGACCGGCAGATGATCAGTACTGGGCCATCGGTGATGATCTCGGCGACGCGCTCGGGCACGGTGGCCATGGGGATGAGCGCAGCCCCGGATACGTGACCCTCGACGTATTCTTCAGGTTCACGGACATCGATCACCGGTGCACCTTCGGCACGGCGCTTCACGGTTTCGGCGATGTCGATCTCTGGTACGTCCACTTGCTTCTCTCCCACAACGGTCAGGGTCCGGTTCAGACTACGACTCACGACGATGGCAGGTCCCCCGGCTCGTCCACGTCGATCATGGAACCCGGGTCTACCACCACCTCACCCACCGACAATCCGTCGAGCACGGTGAGCAGCCGGCACTGGCCCGCCTCTACCGAGCTCGCCAGAACCGGGCCGATGGCGAGGCGCCAGGCCGATGGAAACGGCTGACGGAAACGATCGACGGTTCGACCGACGACCACGTCGAGGGTCGGGTCATCGGCCAGCGCTGCCGCCAGGCGGACCAGATCGTGGGGTTGGAGCCACGGTTGGTCGCAGGCCACCACGACAACCGCGTCCACGCCGGCCGGAGCCTCCAACAAGGCCGTGGCGATACCGCCCACCGGCCCAACACCAGGCCAGCGGTCGGCGACGAGGGGCAGATCCAGGGCGTTGGCCCAGGGCGGCTCACCGCCAACCAACACCACAGGGGCGATCCCTGCGGCGATGAGAGCAGCCGCGGCCCGACGGGCCATCGGTACTCCATCTACGGGTTCCAAGGCCTTGGGCCGTCCCATCCGGCGACTGGCCCCACCGGCCAGGACCGCACCGGCAACCCGCATCAGCGGTCGGGCAGGGATGCCGGTCAGGCGATCCCTCCATAGGACGCGGCGGCCCCGCGGCTCTCGCCATGGTTGGCGGCCGCGAACGCCAGATCAGCCAAGAACTCGTCGACGACGTTCTCGTGGTACGGCGACACCATCAGGTGCAAGCCCCCCTGCTGGCGATCCAGGTTCCAGCCCCGGTCGTCCATGACATCGCCGACGGCCCCGATGTCGATCCCGTCGGAGCCGATCTCGAAGAGCGACATGTCTGGGGCATGGGTGACACGCAGACCATCGATGGCCTCGATGCCGGTACGGAACCGGTTGGTGGTATCTCGCACCACCTCGGCCAGACGCGTATATCCGTCGACCCCGAGGTGGTTGATGGCCGCCCAGGCCCCCGCGATCGGCGCCGCCGATCGAGTGCCTGCCGATGTGCCCGAAGCATAGAGACCGCCGGGCCAGTCGTCGTACCAGAAGAACTGGTGCTCGAGCAGCTCTCGGGACTTGTAGAGCACCACCGATGCGCCCTTGAACATGTACCCGTACTTGTGGATGTCGGCCGAGATCGACGTGACGCCCGGAACCCGAAAGTCCCAAGGGGGCACTGTCTCGCCGAGGCGTTCCCACCACGGCAGCAGCCAGCCGCCGAGGCAGGCATCGGTGTGGAACAGCACATCACGGCCGGCAGCCAGCGCGGCCAGGTCGGTGATCGGATCGATGACCCCGTAGGGATAGCAGGGGGCAGAACCCACGACGAGGCCGGTGCGCTCGGTCATGGCTGCCTCGGTGGCGGCCACATCAGCGCGTCCATCGGGGCCGACGGGCACGAGCTCCAACTCCAGGTCGAGGTACTTGCAGGCCTTGGCAAACGCCGGGTGGACCGTGCTGGGAGCCAGAACGGTGGGCTCGGCGATCCCCCGAACGATGCGACTGTGGTCTCGGGCCACCTGGACGGCCAGGAAGATGCTCTCGGTTCCCCCTGAGCTCATCGCCCCGGCATCGTGGTCGGTACCGAGCATGTCGGCGGCCATGGAGATGACATCGAGCTCCATCTGCAGGAGGCTCGGATACTTGAACGGGTTCAGCGCGTTGTCGTGGAGATACCGCGTCGCGACGGCCTCGATGAGCTCCTCGTGGCGCTGGTCACCGACGTTGTAGACGAGGCTGAACGCTCGTCCTCCACGCCAGTCGATGTCACCGGCGTGGGCCTGGTCGATGTCGGCGAGCAGAGCGTCGGCATCGCGGCCGTGCTCCGGAATCCTTGCTGTGTCAGCCATGGCGCCGCAGGATAGGGGCAATCGGTGCCCGTGGTTCTACAACTGCTCGAAGTTGCGCTGCAGCTCCCAATCGGTGACCGTCCGGTTGAAGGCCGCCCACTCCTGTTCGGCCGAGTTGAGGATGTGGTGGTGTACCTCGTCGCCGAAGGCCCACCGGGCCACCTCAGAGTGACGGAACAGCTCGATGGCCTCGACGATCGTGGAGGGGATGTGTTCCACGGTCGGGTCGGTGTAGGCATTGCCCACCGACGGCTCGCCAGGGTCGAGCTCGTGCTCGATGCCCCACAGGCCGGCGGCGATCACCCCGGCGAAGGCCAGGTAGCTGTTGACATCGGCCCCCGGGATCCGTGATTCCACCCGATATCCCTGGCCGTGCCCGACGAGGCGCAGCCCGCAGGTGCGGTTGTCGATCCCCCAGGCCATGGCCGTCGGGGCCCACGAGTCGGGCTGGAAGCGCTTGTAGGAGTTTACGGTGGGGGCGAACAGGAGGGTGAGCTCCTTCGAGGCATGGACCAGACCCCCGAGCCAGTGCCGGAAGGTCGGCGACAGGTGATGTTCGGCGTCGTTGTCCCACATCACCGAGCGGCCGTCTTGATCCCACAGGCTGGAGTGGACGTGACACGACGAGCCGACCTCGTCCATGTGGTACTTGGCCATGAAGGTGACCGACCGACCGTGCTGGTCGGCTATCTCCTTGGCCGCGTTCTTGTAGATCGTGTTGCGATCGGCCATTTCGGTGGCATCGGCGTAGACCAGGTTGATCTCGTGTTGGCCCTTGCCGGCCTCGCCCTTGGAGAACTCGACGGGAACTCCCGCGGCCTGAATCCCGTTGCGGATGGCGCGGATCACGTACTCGTCTCGCGTGGTCTGGAGGATGTGGTAGTCCTCGACCACGTCGGAGTGGGGAACGAGACCGTGGAAGCGCTTGGCCGTGGCCTCCGCATAGCTGTCCTTGAACAGGAAGAACTCCAGTTCGGCGCCGATCTTGACGGTGAACCCGAGATCCTTGGCCCGAGCCTCCTGTTGGCGCAGGATCGCACGAGGCGAGACCTCGATCGGTTCCCGACTGCCCTCGTCGACCAGATCGCACACCACGAGCGCCGTCTTCTCCAGCCACGGGAGCAGCCTCAAAGTGGATAGGTCGGGCACGAGCGAGAAGTCGCCGTAGCCCTGGTCCCAGTTGAAGGAGCGATACCCGGGCAGGGGGTTCATCTCGACGTCGGCAGCCAGCAAGTAGTTGCAGGCCTCCGCTGACCCCTCGGCCACCACGTCGATGAAGTAGCCCCCCATGACCCGCTTGCCCATGAGCCGGCCCTGGTTGTCGGGAAAAGCCACCACGACCGTGTCGATCGATCCATCGGCCACCATCGACCGCAGCCGATCCAGTTCCAGCGTCTCGCGTTCCATCATCTACTCCCCTACTCCAGCTCTTCTGAGCCGACGGTGTCGGGCGAGGTTACGGTGCCCCCGCCACCTCGCCTGACAAGCCCCTATTCCGGCGTCGTGTACGCGGCGGTGATCCCACCGTCGATGAGCAGCGACTGACCGGTCATGTAACTGGCTTCGTCCGAGGCCAGGAACAAGGCCCCGTTGACGATCTCCTCGGCCTCGCCGAAGCGACCCATCGGGATGTGCACGAGACGGCGCTGACGCTTCTCGTCGTCGCTGAGGTACTTGGCCAAGAGGGGTGTGAGGACCGGACCGGGGCACAGGGCATTGGCCCGGATCCCCTGCCGGGCGTAGATGACCGCGATCTCGCGGGTCATCGACAGGACCGCACCCTTGGAGGTGGTGTAGGCCAATTGCGGGGTAGCCGCTCCCAGGTGGGCCACGAAGGAAGCGACGTTGACGATCGACCCGCCGCCCGTGTCCAACATGGCGGGGATCCCGGCCTTGCAGCACAACCACAGGCCCTTCACGTTGACGTCCATGGTCAACTCCCAGGTGGCTTCGGGCGTGGTGACGGCATCGTCGTCATCGCCGAGGCTGACTCCAGCGTTGTTGTAGAGCACGTCGAGCCCACCGAAGGCGGCCACGGTGGCATCCACTGCCGCTGACACGTCGGCGAACGAGCGAACGTCGGCCACCAGCGAGATGGCTTCACCACCAGCCGCGGTGATCGCGTCGACCACCTCCGGGTGTTCGGAGACGTCCACCACCGCCACCTTGGCCCCCTCGGCAGCGAAGCGCTCGGCTGCCACCCGGCCCATTCCGCCACCGGCACCAGTGATCAACGCCACCTTGCCTGCAAGACGATTCATCGACGTTCCTCTCCCCGTAGTTCGCACGGCCGCTCGATTCGGGCCTGATGATGCGCCTCGTATGATGCCCCCTCGGACCGGTCATCCGGTCATCGTCCGGGGAGGTGCCCCGCGCTAAGGAGGAACCTGGCATGACCGAACAGTTGATCATCAGCGGCGTGCGTCAGGAAGCGTCCGACGGCGCCACGTTCACCGTCACCGAACCGGCCACCGGTCGCCCGCTGGCCGACGTGGCCAAGGCCGGCACCGTCGAAGTAGACCGAGCCCTGACCGGGGCCCATGCGGCCTTCGCCGACGGCCGCGGCACCTGGGCTCGCACCAGCGCCACCGAGCGGGGCCGGGTCCTCATGCGGGTGGCGGAGCTGTTGCGGTCGAGGGCCGAAGAGTTCGCCATGACCGAGACCCGCAATGCTGGTCACCCCATCGGTGATGCCCGCGGCGAGGTCGGGGCGGCCGCAGCCACATTCGAGTACTACGCGGGCGCCGCCAACAAGCACTTCGGGTCGGTCGTACCCGTGCAGGATCCCGGTCTCAGCCTGGTCCTCCGCGAGCCGGTCGGTCCGGTGGCGCTCATCGTGCCCTGGAACTTCCCGTTGCTCATCGCGTCGTGGAAGGTGGCACCCGCTCTGGCCTGTGGGAATCCGGTGATCCTCAAACCGGCCTCACTCACCCCCCTCACGGCCCTGTTGCTCGGTGACGTGCTGTTGGAGGCGGGCGTGCCCCCCGAACAGGTCAGCGTGCTCCCCGGCCCCGGCGGGGTCATCGGCGATGCCCTCGTAGCCGACCGACGGACGGCCAAGATCTCCTTCACCGGTGAGACCCGGACCGGAGCCTCGATCCTCAAGTCGTCGGCCGACAACATCGCCAGGGTCTCGCTGGAGCTCGGCGGAAAGTCGGCGGCCATCGTGTTCGCCGATACCGACATCGCCGCGGCCGCAGCCGCCGTGCCCATGTCGGTGTTCGACAACGCCGGCCAAGACTGCTGCTCGCGCAGCCGCATCCTGGTGGAACGGTCGGCCTACGACGAGTTCCTCGAGGCATTCACCGGCCACACCCAGGCCATCACCGTCGGCGACCCTCTGGCCGACGGTACCCAGATGGGGCCCATGGTGTCGGCTGGTCAACGTCAGACGTCGCTCGACTACCTAGAGGTGGGCGTTGGCGAAGGGGCACGCCTCGTGGCTGGCGGGGAAGTGCCCGTCGGCGACGGCTTCTTCCTCCAACCCGCCGTGCTCGCCGACGTCGACAACTCCATGCGGGTGGCCCGCGAAGAGATCTTCGGCCCGGTGGCATCGGTGATCCCCTTCGACACGGAGGAACAGGCCATCCAGATCTCCAACGACAGCGACTATGGCCTGTCGGGCTCCCTGTGGACCGGTTCGGCCACTCGGGCCATCCGGGTGGCCCGATCCCTGCGCACCGGCACGTTGTCGGTCAACAGCAACAAAGCCGTCCGCGTCGAGGCCCCCTTCGGTGGCTACAAGCGGTCGGGCCTCGGGCGAGACCTCGGAATGGGGGCCATGGATGCCTACACCGAGGTCAAGAGCGTGTTCTTCTCCGAATAGGCGGTCACATCGGCCCCCGTGCGCGACCATCGTTTCATGGACCACGGCCTAGATCTGCCCGATTCGCTCGCCGGACGAGTGGCGGTCATCACCGGGGCCTCAGGTGGGCTCGGAGCCGGAATGGCCGCCCGACTTGCCGGCCTCGGCTTCTCGCTCGGGCTCTGCGCCCGCAGGGTTCCTAGCCCGCCCGGTAGTGCCCGGGCATCAGTGTGTCGATCGGTCGATGTCACCGACGCCGCCAGCGTGGAGGCATTCGCCGACGAGGTCGCGGGCGAACTGGGGCCGATCGACCTGTGGGTCAACAACGCGGGGCTACTCGGTCCGGTCGCTCCCGCCCGCGATGCGGATCCTGCCCTGGTGCGCGACACCGTGCTCGTCAACGTGGCTGGGGTCATGTATGGCAGCGCAGCCTTCGCCCGTCGGGCCCGCCTTCACTGGCCGCCAGCCCGTCGCGTCTTGGTCAACATCAGCTCCGGGGCCGCCACCTCCACCTACGAGGGATGGTCCACCTACGGGGCGACCAAGGCGGCGGTCGACCACTTCAGCCGCATCTTGGCCGCCGAGGAGCCCCAACTCGTGGTCCACAGCGTGTCCCCCGGAGTGGTCGACACTCCCATGCAAGAGCAAATACGAGCTACCCCGCCCGTCGACTTCCCTGCCCTCGACCGCTTCATAGAGATCGACCGCACCGACTCCTGGAACTCCCCGGCCTGGATCGCCGACCACGTGGCCGCCCTGGTGGCCGACACCCTGCAACCGGACGCGACCACATATCGGGTACCGAACGAACCTCGCTAGAGGCGATCAGTCGAGGTCGGCTGGTGGCCAGGCGGGATCGAGCTGGCGCAGGAACTGGGCACACCGCTCCTGCTCATCGACCTCGTCGATCCGACCGGCGGCCACGGCGAGACCGTGCAGAGCTCGGAGGAACCCTCGATTGGTTGGCTCCTCCCAACGCACATAGCCGCTGCCCTTCCACCCGTTGGCCCGGAGGCGGTCGAGACCCCGGTGGTAGCCCACCCGAAAAGCGGCATAGGCCTCGACATCGTCACGGCCCAGTTGACCCAGCCGAGCCCAACCGTCGAGGAAGCGGGGGTGGTCGGCCACGACCGCAGATACCGCATCCCGCCGTTCACCACCGGTGAGCGCCCACGCCAGGGCCAACGCGTTGGTGGCATCGGCCGGTTCGGGATCGATGACCGTCTCCGGCGGTCCCGACGGGGTGAGCTGGACAGGTCGATCAGTCATAGGTGGCGAACCTAGTACGGCTGCAAAACGCAAGAGACCGGGCCCGAAGGCCCGGTCTCTCAAATCAAGTTCCCCGAGGGGAAGAGATTAGTTGATGGCGGAGCTGACCTCGCTGAACTTGTCCGAGGCGCTGTTGCCGAGGGCGGTGACCGCGATGATGCAGACCACGGCGATGAGGGCAACGAGAAGGGCGTACTCCACGAGGGAGGCTCCACGCTCGTCGTCACCGAAACGGGCCCGCATGAAGGCGGCGATGAAATCAAAGTTGTTCAGCATTGGGGTGAGCTCCTGGGTTCGGTTCTGAGGGTTCTCTTCACCCCAGCCGGGGTGTATTTCCTGTCCCTAACTGCATCGGCGGTACCCAACGATGCCTGAATAGGTCTTTTGGCCTGTTCTCCGAAAACTCGCAATTTCATCGATGGAGCGTTCGCGGCCATCGGGCGGGGCTCAAGAGGCCATGGACCGCAACGAACGGATCAGCGATGCCGTCACCTTGGGGTGAGTCAGGTGCACCCCATGTCCGGCCCCGTCCACGATCTCCAGGGCAGCTCCGGGAATGGTGGAAGCCAGGTATTCCACCGCCCGACGGTGCCACTCATCGCCTTCGTCACCGGCGGCGCACAGCACCGGGAGGTTCAAACCGGCGGCATCGACGGGTGGCACGGTCTGGCGCATGCTGGCCAGATCGGCGTCCAGAGCGGGGCCTTCTGCACGCCGTGCGTCGCGTGTCGATGGCGGCAGCCGCTCCCACAATCGGTCGCCCACCATTCGCCGCATGAAGCGCTCTGCTCGATCGGCCGGGTCTTCCTCAGGGTCGGGTATCGAACCCAAGGGCCATCCCGGCATCCACGGCACCGGCGATTCGTAGACCATCACGCCCCGGATCAGATCGGGTCGCCGCTCAGCGGCGACCAGAGCCACCACCCCGCCGATGCTGTGGCCGAAGACGACCACCGGTACACCGTCGATCACACCGATCAGATCGTCTACATGCTCGGCCAAGGTGGCTGCAGCACCGACCGAAGATCGGCCGTACCCGCGGCGGTCGTAGCGAATCGCTGGCATGTCACCCAGGTTTCGCACCACCCGCCCAAATGATGTGGCCCGGTCCATGCCGCCGTGCACCAGCACCACCGGGAGGTCGGTCCCGTCACCGTCGTGGTGGACCACGTGGAGCCCGCCAGGAGCACGGGCCTCGCCTTTGTCGGTCACTTGTCTGCCTCCACGGCCCGGCATCCTACGATCGCCTGTCGTGGAGCTCTGGCTGATCCGACATGCCCTACCCGTCCGAGTCGACGGGGGTCCCGGCCCCGCCGACCCTGCGCTGGCCCCAGAAGGGGTGACGCAGGCCGAGCAACTCGCGGCGTGGTGGGCTCCCTTCGGCGCCGACCATGTCTTCGTCAGCCCGATGCGCCGGGCCCGAGAGACGGCGCTGCCCTTGGCTGCCGCCTTGGACCGAGAGACCACGGTCATCGAAGACCTGAAGGAGTTCGACGCCCATCTCCCCACCTATGTACCCGTGGAAGAGTTGAGGGCCGATGCCGAGGCCTGGGAAGCGGCCATGGTCCAGTGGCTTTCACCCGAAGCCGAGGTCGGACGCCAGGCCTTTCGCTCCACGGTGGTGCAGGCCATCGATGCCATCGCGGCGACGCCCGGGCTCGACCGGGTCGCGGTCGTGTGCCACGGCGGGGTCATCAACGCCTACCTGTCGCAGGCTCTCAACTTGCCCGGCACCATCTTCTTCGAGCCGGCCTACACCAGCGTGAGCCGAGTGCGGGCCCGCGACGGTCACCGCCAGGTTGTCAGCGTGAACGAGACACCGCACCTCGGGCGACTCGTGGATCCGGCCATATCCATCTGAGGCTCAGGGCGGGTCTTCGGCCAGCGAGCGGCGCCCGGGGAACCCGGTGTCGAGCTCATGCCACCACTCGATGCTCGGTTCACCACCGATGCGGCACAGCAGGACGGTCCGTCCGTCGGACGCCGCGGCCCGGAAGTCGATCAGACGTCGTTGGAGGTCACGCACGATCACGCCATCCTCTTCGAGCAGGCCCAACAGGCCGTGGAGCACGACACGTTCGTCGGCGCTGCTCTGACCTGAGCTGTTGCGCTTCGAGGCGGCGGTGACCGAATCGAAGAGCCGGTCGAGACCAGATAGGTATTCGTTGGCCTGGTCCACCGTCCACATTCGGTGAGGTGCCGCTGTTGAACCGGTCTCGCGGGACTGGTCTGCCATTGCGCTACTGCTTCCCGTCGTCGGTCTCGTCTC
>JBDTBS010000153.1:0-8651 GCA_039924035.1 Aquihabitans sp. | reverse complement strand
GCCGTTGCTGGTCGGGCTCCATGTCTTCGGGTCGATGCTCGTGTGGGTGGCCGCGATCAACGTGCTGCTCAACCTGCGGGTCCCGGCCACAGCAGATGGGCCTCTGGAGTCGGCGGGGTCGCCTCCGCCAGACTTGGACCATGAGCTCGGCACCGGTCATCTCTCCCACGGAGATCTCGTCTCCTGAGGGCGACCTGGATCTGGCTCTCGACACCCCGTGGATCGTGCTCGTGTGGAACGACCCGATCAACACCATGGACTACGTCGCCCTCGTGTTCCAGAAGCTGTTCGGCTACTCGAAGGCCAAAGCGGAGCGGTTGATGCTCGACGTTCATGAGAAGGGTCGGGCCGTGGTGTCGTCGGGTTCGCGGGAGAAGGCTGAAACCGATGTCTTCCGTCTCCACGAGCACGGGCTGTGGGCCACCATGCAGCACGACGACTGAGCGGAACAGCTGATGGGATTGTTCCGTGACCCCAACTGGGTGGTGCGCCCCCAGGGCAACGGGCGCTTCAAGGTGGTGTTGCGCGCCGACCTGCGTGGTGCGTTGTCCAACGCGCTCGACGAACTGTCGGACTTGCTCGACGACCCCGATTCACCGGTACTGGCCCGACTCAGCCCGCCGGCCTACTTGCAGGACCCCGACAAGGACGTCGAGTACCAGCTGTTGGCCGGCGAGGAACTGCGGACATCCCGTCGGGCAGCCATCGACGCAGTCCGGTCGATGCTCGAGCAGACCGATGTCGACGAGGACGACCTGTGGGCCTGGCTGCAGTCGCTCAATGCTCTACGGCTCGTGCTCGGCACCCTGCTCGACATCAGCGACGACGACGACGGCGGCCGGGACGTGCACGATGATGACCCCGCGGCCCCCATCTGGGCTCTCTACGACCTGGCCACCGTGGTGCAGTACCAGGTGATCCAGGCCATCAGCCCCTGATCAGGAGCAGGACATGGCCAGTTGGTCGAAGCGCTGGGCCTCGACGGGCACGTTCCCGAACTCGGGGTCGGTCAGCTCATCGACGGTGAACTTCTCCACCAGGCCCTGCGAGTAGCAGGACGCCAACTGGGGGTCGGTGTCGTCACTGATCAGCGCGACGTAGACCTCGGTGCGAATGGCTGCGAACAGGAGCAGCTCGACCGACACGTCTCCGACCCCGGTCATCTCCTCGCCAGGGTCACAAGATCGCAACGTGATCGTGCTGTCCGTGAGCTCGAGGTCGGCTGAGCCGTCTGGAGACTTGGCGGCCCACTCCTCGAGGGCGGAGGTGAGCTCATCCATGTCCTTGCCGTCGGCCTGAGCCGTGGCCGACACGCAGACCGTGTCGTCTTGCCGGTAGTAGGCGTAGCCATCGGACTTGATGCCGTCGGTTGCGGTCAGGGCCACCCGCGGGTCCAGCCGGGCCGCCATCATGAGGTACCAGCCTTCGGGTCCGAACGTGCCGTCGTCGAGGACGTCGACCAAGTCACCGTCGTGGACCGGGGTGACCGGGATCTGGACTTGGTCGGAGGCCGGGTTGTCCTTCGGGGCGTTGTTGATCGGGTCGAAGAGTGCGAACTCCGACGGCGGGTCCTCGAGAGCAGCATCGATGGCTGAAGTTCCGCCCGTCACGAACAGGTACTCGACCAGGCGGGGACCGAATATGTACGGCGAGGCGAATAGTGCCGACATGGCCGGCGGGACCTTGGCGTCGATGTCGCCTGCGGTTTCGTCGTAGGTCTCCTGGGACTCTTTGATGTAGTCAGCCTCTTCCTCGTCGTTGAGCTTCTTTTCGACGTAGGTGTTCTCGACACGGGTTGCATCACCTTCGGCCACCGCTCGCAGCGATGTGGCCGCTCCCGATTCCAGGTCTGCCAACCGGGTGAGGTCGAAGTGTTGATCCTGCAACACGTGGACCAGTTCGTGGACCAAGGTCACTCTCAGGGCTGGAGTGAGCTCAGTCCCGCGCACGTAGACGGTCTTGGTCTGAGGGCTGTAGAAGGCCAGCGTTCCGCTGTCGGTGAGGGTGTTGTTGGCCTCGGTCAGATCGACCTCGCCCTCCACCAGGCCGAGGGCCCGGAGCATCCCCACCGCTTCCTTCATGGCCTCTTGGTCTTCTGCTTCCAGGTCGGAATCGCTCGTCACATCACCGGTGGATTCGCCCGAGTACTCCTCGGGGGTGAGGAAGAGCACGTCGACGGGGTGCTCGAACTTCAGATCCCGAGCGCCTTCGGTCCATTGCGCCAACTCGGCCACCCGCGGGTCCCATTCGCTCGGGTAGGGGGATTCTTTGGTGGCCACCAGGAGGATGCCACCGGCCACCATCGCCAGCACGACGGCAGCCGAAAGGGACCGGATCCATACCGGTGCCCGGTCCAGCTTGCGGTTCGGTGTGACCGGTGCACCGGGATAGACCGAGGACCCCGGGGTGCTGCCGGCCGCAGACGGGGACCACATGGTGGAGCCCGGTGGAGGGGCGAGTGGCCCTGAGATCGGGCCCGAGGTCTGGCCGGGCTTCGAACCCGATGGCGGGAGCGCGGGTGGCGGGGGCAGCGCACCGGGGGTGAGCGGCTGAATCGATGAGGAGCCAGGGGGAGCCACCGGTGGACCTCCGGCCCACGGCCCGGGCTCAGAAGGTGGGGAAGGCCAGGCTTCGTCGGTCATCGATGGTCTCCGGTGGGCGGGTCGTGAACGAACGATGCCGGCTCGTCGGCTTCACCCGCTATCAATCGGCAGGTGAGGCATGGGTGTTGAGCACAACGGACCGGCCACGGGGCCGAGGTCAGACCGATCCGCCGCCGGACCTTACCGGCCACTGTCACTGCACTGGCACCGCGACCTCCCTGGCCTTGGAGGGGAGATCGAGGCGGCTGCTAGCGTGACTGCGTCCCGGCAACGGGTCAGGCCCCCATCGTCCAGCGGCCTAGGACACCTGCCTTTCACGCAGGTAACACGGGTTCGAATCCCGTTGGGGGTACCAAAATGCCATCTCGCTGGCTCTGACCGGGTTGGTCAGGGCCAGGGGATGCCGGTATCTCGGGTCCAGGTCCACTCCAGGGCATCCCAGCGGGGGGCGTGGGTGGCCAGGCGGGCGGCGAACTCGTCCCAGGTTCGGCCCTCTCCTGGGTTCCATGCCACTTCCGCCATGGCCGGGATGCGGGGCAGGGTCATGAGCTGGACCTCGTCGAGGGTCGTGACCAGTTCGGTCCACAGGGGGGCTTCCAAGCCGATCACCTGATATCCATCCACGCCGGAGAGGGCGGCGGCCGGGTCCCAGTCGTAGACGTCGCGGGTGTCGGTGTAGCCGGCCCACTTGTTGCCGACGGGACCGTCGGCGCGGTACTTCATGTCGAAGTAGAGAACGGGGGCTGGCGACAGGACCACGTCGGCCCCCTGGGCGGAACCAGCCCGAGCCGTGTCGGCGTTCGACCAGTGCTGGATGACCGCTGGGAGCTCGAGGTCGGCTTGGCCGATCTCCTCCCAGCCCATCGGGATCTTGCCGTGGTCGGCCACGATGGCTGTGGCCTTCTCGACGAAGTGCACGTAGTCGGCGTGGGCCGTGGAGTGGGACTCGTCGCCACCGATGTGGATCCAGTCGCCGGGGGTCAGTTCGGCCAGCTCACCGATCACGTCGTCCAGCCATTCGTACGTGTAGTCGAGGTCGATGCACAGGCTGCTGAACCCCACCTGGGTGCCGGTATAGGGATCGGGGGCGATGCCGTCGCAGTTGAGCTGCGGGTCGGCGTTGAGCGCGGCATTGGTGTGTCCAGGCAGGTCGATCTCGGGCACGACGACGATCCCCAGTTCGGCGGCGTAGGCCACCAGTTCGCGGTATTGGTCCTGGGTGAAGAAGCCGCCTTCTCCCCCGCCGACCTGCGTGCGACCGCCGATCACGGCCAGTTCGGGATGGGAGAGGATCTCGATGCGCCAACCCTGGTCGTCGCTCAGGTGCAGGTGCAGGCGGTTGAGCTTGTAGGTGGCGATCTCGTCGATGAAGGCCTTCACATCGTCGACCCCGTAGAAGTGGCGGGTCACGTCGAGCATCGCTCCCCGCCAGGCGTAGCGGGGTACGTCTCGCACCGTGCCGACGGGCAGCGCGTAGGTGCCGTCCTGACCGGTCGGCCCGAACGTCTCGGCCGGTAGGAGTTGGCGGATCGTCTGCACCGCCCACCCGAACCCGGCCCGGCCCCGCGCCAAGATGCGGATGTCTTCGTCGCTGATCGTGAGCTCGTAGCCCTCCCGACCCAGGTCGACGTCGGCGCCGACGCTCGTGAAGGTGATGGTCGGGACCGCTGGGTCCGGTGGCACGTCGTCGCGCTGCACCGCTAGCTCGAGGTCGAGCGATTCCCCCACCGTGCGCTGGAGCACAGCCACGGCACCGTCGGCTTCGGCACCGGCATCCATGACCACGGTGGTCTCGGGTCGCAGCAGGAACTGTCCCTGACCTCGGGTCACCGACGTGGGTTCGGGGATCACCTGCCCAAAGGAACCCGGTCGTACTGGCTCGACCACCGGTTCCAGGATCACCGGCGCCGCCGTTGCCTGGGTGCTGCCGTCGCCGTCGTCCGAGCCATCGGTCCCATTCGAGCCGCTGGACGAACTGCCGCCGGCGCAAGCGGCCAGCAGACCGGCCAGCACGAAGGCCGCAACGGCTGGAGCCATCCGGGCCCGCGCTCTGGTGCGAGACGAGCGCCGGATGTCCGGTGGGAGGAGGGGGAAACGCGTTGGCATCGGACCTGACGCTACGGCTTGGGCTTGGTGACCTCGACCCGACCGGTTTCGTGGCCCGACGTCGTCGCTCGGGGGCCGGTACCGTCGCGGTCGTGGCTTCGGATGCGGTGACCGTGGAGGTGAGCGGGCGCGAGGTGCGTGTGTCGAGCCCCGACAAGGTCTTCTTCAAGACCCGGGGGGAGACCAAGCTGGATCTGGTCCGCTACTACCAGGCCGTCGAAGGGCCGATCCTGGCGGCCTTGGGCGGTCGGCCCACGATGATGCAGCGGTTCCCTGATGGGGCCGACGGCAAGTCGTTCTTCCAGAAGCGGGTACCAGCGGGTGCCCCCGACTGGTTGCAGACGGCCGAGGTGTCCACCCCCAACGGCACCAGCAGCAACGCTCTGGTGGTGGCCGATCTGGCCCATCTGGTGTGGGCGGTGAACCTGGGTTGCCTCGGTTTCCACCCGTGGCCCTACCTGGCCGCGTCGCCGGAGGTCACCGACGAGTTGCGCATCGACCTCGACCCGTCGCCGGGGATCACCTTCGACGACGTCCGCGATGCTGCTCTGAAGACCCGGGACCTGTTCGACGAACTGGGGATCAAGTCGTTCGTGAAGACGTCGGGTAGCCGGGGGCTTCACGTGTACGTGCGGCTCGAGCGCCGTTGGGACTCCTACGACGTGCGGGCCGCGGCAGTGGCGTTGGCCCGAGAGCTCGAACGTCGTCACCCCGACCAGATCACCGCCCAGTGGTGGAAGGAAGAGCGGGGCGCGCGGGCCTTCGTCGACTTCAACCAGAACGCCCCCCACAAGACCATGTTCGGAACCTGGTGTGTAAGACCTCGGGTGGCCGGTCAGGTGTCGTGTCCCCTGCGGTGGGACGAGGTGGCCACTGTCGACCCGCAGGCTCTGACCATGGCCGTGGTCCCGGCCAAGCTGGCCGACGACGGCGATCCGTGGGCCGACATGAACGACCACCCGCAGTCGATCGCCACGCTGCTGGAGTGGTACCAGCGTGACCTCGATGACGGGCTCATGGATGCCCCGTGGCCGCCCCAATATCCCAAGCAACCCAACGAGCCACCCCGCGTGGCCCCCAGTCGGGCCCGCGACCCCGACTGATGGTTCGGGGTTCGACGGTAGGCCCGACCGACGCAGGGGGCGCGCCGGCCGGACCCACAGACTGGGTGCAGGTCCCGCCGGATGGTGCTTGTCGGATTGGCCCCCGACCCACGCGCATCCGATTACCTGCACCCAGTGATGTCGACGGTACGACGCCCTCAGCGCGCGTTACCCGGGTCCAAAGCGCGCCCACCGACACCGCCGCATCACTCTCAGTGACCGGTCACCTCCAAGAGTGACCAAGCAATCATGAACCAGCAGGTCAGAGGCAACACTGCTCGCGCCTCGATCTAGACGATCGGGTCCGCCACGACCACCTGTCGGTCCGGCTATGGCGGCAATTGATCCGAACGACCCAGCCCACCAGCACCAGAACAGCTGTCAGGTGGGCGGGGTGAACCCTCGGGCCTTGGCCAGCTTCTGGATCCGAGGGATCAGGGCCGTGGCATCGGCGGTGGCCAGGACGGCTTCGTAGTCGGGGGTCGGGCCCTGCCATTCGAGTTCGTCGACCGACGCGACGGTGGGGGCGTCGTAGGCAATGGTGGCGATGGTGCGGAATAGCAAGGCATCGTCGAAGTTGTGCTTCAGGGTGAGAGCGAGCTTGGAAGCACTACGCACGGTGATGTCCCAGTCGTGGGAATCGGGCGGGATGTCTTCGAGACGGCCGTAACGGGCCAGCACCGTGGCCGCCGACTTTGCTCCCCAGCCGGGCAGACCGGGGAAGCCGTCGGCGGTATCGCCGACCAGGCCGAGGTAGTCGGGGATCGACTCGGGGCCGACCCCGAACTTGGCCCGCACACCGTCGGCATCGATCAGGTTGCCCTTGCGCCGGTCGAGCTGGAAGATCTTGTCACCCACGCACTGGCCGAGGTCCTTGTCTGGAGTACAGATGAGCACCCGTTCCACCCGGTCGTCCTCGGCCACCACGAACGCCGCCGCGCCGAGAGCGTCGTCGGCTTCGTATTCGATCATGGGGAAGACGACGACCCCCAGCGCCCGCAGCAGATCTTCGACCAGCCCGAACTGGGCGTACAGCACGGGATCTATGTCTGAGCCGTCCTTGTAGTCGTCGTAGAGCTCGTTGCGAAACGACGTGATGACGTGGTCGGTGGCCACACCCACATGGGTGGCTCCCTCCTCCAACATCATGAGGACGGTGCCGGTCACCCCCCGGGCCGCAGCCACCTCACGACCGTCGTCGGTGAGGTGCGACGGCAGTGCGAAGAAGTAGCGGAACAGCTCGTAGGTGCCGTCGACCAGGTGGACATGCATGGGTCCATCCTTGCCGAGCGACCGGCCTCAGTGGTCCCCGGGGTGCGAGGGCCGGGTCGGCGTTCGTTCAGCCGCCGACGAGGCCGAGGACCTGGTCGACTGATGCCTTGCCGTCGAACACCACTTCGCCGTCGCGTAGGGCGATGCTGCGACTGACCCGGTCTACGTAGGCCGGGTCGTGGGTGGCCACCAGGGTGGCGGCGCCGTCGGCATTGACCTCGTCGAGGAGGTCGAGCAGGACGACCTTGCCGGGCTGGTCGAGGCCCACGAACGGTTCGTCGACCAGCAGCAGCGAGAACGGGCGAGCCAGGGCCAGCACGATCGACGTCTTCTGGCGCAGACCACGGCTGAACCGAGCGGGCAGGTCGTCGATGCGGTCGGTGAGACCGAGGCGTTCGCACAGTTCCTCGGCGTAGTGATCGAACCCGTCGCCACCGTGGAGCCGCGAGATGTACTCACAGTGCTCGCGCAGGGACAGGTCGTCGTAGAGGACCGGATCGTCTGGCAGGTAGGAGGTGGTGGCTCGAGCTTCGACGTCGGTCAGGTCGAAACCGGCGACCTCCACGTGACCGTCCGATGGGTCGAGCAGACCGGCCACCATGCGCAGCAACGTCGACTTACCCGAACCGTTGTGGCCGATGAGAGCCACCGACTGGCCGGCCTCCACGATGAGGTCGAGGGGGTGGAGGGCAACGAGGTCGTCGTAGGTCTTGGTGAGCTCGTGGGCCGCCAAGGCCGGAGAGGTGGTCATTTCTGGTCCCTTCGTCGCCCGATGGGCTTCGAGCTTTTGCCGCCCTGGGTGCCGGGGGCCGGTGGGCTCACGGTCGGCTTCGGTTTGGGTTTCGGTCGTGGTTGGGCCTTGGCCCGCTTGCGTTCGGCGTCGGCCTCGTCTTCGGGGTCGAGTCCGCCCAAACGGCGGGATTCGGCCAGTTGGTCGGACTCGCGGTCTTCGGCCTCTTCACGTTCGGCGGCCTGGCGTTCCATGGCCTTGGTGGGAGACATCTGGTCGGCGGCGTTGGCCATGAACTCGCGGATGTCATCGCGCTTCAGCACCCAGCCGCCCACCAGGAAGAGCACGAAGGCCAGAGGGATCGAGACCCGGAACGCGGCCACCAGTGGCGTCGGATCGGACACGCCCTCTTCGGCAGCACGGGCCGCCAAGATGGGCAGAACGCCGAGAACACCGAGGCCGGGTGGGAACACGGCCCGCATGACGTTGCGGGAGCCGGCGATCTCGGGGGCCGACATGCTGAGCACGTCGACGGCATCGGGAGCACCCTGCACGACACTGACGGTGGCTCCGGCTCCGGCCAGAAGGCCAGTGGTGACACCGATGAGCGCGGCAACGCTCACCGGCACCGGCGAGCCGAGCGGTACCGCGGCCACCAGCGCAGCCAACAGGCCGGTGACCATCGAGACCAGGGCCACCACCGGCAGGTGGCGTACGAAGAGATCGCCGCGCTCCATGGGGAACGAGTCGGTGCGACCGGGATGGTCGACCTCTTGGCCGAGCGGCTCGGCAGCATCGAGCGACGCCACCCAGAGACAGAGGCCGACAGCCACCACT
>JBDTBS010000152.1:0-7280 GCA_039924035.1 Aquihabitans sp. | reverse complement strand
GTCGTGCACTCGTCCACCAAGTACCTCGGTGGGCACAGTGACGTGCTCGGCGGGGCTGTGGTGGTGAACGACGGCGAGCTGGCCGAGCGGGTCGGGTTCCTGCAGAACGCGGCCGGCGCGGTAGCCGGGCCCTTCGACGCCTACCTGGTGCTCCGGGGACTGCGCACGCTGTCTCTGCGGATGCAACGGCACTGCCAGTCGGCGGCCGAGGTGGCCGACGCTCTGCAAGCCCACCCAGCGGTCACCTCGGTGGCCTGGCCGGGCCTGTCCAGCCACCCTGGTCACGACCTGGCTGCTCGCCAGATGAGCGGGTTCGGAGGCATGGTGTCGTTCCGGGTGGCCGGCGGCGAGGCCATGGCCCTGGAGGTATGTCGCCAGACCAAGTTGTTCACCCTGGCCGAGAGCCTGGGCGCGGTGGAGAGCCTCATCGAGCACCCAGCCCGCATGACCCATGCCTCGGTGGCCGGAACCGGCAATGCCGTCCCCGACGACCTCATCCGGCTCAGCGTGGGCATCGAAGATGCCGCCGACCTGATCGCGGATCTGACCGAGGCATTGGCCGCCGCCGAATCGACCTCGTGACGCTGGCCGGTACTGCGGATATCAGGGCAGGCGGCTGAACCAGAGTTGCGACAGAACGGCGGCGCTGAGCAGCAACACCAGGCTGCCGCCCACGAATCGGTCGCTGACATCGCGATCCTCGGTGGCGTAGCCGATGGACGAACCGATGTCTTCGTAGACCTGTTTGAGCTCGTCACCGGTAGCGGCTTCGAAGAAGGTCCCGTCGGTGGCATTGGCGATCTCGGCCAAGGCCGCTGAGTTCACGGCCACCGACACCGGCTCGGGTTCGCCCTCGATCATGATCGTGCCCCCCGGGGTGCCGAAGGCAATGGTCGAGACAGGCACGCCGGCCTTCTTGGCCGCGGCCGAGGCTTGCGCATCGGGGCGGCCGACGGTGGTGGAGCCGTCGCTCATCAACACGATGCGGGCCGGGATCGGCTCTTCGTCCTCGCCGGCTTCCGGCGCGCTGTTGATGGCATCGAGCGATGCGAAGACCGCCTCGCCGATGGCGGTGCGCTCGCCGAGACGCAGTTGGTCGACCGCGGCTTTCAGCTGGTCGTGGTCTTGGGTGGGCGGCACCTTGATCTGGGCGACGCCGTTGAAGCTCACCAAGCCCACGTTGAGGCGATCGGGCAGCAGGTCGATGAACTCGTTGGCTGCATCTTGAGCCGCCGCGAGCCGGTTGGGGGCAACATCGGTGGCCTCCATGGACAACGACGTGTCGATGGCGATGATGATCGTGGCCCGTTCCTGGGGCACCCGTTCGGCAGCAACCGGTTCGGCGAACGCGCCCACCAGAGCGGCTAGGGCGATGAGCATGAGGCCGGCGGGTAGGTGGCGTCGCCAGCCGGGTCGGCGGGGGGCCACCGAGTCGAGGAGCGCCAGGTTGGTGAAGCGCACCGCGTAGGTACGCCGACGACGCTGCATCAGCAGGTAGGAGAGGGCGAGGAGGCCGACCAGGACCAGCAGCCACAGGCGGACAGGGCTGCGGAAGACGAGCGCGAGGATCATCGGGCGCTCCAACCGGCCTTGCGAGCGTGCACACGAGACTTCCGGTCGGCCACGAAGCGGACGACGTCGAGTAGCCAGTCCCGATCGGTGCGCAGCACCAGGTGATCCACACCAGCGCGCCGGATGGCGTCGGCGATGTCGGCGCGCTGTTGGGTGGCGGCCGCTTCGTAGCGGGCCCGCAGCTTCTTCGACGCGGTGGGGACCTCGCGGGTCCGGCCGGTGGCCGGGTCGACCACGCTGAGCAGGCCGACATCGGGTAGTGACAGCTCACGGGGGTCGATGATCTCCACCGCGATCGTCTCGTGGCGTGTGGACAAGCGCCGTAGCGGCTTGGCCCAGGTCTCGGGGGGAGCCAAGAAGTCGGACACCACGGCCACCAGACCCCGGCGGCGGGTGGTGACCGACAGGCGCAGGAGAGCCGCTTCCAGATCGACGTGACCAGATTCGTAGCGGGGGCTGGCCATCACCCGGTGGAGGGTGGCCATGAGGTGTTGACGTCCGCCACGGGCCGGGATCACCTCGGTCCCGTCGGGGGTGGCGATGAGGGCTCCGAAGCGGTTGCCCGTCCGGTTGGTGAGGAAACCGATTGCCCCCGCCGCCGATACGGCCAGGTCCCGCTTCTCACAGTTGGCCGTGCCGAAATCCATGCTGGGCCCGGCGTCGACCATCACCCATGATTCGAGCTCCCGGTCGGCGATGGTGTCGCGCACGTGGGCCGTTCGCATGCGAGCGGTCACGTTCCAGTCGATGCGGCGCACGTCGTCACCAGCGTGGTACGTGCGGGTCTCGCCCAACTCGGAGCCGTGGCCGGGCACGAGACCCTGATAGTCGCCGTGGAGGAGACCGTCGAGCTTGTGGGCCACAGCCAGGTCGAGGCGCCGGAGCACCTCGTCGGGGCCGGTGCGGAGCGAGGTCATGCGGTGATCGGCCCGGAGGGGTCGCTGTGTCCGGCCCAGGCCGGAGCTATCGACGAGTGGTCCTGTGACGGGGCCACCCGGGGGGCGGGCACCGTCGACAACAGACGGCCGAGCACATCGTCGACGGTCAGATCCCGGGCCAGGGCTTCATAGGAGAGGACCAGCCGGTGGCGCAGGATGTCGGGGGCCACGTCGAACACGTCCTGGGGGAGGACGTAGGAGCGGCCTCGCAGCAGGGCCAGAGCCCGGCCGGCAGCCACGAGGCCCAGGCTGGCCCGCGGGCTGGCCCCGTAGGCCACCAACTCGCGCAGGTCGACGAGACCGAAGCGCTCGGGGTTGCGGCTGGCCAACACCAGGCTGACCGCGTAGTCGACCACTTCACGGGCCACGAAGATCTGCTCGGCCACTTCCTGGAGCAGCGAGAGAGCCTCGATCGACAACGACTCACGAGCCTGCGGGGGACGGATCCCCATGCGCTGCACGATCTCCACCTCCTCGGACGGGGTGGGGTAGTCGACCACGATCTTCATCAAGAACCGGTCGCGCTGCGCTTCGGGTAGCGGGTAGACGCCCTCTTGCTCGATCGGGTTCTGGGTGGCCAGGACCAGGAACGGCTGGGGTACCGGGTAGCTGGTACCGCCGATGGACACCTGATGCTCGGCCATCACCTCGAGCAAGGCCGACTGGACCTTGGCCGGGGCCCGGTTGATCTCGTCGGCGAGCACGAAGTTGGCGAACACCGGCCCGAGCTCCACGTCGAACGATTCGGTGGACGACCGGTAGATCCGGGTACCCATGATGTCGGCGGGCAGCAGGTCGGGGGTGAACTGGATGCGGGTGAAGGTTCCGCCCACCACCACAGCCATGGTCTCGGCCGCCAACGTCTTGGCCAGGCCCGGGACCCCTTCGAGCAGAGCGTGACCCTTGGCCAGCAGGCAGACCAGCAGTCGTTCGACCACCCGGTCCTGACCGACGATCACCTTCTTGACCTCGAAAAGGGTCTGTTCGAGCCGTTCGGCGGCGGCCGCGAAGTCGACCGTGGTCGTCGGCTGGTCGGTCATGTGGGGACTCCTGGGTCGGTGCTGGCCGATCACTTGAGCAGCGCTCGGCGAAGCACAGCGTAAAGGGTCCGCCCTTATCCAACGTTTCGGGCTGACCCGGTACCGTCTCGGTGTGCGCATCCTGGTGGTCGAAGACGAGGTCGAGTTGGCCGAAGCCATTGCCGTTGGCTTGAGGCGAGAGGGCTACGCCGTCGACGTTGCCCACGACGGACGGGGGGCCGAGGATCGACTCGGCGTCTACGACTACGACCTGATCACCCTGGACCTGAACCTGCCCGACACCGACGGACTGGCGTTGGCGGCCCGCATCCGCACCGACCCGCTACTGGCTCCCACCGACGGCAGCCCGCCACCGCGCATCCTGATGGTGACGGCCCGAGACGGGGTGGCCGAACGGGTCGAAGGCCTGGACGAGGGGGCCGACGACTACCTCGTCAAACCGTTCGCCTTCACCGAACTGTCGGCTCGGGTACGCAGCCTGTTGCGCCGCGATGCCGGGCGAACCGGTTCGGTCCTCACCGTCGGGGACCTGGTGCTCGACACGGCCCGCTTCGAAGCCGTTCGCCGAGGTCGCCTCTTGGATCTCACCGCCAAGGAGTTCGCGCTGCTGCGCTACTTCATGACCCACGCCGGGGAGGTGATCAGCCAGGAACGCCTGCTGGAACACGTCTGGGACGAGAACGCCGATCCGCTGACCAACACCGTCCGGGTCACCGTCGGCACGCTGCGCCGGAAGCTCACCCGAGACGACGACGTCGAACCGCCGATCGAGACCGTGATCGGTGCCGGCTACCGGCTGTCCAATGGGTGACCGTCTGGTCCGGGTGGCCGATGCGCTACCCGACTGGTTGGGTTCCATCCGCTTCCGGCTGACAGCGCTCTACTCGCTGGTGCTGTTCGGGTTGGCCGCGCTCATGGTGGTCGGCCTGTACGCGGTGTTGGCCGACCGGCTCAACGAGGAAACCGTCTACACCACCCATGACGTGACCCTGGTGGAACAGGTACCGGGTGGGGTCCGGCTGACCCCCACCGAGGTCCGGGCCCGCTACCAGTCGGTGGAAGCCCTGACCAACCAACGGGCCCTGAACCTGCTGCGGTCCTATTCGATCTCGGCGGTGACCTTGCTCTTCTTCGCCAGCTTGGCCGTGGGCTGGTTGGTGGCCGGGCGGGTACTCGCACCCATTGGGCGGATCACCGCGGTGGCTCGCAACATCCAGGCCACCGATCTGACCCGGCGGATCGCGCTCCGGGGTCCACCCGACGAGCTCAAGCAGTTGGCCGACACCTTCGATGCGATGCTGGCCCGCCTGGACGAAGCGTTCGCTGGGCAGCAGCGGTTCATCCAAGAGGCATCTCACGAACTGCGCAACCCGTTGGCCGTGATTCGCACCAACCTCGACGTGGCTCTGGCCGACCCCGACCCGAACCTCGAAGACCTCCGCCGCACAGCCGAGGTGGTGGGTCGAACCGCGGCCCGCATGTCGACCTTGGTCGACGACCTGCTGGTCTACGCCCGCCTGGGCGCCCCGGCTCGTGACGTGGGGCCCCTCGACCTGGCTGTAGTGGCCCGCGAGGCGGCTGAGGAGTTCACCGCTCCGGCTCAGGTGCGGAACCTCACCGTGGAACACCGTGCCGATAGCGACCTCGTGGTGGTGGGGGACCGGGTGGCCCTTCGGCGGGCAGTGGCCAACCTGCTCACCAACGCGGTGCGCCTGGCTCCGGCGGGGTCGATGGTCCGGGTGGAGGCCGGACGGTCAGACGGACAAGCGTGGTTGTCGGTGGCCGATGCCGGTCCCGGCATCGCCGAGGAGGATCAGGCCCATGTGTTCGAAAGGTTCTGGCGTGGCGACGGCGCCTCGGCCCGCGAGGACGGACGCAGCGGTCTGGGCCTGGCCATCGTCGACCAGATCATGCGCGAGCACGCCGGGACGGTGACGCTCACCACCAACGAGACCGGTGGTTCCACCTTCACCCTCCGGGTGCCCTTGGCGCTCGACTCAACTGATCCAGATGGCCAACTGGTCGCCTGAGCATTTACCGGCGCTTTCGCAATCCGCTCCTACCTTGGTTCGGTATGTACCCCCAGTCCGCCCCTCCCGCAGTGCCAGTCGCCCCTTCGGCCCCCCGGCCCCGTCGGGGTGCGGCCGTGCTCGCGGCCATCGCCGTGTTCATGTCCGGTGCTGGTGGCGTGATGGTGGGACGCAACCTCGGGGTCGAAGCCTCAAGCTCAGCGCCAGCGGCTCGAACCGCAACCGAGACCCAGACGGTGTCCACCGTCCCCGGGCCGGTGGATCCCGGCGACGATGAACCAATAGCGGCGGTCGCCTATGCGCTGGCCCCTGCCGTGGTCCAGATCGACACCAGCACGGGACTGGGATCAGGTTTCATCTACGACAGCTCGGGGTTGATCCTCACTGCTGCGCATGTCGTCGACGGGACCACCGATGTGGCCGTTCGCCTGGGCGACGGCTCCCGGATAGCGGGCACGGTGCTCGGTAG
This sequence comes from Aquihabitans sp., assembly GCA_039924035.1. GTDB lineage: Bacteria > Actinomycetota > Acidimicrobiia > Acidimicrobiales > Iamiaceae > Aquihabitans. The sequence goes on along the minus strand of JBDTBS010000152.1, from coordinate 1,231 downwards.
CGACGCGTCCACCGATGTCGCCGTCGTGAAGATCGATGGGAGCGCAGACCTGCCGGTTGCCGTGCTTGCCACCGGGGTCGACCTACGGGTCGGCCAGACCGCGGTGGCCATCGGTAGCCCGTTCGGACTCGACCAGAGCGTGACCTCGGGCATCATCAGTGCGCTCGGGCGGTCGACACAGACTCCCGGTGGGGCCATTCCCGCCATCCAGACCGATGCCCCCATCAACTCGGGCAACTCTGGTGGGGCCTTGGCCGACCGTCAGGGTCGGGTGATCGGCATCAACGACTCGATCATCACCGGAAGCCAGGGGACCACGGGCAACGTGGGCATCGGGTTCGCCATCCCCATCGACATCGCCAAGGCGGTGGCCGACAAGATCGTGGCCGGCGAGGAACCCACTGGCGGCTTTCTCGGCGTGCGAGGAGCAGACGGTACCGGCGACCGGGCCGGGGCCCTGATAACAGACGTGGAGCCAGGTACTCCCGCCTACGAGGCCGGCCTGGAGGTCGATGATCTCGTCATCGACCTCGACGGTCGCAAGGTGACGAGCATGATCGACCTGGTGGCTCGGGTGACCACCCAGATGCCCGGCGATACGGTGGAGCTCACCGTCGTGCGGGGCGGCAACGAGCAGGCCGTGACGGTCACGCTCGGCATACCACCCAAGCGCTGACCTGGTCGTGAGGTCCACCCCGTAGGATCGGCCGGGTCAGGTGGCCCTACATCATCCTCGCTGTGCTCCTGGTTGCCGTCGCTGTCGGCACCGGGGCCTACTTCCTCAACACCCGCAAGGGAACCTCCGCCCCGGAGCTCGAACCGCCGTTGGCTCCGCCAGCGCCGTCGGTCGAGGCCCCCGTCGACGAACGCGTCGACGTCCCGGTCATCGAAGAGGTTCCCACCGAGCCGACCGTCGAGCCCGAACCGGTCCGGCCCAAGCCGACGCTCCGCGAACGGCTGGCCAAGGCACGGGCGTCCTTCGCCGGGTTCCTCGGTCGTTCGAAGATCGACGAAGAGACCTGGGATGCCCTCGAAGAAGCACTCATCCGGGCCGACCTCGGCGTCGGACCGGCCATGGAGCTCGTGGAGCACCTCCGGGCCCGGGTGGCCGACGAAGGTCTCGAGACCGGTGACCAGTTGGTCGACGTCCTCAAGACCGAGATGAAGCGACGCCTTCAGGTGACCGACCGCTCGCTGCGCCTCGACGAGGGTCAGACCAACGTGTGGCTGT
>JBDTBS010000151.1:0-9531 GCA_039924035.1 Aquihabitans sp. | reverse complement strand
GGTCGGGCAAGATGCAGGGCTTCAACACCCTCAACGAGTGGGGTCGCTTCCCCGAGGCCTTCGCGGCCCTGCGGGAATGGGAGGCCGACGGCCTGCTCGTCCACCGAGAGAACGTCCACGACGGGCTCGAGCAGGCCGTCGATGCCCTCAACGGCCTGTTCACCGGGGCCAACATCGGCAAGACCGTGGTGAAGGTGTCCGAGCCCACGCCAGGTTGAGCGAAAGGCCCCTCACCCGCGACGGCCCGTCACTCTCACCCGTCAGCGGAACTCGAGACCGGCGAACTCACCGCTCTGGCGCCAGGCATCGATGTGGGCGAAGTAGGCGACGGCACCACCGGGATAGCTGGCCATGTTGCGACGTTCGCGATCGCCGATCGCCCCACCCTCGTTGTTGTAGTAGCCGGGGGTGCACTCGGGATTGCCGAACAAGGTCGAGCCGGTGAGCAACTGTTCGACCCAATCAGCCTCCGCTTCGGCGGTCACCTCCACCTCCACCGCATCGTTCGCTTCGGCGTGAGCGATTATCTGGGCCACGGTCTGGGCCGACTCCACGTAGTTGTGGGGGATGTTGGAGAAGAGGTTGGCGGCTTGGGTGAAGCCGATTATGTAGAGGTTGGGGAACCCGTGTGAGTGGGTCCCATGCATCGTCATCATGCCGTCGGACCAGTGGTCGGAGAGGGTGCGGCCCTCGCGTCCGACGATCGGCGTTCCCGCCGACCGGCCAACGTCGGAACCGAACTCGAAGCCCGAGGCGATCACGAGCACATCCAGTTCGTAGTGCTGATCGCCGACCCAGACACCTTGGGCATCGACGCGGCTCACACCCTGTCCGTCGGTGTCGACCAAGTGGGTGTTGGGCCGGTTGAAGGACTGCAGGTAGACGTCGCTGAAGCACGGCCGCTTGCACAACTGGCGGTACCACGGCTTGAGCGCTTCGGCGCTGGTCTCGTCGGCCACGATGGCATCCACCCGGGCTCTGATCTCGTCCATCTTCACGTCATCGGTTTCACCGAAGGCCCGAGAAATCGTTTCGGGGGTGAACTCGGCCCCATCGCCCAGCGCGGCCACGACGCTGTCGCGGACACGGATGGAGATCTCGGTCCAACCGTCGTCCACCAGATCTTCCTCGGCGAACCCGCCGGTCTGCAGGGTCGCGAAGTTCATCAACCACTCTCTTTGCCAGCCCGGTTCGAGGCCAGCGAACCACTCCGGGTCGATGTCGACGTTGCCTCGCGCATCCACCGAGGACGGGGTGCGCTGGAAGACGAACAGCTCACCGGAATCTTGCGACAGGTGCGGGATGGCCTGAACGGCGGTGGCGCCAGTACCGATGATCCCCACTCGCTTGCCGGCCAAGGCCGTCATGGGCTCTCCGTTGGCGCTACCACCGGTGATGCCGTAATCCCATCGGCTGGTGTGGAAGGCCGGGCCTGCGAACGTGCTGAGACCCTCGATGCCGGGCAGCTTCGGACGACTGAGGGGTCCGGTGCCGGTGATCACGTGGCGGGCCCGCAACTCGTCGCCCCGGTCGGTGCGCAGGATCCATCGCGATATCGCTTGGTCCCACCTGAGGTCGACGATGCCGGTGGAGAACAGGGCCCGCTCGTAGAGACCGAACGTGGTGGCGATCCGTTGGGCGTGAGCGTGGATCTCCGGCGCCGGCACGTACTTGCGGGACGGAACGGTGCCCGTCTCCTCCAGGAGCGGGAGGTAGACCATGGCCGCGGTATCGCAGTGAGCGCCGGGGTAGCGGTTCCAGTACCAGACCCCACCCACGTCGCCGGCCTTGTCGATCAGGCGCACGTCGTCGATTCCGGCCTCCTTCAGCCGGGCTCCGTTGACGAGACCGGCGAACCCGGCGCCGACTATGGCCACCGTGAGGTCTTCGCTGATGGGTTCCCGGTCGACCACCTCGGTGTAGGGGTCGTCGAGCAGCGACGCGAAGCGGCCGGTGGGCTCCAAGTACTGGTCGTTTCCGTCGGGGCGGAGACGCTTGTCGCGCTCAGCGCGGTACCTGGTCCGCAGGTCTTGACGTTCCATGGCGAGGGTTCTCCGTGAGGTTGTGCCGTCGGCTCGATCCGGTCCCGGGACGGTAGTCACAAATCTTGACCCGCGGGTCAAGATTGGACCACCCGGGCTCCCAATGCGACCCCGCCAACGTCCAGGTCGTGTCATGGCCATGGCCCAGTCGCCTACGCTGCCGTCGACGATGAACGGCTTGCTCTGGCTAGGGATCATAAGCACGACCTTCCTGCTGGTCTCCCTCGTTTTCGATGGTGCGGGCGACGCGTTCGACCTGTTCGACGCTCTGGAAGGCGATTGGCTGTCGCTTCCGGCCATCGCCGCATTCTTCGGAGCCTTCGGTTTCGTCGCTGGTGCGCTCATCGACTCGCTTGGGCCGGTCGCACTCGTCGCCGGCGTCGTCGCTGGCATCTTGTTCGCCTTCGGGGCCATTCGTTTGTCCAGAGGTTTCCGAGACATGCCCACCGACCGGACCGAGACCGAAGCAGATCTACTGGCCTCTCTCGGCCGCATCGTCGTGGCTCCAGCCCCTGGCCGCTACGGCGAGGTGCTGCTCACCCGACCTACCGGCCCGGTCAAGGTGGCCTGCATCGCCGATGATGAACTCCCCGCCGGGACCCCCGTGGTCGTCGTCGACGTTCGATCCTCGACCCTGGTGGCCGTCGAACCCTTCGACGACGGCACCACCTGACAATTCGTTCCACATGCCCTATGAGAGGCCCTGACATCCCATGAACCTGCTGGCAGCCATGAATCCCTTGGTCATCGCCGGGCTCGGCCTCGCCGTCTTGGCTGTCGCCCTCGTCATACTCGTGGTCTCGCGCATCCGCGTGGCCGGCCCGAACGAGGCCTTCGTCATCACCGGACGCAAAGGCAAGGCCGGCGGCAACGACACCTCGGGCCAGAAGGTCGTGATGGGGGCCAGCGTCTTCGTTGTGCCCTTCGTACAGAAGCTCGGCGTGATGAACCTGTCGAGCCGTCAGATCGCGGTGAGCGTGCCGGCCGCGGTGTCCGCCAACGGCATCCGCTGCACCCTGGAGGGCGTGGCCGTCGTGAAGGTCGGCGGCACCGAAGAGTTGATCCGGGCCGCCGCTCAACGGTTCCTCGGCCAGCAGACCGAGATCGATGTGTTCACCCGGGAGGTCCTGGCCGGTTCGCTGCGGGCCATAGTGGGCCGCCTCAGCGTCGAGGAGATCATCCGGGACCGAGCCCGGTTCGCCGGGGCCGTGGCCGAAGAGGCCGAGAACAGCCTCACCAACCAGGGCCTCGTGCTCGACACCTTCCAGCTACAAGACATCCAGGCCGAGGGCAGCTACCTCCTGGACCTCGGACGCCCCGAGGCAGCCCGGGCCGAGAAGGAAGCGGCCATCGCCGAAGCGATCGCCCGCCGCGAAGCCGAGCAGGCCCGCATCTCCGCCGAGGAGATGATCGCCATCGCCAACCGCGAGCTCCAGCTCAAGCAAGCGGAGATCAAAGCCGAGACCGACGCCGCCGCCGCCAACGCTGCTGCCGCCGGCCCGCTGTCGCAGGCCGCCAAGGACCAGGAAGTCATCGCCGCCCAGGAGCAGGTGGCGGCCCGTCAAGCCGCGCTCAAGGAGCAGGTGTTGGATGCCGAGGTGCGCAAGCCTGCCGATGCCCAGCGCTACGCCGTCGAGCAAGAAGCTGAGGCCAACAGGTCCCGGGAGATCTCCGAAGCTCAAGCTGCGGCCGAGACCACCCGCCTGAGCGGTGCTGCCGAACGGGAGCGCCGCACCGCGCTGGCCGAAGCCACCAAGGCCGAAGGTCTCGCTGAAGCCGACGCCATCCGGGCCAAGGGCGAGGCCACCGCCGAGGCCATGCGCAAGAAGGCCGGGGCCTACAAGGAGTACGGCGATGCGGCTGTGGTCGACATCATGGCTGAGGCCCTGCCGAAGATCGTGGCCGAGGCGGCCAAGCCAATGGCCAGCATCGGTTCGATGACGGTCGTGTCCACCGATGGCTCCAGCCAGCTGGTGCGCAGCGTGTCGTCCACGGTCGCCCAGAGCCAGGCCCTGGCCAAGAGCCTGCTGGGTATCGACCTCAGCGAGCTGGTCCAAGGCTTCGTCAACAGCAAGAGCACCGAAGGCGACGAACCGGTCCTGGAGACCTCAGCAGCCGCCGAGACCAGCACGCCGCCCACCGACTGATCAGAGGGGTCAGGCCACCGTCGGGGCTCCATCTTCCTCCGACGGCGGCCGGCTTCTTGTCAGTCGAGCGGCAGCCCGGCAGCCAGGTCGGCGGCCACCATCAGCTCAGCATTGCCCCGGTAGAGCAGGGCCCCGACGTAGAAGGCTTCGTAGAGCGTCGGCTCACGGGCCCACCACCGCTCCACCATGGCGGCGCCGGTGGTGATGTCGACCTCAGGGATGCGCATGACGGCGGTGAACGCTGCAGCGCGTGTCGTACCAGCATTCACCTTCCGGACGATGGTCAACCGCTCGGCAGCGGTGGCCGATCGTCCCAGCTCACGCTGGTACACCGCGTTGGTCACCGACCCCAACGACCTACCGTTCAGATTCCAGAACTCGGTCGACCCGTACAAGGTCGCCCGCAACTGATCCGGCGTCCACCCTCCCGCCAGGCGCGGCCCCCAAATGGCAGCGGCACCCGAATCAACCCGACGATCGAGAATCCGGCGGTACTGCTCATCGATCAAGTGGCCGCGAGCCTCAGCACCCTTCAACACCACTCGAGCCTGCGCCATACGATCAGCAACCGTCGACGACCGACCGGCCCGCAAAGCGTACTCAGCATCGGTCGGCACCCGACCGGTCCCCTCCACATACAGAGCCGACACGAACCGTCCACCAGCCGGCGTCGAACAACCCCCACTCGAAGTACCCGTCACAGTGGCCACCACCGAACCGGGACGATCCGAAGCCACCACCGACCAGCCTGAACTGCCACCGAAGATCGACGTGGTGATGGCCGAGCGCTGCGCACCCGGCACCGACGACGTTCCCGCGGTGGGCCGGCGATAGCCCAACGCAGCCCGATCGAAGGTGGCCACTGGCCAGCGCTCCCCGGCACACGGGGAGTACCCCTCACCGGGCAACACGACCAGACGCCGGTTCCCTACATCCCGCAGGAGACCCTCCACCTCCACCCGACCCGAGGCACCCTCGGTAACGCCGTCGACCACGACACCCACGCCACCCGCGCCCCAGGCCAACCACGGCACCATCAACGGTGCGCCGGTGTCGGAGAAGAGGGGCATGTGCGCCACAGGGACGACCGCCGACACCGGTACCGACAGCGTGCCCCGGAGCGGCGTTCCGTCCTCCCGGACATGACTTGCGTACCCGCCGAGGACGAGCTCGGCCGATGGATCGACGGCCACCACTTCACCGAGGTTGAGCAGTTCGGCGTTCTCGGTGAACACCGCCGAGGCCCGCAACGGATCGGACCCCGTCCCCTGCCGGGCCCCGATCTCGAGACGGCCAACGTTGACCAGTACGAACGGCGCCGTCCCCTCGGCACGCACGACCGTCCGGTCCAGTCTGAGGGTGCCCTCGTTGGCGAGGAGCCCGAAGCTGGCGTCTATTCCGTTGAGAGCGACCGATCCGCCGGGAGCAACGACCATCGCCCCTTCGACGCGGTCCACCGGTCCTGCGGGACCTGGCCGACCCGTCACCTGCAAGGTGCCGAAGACCGTGCCGGGGGCGAGCGTGATGTCGAAGGGCACCGCCGATCCGCTCACCCGCTGGACCGTCAAGCTGGCCCCAGCGCCGACCTCTTCGATGACCACCGGAGCGGCGGCCATCATCGTCAGGCTCAGCGGGAACGGGCCCTCGTGGTGCACGCTGACGTCGCGCAGGTCGACGGTGCCAGCCACCAGCGTTGCCGTCGGATGGAAGATGGCGATGCCGTCGCCGGTCACCGAAGCCGAAGCACCCGACTGCACGTCGAGAGGGCCGGTGAACGTGGCGCAGGGCTCGGCGTTCACGCACTCGCCAGCTCCGGTCATCTCCACCTGCAGATCGCCGCCGGGACGGACGGTCACGGCATCGAACAGCGACGAGCCGAACTGCGTCAGCTGACCGCCAACGTCCAGGAGCCCGTCGGTGCGCAGCGCTCCGGTGAGATCGACGGACGCATCCGGATCGACGGTGAGGTTCACGAGTTGGAAGGCGAGACCGGTGACCTCGGCGTCGTCGATGAACTGCACGGGTCCGTTGCCCACCATGAGCTGCACCGAGATGGTGCCGGACAGGCGCACCGCCGGGTCGGTGGGGCCACCGGCCAGTTCGATCGTCTCGACTTCTAGCCCCTCCGATATCACGCCACCGCCGACGCTGGTATCGATGCACACCTTGTCCGTCGTGGTCGGAGTCCGGGCGGAGCCGCCAAAGTTCGGCTCCCAGTTGCCCGGGTTGGTCCACGCTTCGTCGCCCGCGGCCCCGGTCCATCGGATGTCCCAGCTACCACCGTCCGGGCAGCCGTTGCCAGCGGCGGCCACCGGTGCCGACGAGGCCACCACGGGCAACGTGGCCACAAGACCCACCGCCAAGATGCGTCGCAGCCAGCGTCGGTCGAGTCGTCCCATAGACCCGCTATCGGTCGATCGGCACGATGACTTGAGGGGGAAGCGAGCGTGCCCCGCCGAATCGACCGGGCACGCTCATCGTTGCTTCGAGCGGAACGAGCCCGACCTCGGTCGGGCTCGTTCCAGCTCTGGGCAGATCAGGCCACGGTGATGGAACCTTCGGCGTCGACATCGACGGTGACATCGCTGCCGTCGGCCACGTCGCCTTCCAGCAGGAGGAGGGCGAGTCGGTCGCCGATCTCCCTTTGGATGACCCGCTTGAGCGGACGGGCACCGAAGGCCGGATCGAAGCCTTCGTGGGCCAAGGCCGCTTCGGCCTCGGGAGTGACCGTCATGTTGATGCGCCGTTCGGCCAGACGATCACGCAGACCGGCCAGCTGGATCTCCACGATCCGCGACAGGTCGGCTTCGGTGAGCGAACGGAAGCGGACGATCTCGTCGATTCGGTTCACGAACTCGGGCTTGAACAGCGAGAGCGGCTCACCGGGCAGGTTCGAGGTCATGATCAGCACCGTGTTGGTGAAGTCGACCGTGCGGCCCTGACCGTCGGTGAGACGACCGTCGTCGAGGACCTGCAACAAGATGTTGAACACATCGGGGTGGGCCTTCTCGATCTCGTCGAGGAGGATCACCGCGTAGGGCCTGCGGCGCACCAGTTCGGTGAGCTGGCCGCCTTGGTCGTAGCCGACATAGCCGGGAGGGGCTCCGACCAGGCGGGACACGGAGTGCTTCTCCATGTACTCGCTCATGTCGATGCGGACCATGGCCCGTTCGTCGTCGAACAGGAAGTCGGCCAGGGTGCGGGCCAGCTCGGTCTTGCCCACGCCGGTGGGGCCCATGAACAGGAACGAACCGATGGGCCGGTTCGGGTCCGATAGGCCAGCGCGGCTGCGACGGATGGCATTGGCCACCGCCACAACGGCCTCCTCTTGGCCGACGACGCGCTCGTGGAGCACGTCTTCCATGCGGACCAGCTTCTGGAGCTCGCCCTCCATGAGACGGGTGACGGGGACGCCGGTCCACTTGGACACGACTTCGGCGATGTCTTCTTCGTCGACCTCTTCCTTCAGCATCTGCTGGGTGCCCTGGAGCTCGGCCAGGCGAGCGGTGGCTGCGTCGACCTGGCGTTCGAGCAGGGGGATCTGGCCGTAACGGATCTCGGCCGCCTTCTCCAGGTCTGCTTCACGCTCGATCTCGTTGCGGCGGGCCTCCAACTGCTCCTTGAGCTCGCGGATGGTGGCAATGGCATCCTTCTCGCCCTGCCAGTGGGCCTTCATGGACAGGCTCTGCTCCTGCAGGTCGGCCAGTTCTTTGTCGAGAGCAGCCAGGCGCTCCGCCGAGGGATCGTCGGTCTCCTTGGCCAGGGCCACCCGTTCGATCTCGAGCTGGCGGATGCGTCGCTCCACCACGTCGATCTCGGTGGGCAAAGAGTCGATCTCGATGCGCAGCTTCGAGCCAGCCTCGTCGACCAGGTCGATGGCCTTATCGGGCAAGAAGCGCCCGGTGATGTAGCGGTCCGACAGCACGGCCGCGGCCACCAGAGCGGCATCTTGGATGCGAATACCGTGGTGGACCTCGTAGCGCTCCTTCAGACCGCGGAGGATGGCGATGGTGTCTTCCACGCTGGGCTGACCCACATAGACCTGCTGGAAGCGACGCTCCAACGCGGCATCGGTCTCGATGAACTTGCGGTACTCCTCCAGCGTGGTGGCCCCGATGAGGCGCAACTCGCCGCGGGCCAACATGGGCTTGATCATCTGACCAGCATCCATGGCCCCTTCGGCCTTGCCAGCACCGACGATGGTGTGCATCTCGTCGATGAAGGTGATGACCTCACCGTCGGCATCGGTGATCTCCTTGAGGACCGACTTCAGCCGTTCCTCGAACTCGCCGCGGTACTTGGCCCCGGCCACCAGGGCTCCCATGTCGAGGCTGACGAGGCGCTTGTTCTTCAGACCTTCGGGCACGTCGCCTTCGACGATGCGTCGGGCCAGGCCCTCCACGATGGCGGTCTTGCCCACGCCGGGCTCACCGATGAGCACGGGGTTGTTCTTGGTGCGCCGGCTGAGCACCTGGATGGCGCGACGGATCTCTTCGTCTCGCCCGATGACCGGGTCGAGCTTGCCCTGACGGGCGGCTTCGGTGAGATCACGGCCGAACCGCTCGAGAGCCTGATACTGGTCTTCGGGGCTTTGGCTGGTCACCCGGTGGCTCCCCCGCACCTCGCGCAAGGCCGTGAGGAGGTCTTCCTTGGTGGCCCCGAGGCGATCGGCGAGGGCCAGCAGGAGGTGTTCGGTGGAGAGGTACTCGTCGTGCAGTTCGGTGCGGGCCTCGTCGGCTTGGTCGACGACCTTCTCGAGATCTCGGGCCAACCGGGCCTCGGACCCGTAGGCCTTGGGGAGCCGCGACAGGGCCTCTTCGGTCTTGTTGCGCAGGGCCGCGGGGGCGGAGCCCACCTTCTCGAGGATGGGGAGGACCACACCTTCCTGCTGACCGAGCAGAGCGACCAGCAGGTGATCGGGGGTGACCTCAGGGTTGTTGTCTGCCTTGGCCCTGGACACGGCGGCGTTGAACGCCTCCTGGGTCTTCAGGGTCCATCGGTTCGGGTCCATTGCCATGAAGACAGTCTACCACCACTCACGCAGGAAAGTTGATGGTCGCACACTCAAGTTTCAGGACAGATTGCAATGGTCCAGGTTGTACTGGACGACCGTGGCGAACCGGTCGAGGAGATCATGAGGCAGGAGTTTGCTGATGGGCGTGCCCGGCGGTGCGCTGCGGATCTGCGTCACGGCCTCCGTTCGCCGATCGATCACGTACTGGAGGTCGTCTCTCAACTCAGCCGGTGCCTCGTCGACGGAGATCTTGGAGATGTCGAGCGACTCGATCAGATCCGCGAGCTCTGCGGGAGTCGGCACCTCTCTCCCATCGGCTTGGATGCGG
>JBDTBS010000150.1:0-7946 GCA_039924035.1 Aquihabitans sp. | reverse complement strand
AACGCCGATTGTTCTAGCCGTGATCGGGCGTTTGATCGGAGGTGCAGTTCGGGCCATCGATCGCTGGAACCAGCGCCGCCTCCCGCGGGCATTGGCCCAGAACGTCGGGCTTGTGGACCAGCGCCGCAGCCAGGGTGAGTCGGCGACGCATTCCTCCCGAGTAGGTCTCGATGCGCCGGTCAAGGGCATCACCGATGTCGACCAGGTCGGTGAGGTCCTTCATGCGGTCGTCGATGACCCGTCTGGTCGAACCCCACCGGATGGTGACCGCTGGGCGACGGTGTTACCTCGTGGCCTGGGACCTGCGACGCGACGACTGGCGCACCTTCCGAGTCGACCGCCTGGCCGATGCCCGGTTGACGGGACGACGGTTCAGACCTCAGGAGATCCCAGGAGGCGATGCTTCGGCGTTCGTTCCCTCCTCGATCGAGTCGGCGCGGGTTGTTGTTGGTCGGGTCGCCTTGGGTTGAGCCAGGGCAATCAGCTTTCGGTCTCGACGTCTCCCGGCCCGTGGTATGCCTTCATGTCCACGATCTTGCCGTCTTCGTTGAATGTCATCACGTCGATGGCCCGGATGAGAGCGCGGGTATCTCCGAAGGTCAGGTGGATGTCGAAGGCCATGGCCGCGGCGTTGCCGTGCGAGGCCCGGATCGGCGCAGCCAGTTCGAGTCGATCGACTGCTTGGACGGCGCCCTTGTAGAACTCGTCGATGGCTGCACGCCCTTCGACGATCTTGGGACCGCCCACGGGATCTTCGATCCGGGCATTGTCGGCGAACAGCGCAGCAAGGGCGTCGCCGTCCTTGGCCGCGAACCCGTCGATGTAGGCCTGTAGGGCGGCGCGCATCTGGTCTTCGGTCGTCATGATTCTCGCTTTGTTGGGTTGGTGGGTCGGTGGTTGTTGTTCAGCGTCGGCTGCGGTTGGCCAGGTAGCGGCGGGAGGCCTCGACCGATTCGGGGTCGGCCACCGCCGCGGCCAGGGTGTCGGCATCGCTGGCATTGCGGCCGGTGCCGATCATCTCCTCGGTCACTGCGTTGACCTGCTGCTTGGTGGTGCGCAGGGCGAACCCGGGCTTGGCGGCCAAGGCTTCGGCCAGCTCGGTCACCGTTCGGTCCAGCTCGGCGGCCGGAACCACGGTGTTGACGAACCGCAATGCCTTGGCCTCGTCGGGGCTGAAGGGCCGACAGGTAAGGACCAACTCCTTGGTGATCGCCGGGCCGAGCTCGCGGACCAGGCGGGGGATCCCGCCCCACGCCAGGGGGATGCCCAGGTCGACCTCCGGGATCGAGAAGCGGGCATCTTCGGCGGCCACCCGCAGATCACACGATGCTGCCAGCACCAGGCCGCCACCGACGCAGTGGCCGTGAAGGGACGCGATGGTCAGGGCCCGGATGCCGGTGAGGGCCTCGGCCGCCAACCGCCCGAGGTCGGCGGTGTCACGCGGCGACATCTCGCCGGGCGCCTCGGCGAAGTCGCCTAGGTCGAAGCCGGCGGAGAAGGCCCGCCCCTCGCCTCGGACCACGACCACCTTGATGTCTCGCTGTTCGTCGAGCCACCGACAGGCGGTGGCCAGTTCGGTCAACAACACCCGAGACAAGGCATTGAGGTTGTCCGGGCGGTCCAGGACCAGGTGGACGATCGCATCGGACGACCCCGGTTCGATCCGCAGCGTTGAGAACGTGGGACTGGTCATCGGGAGAACTCCTGGTCGCGGACGTGGCCTTCGGCGTCACCGTAGTGAAGGCAACCGGCAACGGGGTCCGGGGCTGCTCGACCGCAGAGTCACCGTCATTCAAGGCTGAGATCGACCCACCGGCAGCGGTGGACGTGACGAGCGTCGCTGGATTCAGCGCCTTAGCGTCGTCGATCATGCGCCGCCTCCAGCCCTTTGTCTCGTGATCGCCGTCCCCACCCCGGTCTCCCCGGATGCGGTCCTCGATCTGCTTCCGCCCGGAGCTGACGTGATCGTCCCGCTGGCCAACGGTGAGCCCACTGCGATCATCGATGCCATCGAAGCAGGGGCCGATGGCCTGGAGGGGGTACGCATCCACCAGATGCATGCCCTGTATGACCGGCCCTACCTGCACGGGGCCTACGGCGACCGGTTACGTCACGTCTCCTACTTCCTGTCGCACATCACCCGGTCGGCCCACTGGGCGGGAACGGTCGATCTCGTGCCCAACCACTTTTCCGAGGTACCGATGCTTCTGCGGAGGAGCACCAAGTGCACTTTGGTGGTGGCCGCGAGTTCCCTGCCCGATCAGCACGGCTACTTCAGCCTCGGGACCAATGCCGACTACGTGGCCAGCCTCATCGGACGGGTGCCCTTCTTCCTGGAGGCGACGCCCCACATGCCCCGTACCCGGGGCGCCAACCTGATCCACCACTCGCAGATCGAGGGCTGGTGCGAAACGGATCGACCTCTGCTCGAAGTGGCCCGGGCCGAGCCCAGTGCAATAGATCGGACCATCGCCGCCCTGGTGGCCGAAAGGATCCCAAACGGGGCTTCGATACAGATCGGCATCGGGTCGATAGCGGCCGCCATCCTCGACAGCCTCACCGGACACCGAGACCTGGGTATCCACACCGAACTGCTCCACGACGGCATGGTCGATCTGGTGGAGGCGGGGGTGATCACCGGCGTGGAGAAGGAGGTGAGGCGCAACCGCATGGTCACCACGTTCTGCCTCGGTACCCGACGCCTCTACGACTGGTTGGATGACAACGCGGTGGTCGAACTGCTGGGCGTCGACTTCGTCAACGACCCCCGGGTCATCGCCCGGATGGCCCGCTTCACCTCGGTGAATGCCACCACTGAGGTGGACCTCATGGGCCAGTGCGCCTCGGAGACCATTGGTGGGCGGTACTGGTCGTCGTCGGGCGGTCAGGCCGACTTCGCCCGTGGGGCCATGTACGCCGAGGAAGGGCAGGCCTTCATCGTCACGCCGTCGCTGACCCGCGATGGCGCCAGTCGCATCGTGTCTTCACTTACCCCGGGCTCGGTGGTGACCACCCTGAAGAACACGGTCGATCACGTGGTCACCGAACATGGTGTGGCCGAACTGCGCGGCCGGTCACTCGCCGAAAGGGCTCGGGCGCTGATCGCCATCGCTGACCCTTCTGCCCGCGACGAGCTTTCGCGGGCAGCCCGGGCGCAGGCCCTCATCTGATCGGACGCAAGCCGCTCAGTTGTTGATGCTGCGGGCCCGGAGCCACACGGTGGCCGCCACCGGGAGCATGGTCCGACCCTCGATCGGCCCGGTCCTCCGCTGACGTCGTCAGCCGTAGGGTTTCGCCGATCACAACCGCAGCGCCCGCCACCGATCGCGGGCCTGATAACCGTGCTCCTGGTGGAGCGGCTCGGGGTGGGCAGCGTCGCTTTCCACGGCCCCGGTGGACCGGTCAGCGCCTCGTCGGTGGATCCGAAGCTCGGGGTCACGTCTTCGATGGCCGACTGCACCTCGGCGGCGATGCGGGACACTCCGGTGCGGATGGGTCTCAGCGGGCCTGGTGCACGGCTGGTTGTTCGACCCGATGGCGTGCTTCGACGGTCACGTACCGGGTTCGTCTTTCGGGGCCGTCGAAGTGATGCCGTGTAGTTCGGTGGTCAGCGTTCGGCCCAGCAGAGCGTCAGCGACATCGGCTGCCGCCAGGTCACCGCTGAGGACGGCTCCGACGACCGAACAGATGGGTAGATCGACACCTACGCGAGCGCCCAGATCGAGTACGGGGCGACACGACCGGACCCCTTCGGCCACCGCCGTCATCTCGGCGATGATGTCGTCGACCGCCCGTCCTCGGCCGAGCTCGACTCCAACGTGGTGGTTGCGGCTAGCGGGGCTGTGGCAGGTGACCACCAGGTCGCCGATGCCGGCCAGCCCGAGGAAGGTGAGGGCCTCGCCGCCGAGGGCCAGCCCGAGGCGGGTCAACTCGGCCAGGCCACGAGTCACGATGGCCGCCAGGGTGTTCTGGCCGAAACCGAGACCTTCGGCCATTCCCGCGGCCAGAGCGATGACGTTCTTGACCGCCCCGCCGATCTCGCAGCCGATCACGTCGGGGTTCGTGTAGACCCGCAGCGTCGGGGTGCTCAGCGCCTGTTGTAGGAGGGCGGCGATGGCGGGGTCGGTGATGGCGACCACCGTGGCCGCTGGTTCGCGGTGGGCGATCTCGCGGGCGATGTTCGGTCCGCTGAGGACGCCGATCCGTTCCCGAGGGTGGTCGACGAGCACCTCGGCGGCCACCTCGCTCATGCGGAGGAGGGTTCCGGCTTCGATGCCCTTGGTCAGCGTGAGGAACGGTGTCTCCGGCGCGATCCCCGGGGCGGCCTGTTCGATGATGGAGCGGAAGTGCTGCGACGGGACGGCCATCAAGATGAGGTCGGCATCGGTGGTGGCCGCTCGTAGGTCGCTGGTGGCCGCCAGGTCCGGTGAGAGGTCGATGTCGGGTAGATACACCGGATTGCGATGATCGTCGTTGACAGCAGCGACCACCTCGGGCTCGAAGGCCCAGAGGGTCACCGGACCGTTGGCCGACAGGGTCGACGCGATGGTGGTTCCCCAAGCCCCGGCTCCGATGACGGTGATGTTCACAGGGCGGACGCTATAGCCGCAGGCGTGGGCCGGCTTGCTAGAGCTGGATGACGTGTCCGACGTTGGGCGGGGTGTCCCCGGCCAAGGTCTCCAGCCAGGCCGATCGCAGGCCCTCAGGTCCGGTGCTCACTGCTACGTCCACCCAGTCGGCCACCACCGGAGCGAACCAGGACCAGGCTTCGGCGTGGCGTTCCTCGACCCCGTGGGGGCCCCAGTCTTCGTAGCGCTTGCGCATCTGGTCGGGGGCGAAGAAGAAGGTGGGGGTACCACCGGGTAGCGGACCCGACGTATCGGTATCGGGTGCTGCGTCGTGGTGCGAGGCCCCGACCACCGCAGAGTGCACCGGATGCACGCGCTCGTGTACCCGACGTCGGACCCTGCCGTCTCCGGCGATGTCCACCAGCACCGTCGGCGCCGAAGAACTGGCTGTCGGCCAAGAAGTCGGCCAACACGAAGCTGGTCATGAACAGGGGGCGGTAGAGGACCTGCAGGTCCTCCTGGGTGGCGTCGTAGGACGGGTCGGCGGTGGTTGTGGTCAGCCCGTTGTAGGGCGAGGGCAGGTCTTGACGGTGAGCGGTCCCATCTCGGAACCCCCGTTCGTCGACCTTGATCGGCTCGACACACATCCCAGGCCATGCCGCCGTTCTAGCCCGCGGTCGGCGGCAAGGTCGACGAAACGCGACGTAGCGTGTCCCCATGCCTGATCGTGACCGTCTGACCGACGTGACCGGAGTTGCTGTCGGTCACTGGACCGATCCGGTGGCCCGGACGGGATGCACCGTGGTGTTGCTACCCGAAGGAACGGTGGCCTCCGGCGAAGTTCGTGGTGGCGCACCGGCCAGCAGGGAGGTCGCTCTGCTCGACCCCTCGAAGATGGTCGATGCCGTCGATGCCGTGGTCCTCACGGGCGGGTCAGCGTTCGGGCTGGCCTCCGCCGACGGGGTGATGGCCTGGTTGGAGGAGCGGGACCGGGGCTGGGCCGCGCCCGCTGGTGTGGTGCCCATCGTTCCCACCCTGGGCCTCTACGACCTGATGGTCGGAGATCCACTGGTGCGTCCCGGACCGGCCGAGGGCCGAACGGCGTGTGATGCCGCCACCACCGGATACCACGAGGTAGGGCCAGTCGGTGCTGGCACCGGCTGCACCGTCGACAAGTGGCGGGGAGCAGAGGCGATCCGTCCTGGCGGGTTGGTGGCGGCATCGGAACGCCTGCGGGACGTGGTGGTGACTGCCCTGGTGGCAGTGAACGCCGTGGGGTCAGTGGGTGCCGATGCCCACACCGTGGCCGACATTCTCCGGTCGGGCGTCATGCCGTTGGTTCCACCCCTGGCGGTGGGCAACACCACCATCGGTGTGCTGGTCACCAATGCCCGTCTCGACAAGGCTGGCTGCCACCTGCTGGCCCAGTCGGCCCATCATGGGCTGGCCCGAGCCGTGTTCCCCTCGCACACCCGGAGTGATGGTGATGCGTTCGTGGTGGCAGCCACTGGCGAACACGAGGCCGGGATCGACGAGCTGCGCATCCTGGCCACTGCCGCTGTCGAACGGGCCGTGCTCGGCCTGGCCTGACCACCCACCGGCCCGGCCCGACCCGTTCTATTGGCGACTCAGAAGAACTCGATGGCTCCACGCCAGTTGTCGGCCGGCTTGCTGTTGATGCCGTTGGCCTTGCCTCCAGGCATGGTGCGCCGCGAATCGATGCGCTGTCCGCCCACGGTGCCACCCTTCTTCACGGTGATCCGTCCGGCGTGGACCGCTGCGGTACACAGCGACGACTCGTCTGAGTAGGGGTCTGTGCCCCACACCTCACCAGGCTTGCCATTGGGTTCACAGGTCAACGTGAAGACCGTGCCCACATCGAGTTCGCTGCCGTCGACATCCCAGCCGCTGAGGTAGCGGAGGTCCTCGGGTCCGCCCAGACCCTCTTGGTCGCAGTCGGGCCCATGGCCGTCTTCATCGATGTAGCAGTCACCAGCGGGGACGTTCACCGTTTCCTGGTCGCAGTCGGGCCCATGGCCGTCTTCATCGATGTAGCAGTCGTCGACCGGTTGACCGACCGTTTCTTGGTCGCAGTCGGGGCCGTGGCCGTCGGCATCGATGAAGCAGTCATCGTCGACCTCGACCTCATCGCAGTCGGGTCCGTGGCCGTCCTCGTCTATGTAGCAGTCATCGTCGAAGGCCCCTAGCCCCTCTGCCTCTTCGGCAGCATCATCGGATTCGGGGGCCTCGGTGGTGGCGGGGGCCGCCTTCGGAGCAGCCGTGGTGGTCGTTGCCGTGCTCTCGCCGTCGGCCCCACAACCGGCCATGAGCCCCGTGGTCATCGCCAGGGCGGCGCACAGGATGGCAAACCTTCTTCCAGCCGTCATCTGGTCTCACTTTCATCGGGCCGCCCGCGAGTCGGTCGGACTCGTGACCATAGGCAGGCCGATGAAAGTGACGTGAAAGCGCCAGTTGGTCAGCGACTGCTGAGCGCAGACCGGCCCAGAACGCCGGCCACGACGATGAAGGCGAGGGCAACCAGACCGAGCCACAAAAGACCCTTGAAGACGGCGCCAGCACCGAAGATGAGAGCGAGTACGAGAAGGACAACTACGACAGCCATGGCCTCTCCCTACCCGGTCCGAAGCGAAGTATGCCTACCTCCTCGAGAACGGGCTCTTCTTTCATTGCGAGCTCTGCTGACCGCGGATTCGCTCAGGTCCGGTTGATTTTCCCGTTCCGCGCGTCTGGGGAGGCGATAGCGGGGTAGTGGATCATCGTTCCCCTACAGAAAGAAGACGTGAATGTCTGTCGATGAATCCGTGACCAAGGATCTGCTGGAGACGCTGGAAGACGGCAAGGAAGGCTTCGCCAAGGCGGCTGAGAAGGTGGCCGATGACGACCCAGCAGTGGCCGGCAAGCTCCGCGAGTTCAGCGCCCAGCGAGATCGCTTCGCCACCGAGCTCCGCGCCCTGGCCAAGAGCTACGGCGACGAGGTCGACGAATCCGGGTCGGTGGCCGGAACCCTGCACCGAGGCTGGATGGCGTTGAAGGACGCTCTGTCCGGATCCGATGCCTCGGGGGTCCTCGACGCGGCCGAGCAGGGCGAAGACCACGCGGTCAAGGCCTACAAGAAGGCGCTCGAGCAGGAACTGTCCGAGCAGCTACGTGTTGTGGTCTCCCGTCAGGCCGCCGAGGTCAAGGCTGCCCATGATGTCGTCAAGACCCTGCGAGACGCCCGCAAGTAGTCCTTCCGGTCGGGTGGGGGCGGCCAGCCCCCGCCCGACTGACTGGGTTAAACACACCGGCCACTAGAGGTATGGTTGGCGAGGCCTAGCGTTCCGGTCAGCACGACCTCGGCCGCGCTCCAACCGTTTC
>JBDTBS010000149.1:0-2908 GCA_039924035.1 Aquihabitans sp. | reverse complement strand
CTCAAGTGACATACATACTCGCACCGACAAGCTCACGAGTTCGGGTCGGGCCGCACACTAGTTGCTGAAGTTCATCATCTCAGTTATTTGCTCTGATTCTTCACGCGGCTACGCGACTTTGGTCGATGGCAAGGCCGCAAGCAAGGTGAGCTCGCGTGCGACGTCGTTGACGTCGCTACGAGCGGGAGAATGTGAGGGAGTGCGATCCAGCCAACACCGCCACGACGGCTTTGGCGTTGCGCCGCCCTTCGCCCCAGTCGACGAACGTGGTGGAGAGCAGTGGCTTTGACTCGATCAGGAGATTGGTCCCCTGTACCAATGGGTCGAGCCACACGGTGAGCACCTGCCCATAGCTCAAAACGATGGGTCCACGGGTTGCGCAAATACGCTGCGGTTCGACCCACGCAATCTTCCCACCGGCTGCGGTGAGGGCGGCTTGGACCTCCGTCCCCGCAGCGTCATGTGGGAGTGGGCTCCAGAGCGGATAGTGGCATGCCGTGCGCCGTGTGCTCGACCAAGGAGTGTCGGGCACATAGTTACGTCAAGTCCTCGAGGACCAGACGAAGAACATGCCAAGGGGAACAGCAGCCCCCAAGAGTGGTGCCAGCACCATCACCCATGGGTACGACATGGCACCTCCTCTCCTCCGTCACCCGCAAATTTAGCAGTCGCCGGATGGACAAAGACAGAGGCCTGTTTGCTCAAGTGGGTGCCGTCTGTGACTACGAACAGGAGACGCACCGGACCTGCCGCGAAGTCCTATGGCGCGTCGCCGATCCTGGACACAGCAGGCGTCGCGTGTGTCCGGTCAAGTGCGGGCGGTCGACGTCGAGCGGCTCTGCTGAGCCGTTGGCGGCCTACCGTGTGACGCGACGTCGCCGGGCAGCCAGCACGATCGCTGCACCACACATGAGGAAGATGCCACCGATGAGACCCATTCGCATCGCAGCGGTCCCGGTACGAGCCAACGCTGTCTCCCGGACATCAGGGGTCGTTGCTGACGTGGGGGTCGACTGTCCTGGCCCACCCTGCTGGATGCCCAAGGGTTGAGCGGGATCACCCGGCCGAGGTGGCGTGGGGGTCTCCGTGTCCGGCTTAACGATCGGAGGCGTCTCGCCCGGCGTCGTAACCGGAGGCGTCGTTACGACCGGGGGCAAGGCCGTACAGCGCGGGAGCGGATCGATGCTCGGCTCACCTCGTGCTGTCTGGTCGCCGGTTGCCGAGTTCACCACCAGCGCGCCGGTCGGGTCGTCAAAACATGCCAGGGCGACCGTCTGGAAGCCGAGCGGTACCGCATCCTCGTTCCAGACCAATTGCACCTTGGGGGCAATGCCATCGGCCCAGGCCTCGCCACCGTCGACAGAACGGCTGGTGGCCCCGACCGTGAGCGATGGGTGCTCACTCGGATCGATGCCCGACAGGTCGAGAACACCGTCGGTGTCTACCATCTCCTGACTCGCTACTGACTCGCCGGTCTCGGCGTCACGGATGGTGACGAGGAACGAGGTGAAGTTGGTGCCAGCAGTGAGGTCGGTGTCAAGCACCCGGACCTGGTCCCAGGTGGCAGCTCCAACGGACTGGTCGAAGCGTTGGCGACGCAGATCGATCTTCAGCGGCGCCGCCCCCGAGTCGAGGCTCACGCACGGCGAGTTGCCCTCGTAATCCATGGTGAACAGCAACGCCTGGTCGCCGAGCCCGACCGCACAACTGCCATCCCACACCGCGCCGTAGGCCCATGGAAGCGCATTGCCGCCAATATCAACGTGCGCACCGCCCCAACGATCGAAATTCGGGCCGGTGCAGTACGCCATGGTCGACCAATCGAAGCACGAGAGCCCGCTGACATGGTGCGACCCGTAGAAGGTTCGAGTCCCGGCCTCGGCCTCTTGACTCGAACTGTTTGCGTATTCCCCGTAGATCCATCCAACAGGGGTGTGCACCACGGTGTCGGGGTCGGCGTCACGGACGCAACTCATCCCGTAGCCATCTACGCCGCACACGCCGTCCACAGCGCCGGTGGCGTCGTGGCTGCGGACCAAGTTGGCGCGGAACGACCGTCCTCCCTCGGGCCAGCCAAGGCAGCGTTCCCCAGTACTAACGTCGATGCACGTCGCTATGGAGTAGTTCGATACATACACCTTGGTGCCATTGTTGATGATGTTGCCGATGTCGGAGCCGAAGGTAACGGCGGTATATATCGGTGCATCGGTGCAGGGAGCCGACGTGGCCGGGTCGACGCAACGCAACTGTCCCGCGCCGGTGGCGAACCACATCTCGCCGTCGATCATCACCGGAGGCGTTCCGGTCCAGGATTCGGCTCCGAGACGCCCGGTGACCAGGCCACACGTCTGGTTGGTCTCGGTGTCCCAGCAGAAGAATCCGGAAGTGTTGGTGTAGGTCCCTGAATACTGGACGTGAACCCAGATCTGGGAGCCGACGATGCCGGCAGGACCGGGGGCGGTTCCGGTGGAGACCGGGAGGGTCTTCGGGTAGCCGGGGCAGAGCTTACCGGTGGCCCGGTCCATGCAGGTGATCTGAGTTGGGTTGGCGTGGTGGAAGAAGGCGAACACCTTGGTCCCCATCAGGATCGGGACGTGGCCGTCGCCGCCGGTGCCCTGAGAAATCGGGGGTAGCGGGCGGGGTAGGACCGAGGTGGCCTGGTTCCCGATGAGGGCGTCGGACCCCGGGGTGGCAGTGACCTTGTCGCCCTCTACCGAGAGACTCCAGCCACCGGCGACCCGGGCACTGCCGGCAACGTAGCCGTGTGGACCTGAAGCGGTCGCGGTGACCGGCCCGGTGCGGCTCAGACCGTTTTCCACCGGTCCGCCGCCGGCACGGCGGATCAACCACGCAATGAAACCTCCGGGTGTTGCCGATGATCCGCCAACAATCACCGCAAGACTCACGG
>JBDTBS010000148.1:0-9238 GCA_039924035.1 Aquihabitans sp. | reverse complement strand
GGCCGGCCCAGCTTGTAGCTGTCGGCCACCACCTGGGCCTGGTTGAACGACTCGGGCACCACCACGTGGGGCTTGGCGTTGTGGGTCACCGGTATCGGCTTCACCTGGGCGGAGCGCATGGTGGTGGCTCCTGACTCCGACATGGGGCGGATCTGGCCGAGGCCAGTGGGCTCTTCAGGTTTCACCGTGGGCACCGTTTGGACGTTGGAGGAAAGGTTCGCGGGGCGTGTCCGTTCACGGGGGACACGATCCGGCTCGACTCGGCTCTGTTGGTTGTCGTCGTACTCGGGTTCATCGCTGAGCCCGAGCATGAGCGTTATCTTGCTCCACACGTTGCCAAGCCTACTTCCTCTCGGGTTCGTGACCGATCCAGGCCACCAGGGCTTGGCGCCCGGTGTCGGCCCGGGCCCGGTGGGACCAGTGCTGGGGACTGCAAGCGGTGCAGATACCGGTGTCGTCGACGGTGATGTCAAGCCGCTCGCAGGCGGCCCGCACCCCGGCGGCGAGATCCAATGCTGGGGTACCCCAAGCCGTCTCACCCCGCACCGAGGGGCCGTACGCCGCGGCCACCTGTTCGAGTTCGGGCCTGCCGAACTCATAGCACCGGGTTCGAATGCACGGTCCGAGGCGAGCCGACCGCGGACGATGCCCAAGGTCTGCCATGGCCTCCACCGTGGCTTCGAGCACGCCCGCTACCAGGCCTCGCCACCCGGCGTGAGCCACCCCGATGGCCCCGTCACCTTCGAAGAACACCGGGGCACAGTCGGCGGTGTGTACCGCCACCACCACCCCGGGGGTGGCGGTGACGACGGCATCGGCAACGGCACCGGCGTGCTGGCCCGGTTCGGTGGCCACCACCACGTTTGCCCCGTGTACTTGACGTACCCAGGTCCAGGGGGCATCGCACACGGCGCGGCGACGGCGGCCCAACGGGCCGTCGTCGCCGCCGACCGCTAGGTCGCCGTGCCTGCGATCAGTGAAGACGTGGACGGTGCGCCTACTTCAAGAAGGAAGGCACGTCGAGCTCGTCGTCGCCGCCATCGTCATCGTCGTCTTCGGGTCCGAACAGGTCGGCCGAACGCGACGGGCGAGCCGGTCGCCGTTCGGCGCGTGGCTCCTCACCGGACTCCGACTCCGCGGCACCACTCGGACGACGGACCTCACGCCCGTTCTTCTCGTCCCAGCGGTCGAAGCCGGCGGCGATCACGGTGACGCGGACCTCGTCGCCCATCTCGTCGTCGATGACCGTGCCGAAGATGATGTTGGCATCGGGGTGGGCCACACCGTGGATGACCTCGGCAGCCTCGTTGACCTCGAACAGGCCGAGGTCGCTACCACCGGAGATCGACAGGAGGATGCCCCGAGCGCCTTCGATGGAGGCTTCCAGCAGTGGGCTGGAGATGGCGGCTCGGGCTGCGCTGAGCGCCCGGCCTTCACCGGTTGCACTACCGATGCCCATCAACGCCGAACCAGCGTTGGACATGATCATCTTCACGTCGGCGAAGTCGGTGTTGATCACGCCTGGGGTGGTGATGAGGTCGGTGATTCCCTGCACCCCTTGGAGCAGCACCTCGTCGGCCATCTTGAAGGCGTTCATCATCGACGTCTTCTCGTTGGACACGGTGAGCAGTCGGTCGTTGGGGATGACGATCTGGGTGTCGACCTTCTCCTTCAACTTCTGGATGCCCGACTCGGCCTGGACCGAGCGACGACGTCCTTCGAAGGCGAAGGGGCGGGTGACCACTCCGATGGTGAGTGCTCCGATGCCCTTGGCGATCTCGGCGATCACCGGAGCCGCACCGGTACCGGTACCGCCGCCCTTGCCGGCCGTGATGAAGACCATGTCTGCCCCCTGGAGGACCTCTTCGATCTCTTCACGGTGCTCTTCGGCCGCGGCTCGGCCGACCTCGGGGTCGGACCCGGCGCCGAGGCCTCGGGTCAGTTCGCGGCCGATGTCGAGCTTGATGTCGGCATCGCTCATGAGCAACGCCTGGGCATCGGTGTTGACGGCGATGAACTCGACGCCCTTCAGCCCAGCGTCGATCATGCGGTTGACGGCGTTGACGCCACCCCCGCCGATTCCGACGACCTTGATTACAGCCAGATAATTTTGAGGATTGCCGGCCATTGGGTTTACCTCCGCGAGGTCGGATTGTAGGAACAGGATGAACTCTCGACATGAAGTCGAGGGTCATGTAAACCTCGACGGACGGGTGACATTATGTGTCGCCTCGTTCCGTTCTGGTCAAGGTTGCCGCAGTGGGCACCGTAACGTCGATGGAGTCGATGGTGCTGCGGTCGGCTTCAGAGAGGAGTGCTTCGACGGCTCCGAACTTCAACCGCAGGTCACTTTGGTCGCCGAGTCGGATGGTGATCCCGTCGTTGAGGATCAGGTCTACATCGCCGTCGGCATCGCCGGTGGAGCGGACCACCTGGATCCGCAGCGTGTCGGGCATGGCCACGAGCGCAGCCACCGCTTCGTGATCCCCGGTCTGCACGAAGGGCAGGTCATCGCCCGGTTCCGCGGGGCCGAGCACGTGGCCTTCGCCGTCGACGAGCATGTTCTCGGCCCGGGCGATGGCAGCCCGCTCGATCACCTCGATGCGCACCGTGCCCGGCCAGTCGCGACTCACCGAAGCTTCAGCGACCCACGGCAGTTCTTCGACGTTGCCAGCGACAGCGCCAGCATCGACGGAGAGCATGGTGGCCCCGACCTCCACGTCTGAGGCAGTGCGCACGGCATCGGGGCCGGTGCGTCCCGCGCCCACCACGATCACGTGATCGACGTCGAACAACGGTGAGCGGGCCACGGCCAAGAGAGCCACCACCAACGACACGAGCGCCAGAGCCGCGATCGCCCACCGACGGCGACGGCGACCGCGATCGTGCTCGACGGCATCGCGGCGAGCCGCGAGCCGGGGATGGGGCCGCACCTCGTTCCTGGTGAGCAACCCGACACTCATGTTGGGTCCTCCATCGCAGGAAACCCGACCAGGCGGGTCTCGGGGTGCAAGACGATGCCGTGAGCATCGTGCACTCGGCGGCGCACCTCGCCCATGAGCTGCCACACGTCATCGGCTCGACCACCTTCGTCGGCCTGGATGAAGTTTGCGTGCCGGGGGGAGACCTCGGCCGTGCCCAGGCGAAGCCCCTTGGCTCCGGCCGTTTCGATCAGACGTCCGGCCGAATCGCCGTCGGGGTTGGTGAACACCGAGCCCGCGTTGTGGCCCCCGGGCTGGTTGGCCCGTCGCCAGCGCACGATCTCGGAGATCTCGGCCTCAGCTACCGCCTGGTCACCGACGGCCAGGTCGAGGTCGGCCCACACCACCACCTGTGAGGTGTTCACCGCCGAACGACGGTAGGCAAGCTCGATGCCGGAGGCGTCCACCACCACATCTTCGCCGTTGGCCAGGTCTACAACGCGGACCCTCAGCAGGGATGCCGCCATGTCGGAGCCGTGGCCCCCGGCGTTCATGCGCACGGCCCCGCCAATGGATCCAGGTACTCCCACGGCCCACTCGAAGCCGGTGAGCCCGGCAGCCGCCGTACGCCGGGCCACCACCGGTAGCGAGGCGGCACCGCCGGCGCGGACCGTGGTGCCCTCGATGGTGATGTCGGCGAAAGTGGGCCCCAGTTGCACGGCCAGACCATCGAAGCCGGAATCGGCCACCAGCAGGTTGGAGCCCTTGCCCACCACCAGCACCTCGGTTCCGGTGCGGTGCACGGCCGCGGCCACCCGCGACAACGTGCCTTCGTCGTCGATGAGCACGAACCAGCGAGCTGGGCCGCCCACCCGGTATGTGGTGAGCGGACCGAGCGGAACATCGTGGCCGACCAGATCGGCGAGGAGCTCGTCGATCATCGCAGCAACCTCGCTCCGAGTCCGGCGATGTCGCCAGCGCCGACGGTCAGACACAGATCTCCGGGCCGCAGGGCAGCCTTGGCCCAGGCCGTGGCATCGTCGAGGGTCGGCACCCAGGCCACCTCGGCATGGGGACGGAGGTCGAGCACGGCATCGAGCACCGTGCGCCCGGAGATGCCCGGGATCGGGTCCTCCCCCGCCCCGTAGACGTCGACGACCGCGATCACGTCGGCCTGGGCCAGAGCGGCGCCGAAGTCGATCCCTTGATCGCGGGTGCGGCTGTAGCGATGAGGCTGGAAGATGACCACCACCCGGTTCCAGCCCGCTTCTTTGGCCGACGACAGCAGAGCGTGGACCTTGCCGGGGTTGTGGGCGTAGTCGTCGACCACGGTGATCCCGTCGACCTCGCCAACCACCGCGAACCGTCGGGCCACGCCGCGGTAGTCCCCCACCGCCCGCACTGCATCGTGGACATCGATGCCGAGGCCGACGGCCACCGCTATGGCCACCGCCGCGTTGCGGGCATGGTGACGTCCGGGGGTACCGATGGACACCGGACCCACCTCGGCCCCGTCGACGCTCAGCCCAAACGTTGTGGTGAGTCGTTCGACGTGCACGTCGTGGATCCGGTAACGGGCATTGTCGGCCTCGCCGACGGTCACTGCTCCGTGAGCTTCAGCCACCCGGTCGGAGCGGGGATCATCTATGCACACCACCCGCTCGGGGGCGGCGGCGATGAAGCGGTCGAAACCGGCTTCGATGGCTTCGATGCTGCCCCAGTGGTCGAGGTGGTCCTCGTCGATGTTGGTGACCACGGCCACCTGGGCCGGCAGTTCGAGGAAGGAACCGTCGCTCTCGTCGGCCTCCACCACGAAGACCCCCTCGGGCCCTCCCCACCGGGCGGCCGCACCCAGGCCATCGGGCACCGCGCCGATGAGGAACGAGGGGTCGGCCCCGACCCCGTGCAGGAGCGTGGCCAGCATGGCCGTGGTGGATGTCTTGCCGTGAGTGCCCGAGACGGCCACGGTGGGGCGGGCCCGACAGATGGCAGCGAGGATTCCGGCCCTGTTGACCACCTGGGCCGACATGGATCGGTCTTCGGCGGTGGGAGGAAAGGCGGTGGAGTGGGCGATGACCTCGGCCCCGTGACGTTCGGCGGAAGCGAACAGTTCGACGGCCGGAACCACCTCGAGGGTCACCCCGGCTTCGATCAGCGCGGGCCAAGCTGGAGTCTCGGTGATGTCGGCACCGCTCACCCGGTGGCCCATGGCCGCCAGGATGATCCCGATGGCACTGATCCCAGCACCACCGATGCCGACGAGGTGGATCGTTCGCGGCCGGCTGAGGTCTACCTGGCCGTCAGTCACGGGCCACCCGTTCGATCACGGCCGCCGCCGCGTCGGCGGCATCGACACGCGCGGCCGCCCGCATCGCGTCGGCCATCTGGGCCAACTGGTCTCGGTCATCGAGCAGCGCCGTCAGCTCGGCCTCCAGGCGGTCGGTATCGAGATCGGCATCCGCGACCACCACGGCTCCACCACACTCCTCCACTGCTCTGGCGTTGGCCATCTGGTGGTCGCGGGTGGCAATGGGCAAGGGCACGAGGATGCTCGGCAACCCGGCAGCCATCAGTTCGAACACCGTCCCGCCGGCACGGGTCAGGGCCACATCGGAGGCATCGAGGAGCAGGTGTACCCGATCTTCGTAGGGCAGCACCTGGTACACCAGACCGTTGGTGGCTGGGGCTTGGTAGGCGTCGAAGTCCCGTCGGCCGATGACGTGGCGGATGGCCAGATCGTTGCGGTCGGCCCATCGTTCCACCAGACCGTGGACCGCCTCGTTTATGCGACGGGACCCAAGAGAGCCGGCGAACACACCGATGACGGTGCGGTCTTCGGGCAGGTCGAGGGCCCGACGGGCGGCCACGGGATCGGGATGGTCGGCCATGGTCCGGATCTCGGGGCGCAGTGGGTTGCCGGTGACGGTTGCTTTCGGCAGGTCGGTACCGGCGAACGACACCGCCGAGGCGGCCGCAAAACGGCGCAAGAGGCGGTTCACGGCCCCGGCCTTCTTGTTCTGCTCGAGGAGCACGAGGGGAACCCGACAGAGCACGGCCCCGACTCCACAGGCCAACGACGCGTAGCCACCGAGCACGACCACCGCTGCTGGGCGACGCCGGCGGATGATGCCGATGCCACGAATCATGGCCCGCAACAGGTCGATGGCGGCGGCCAGGTTGGCCGGGGTGAGCCGGCGTTGAATACCGCGCCCGGGGAGCACGTCGACGGTGAACCCGGCGGCGGGGACCAGTTCGGCCTCGGGCCCACGTTCGGCGCCGACGAAGTGGATGGTGGACCGGTCGTGGCCACCATCGACGAGGGCCCGGGCCACCGACAGCCCGGGGAGCAGGTGGCCCGCGGTTCCTCCACCGGCCACTACGAGCCAGGTTTCGCTCACTGGGACGAAACCTCACGAGGATGCCGGGCGATGTTGAGCAGCACGCCCATCGCCGCCAGGTTGATGACCAGTGCCGATCCACCGAAGGACACGAACGGCAGAGGAACACCGGTGATGGGCATGATGCCGACCACGGCACCGATGTTCATGAAGGCCTGCACGACGATCCAGGCGGTGATGCCCACCGCCACCAACATCGAGAACCGGTCGGCCGCTTGATAGGCCACCCAGGCGCCGGTGGCCGCCAGCGTGACGAACAGGACGACCACGGTCATGGCCCCGACCATCCCGAACTCCTCACCTATCACCGCGAAGATGAAGTCGGTCCACGAGTAGGGCAGGTACCCCCACTTGACCGTCGACCGGCCGAGGCCCCGCCCGAACAGACCGCCGTTGGCCATGGCCACCATGGACTGCACGTTCTGCAGGCCGACGCCGTCAGGGTCCGACATCGGGTCGAGGAACGCCAGGAACCGCTTCTTGCGGAACGCGGTGAGCATGACCGTCCCGACGGCAAGGGTGGTACCGATCAGACCGGTGATGGCCAGGGGAATCAGCTTGACCCCCGACATCAGGAGCATCACCAGGATCATGGCGGCGATGATGATGGTGGTTCCCAGGTTCGGCTGCATCATGATCAGCGCCGCCACCACGGCGAGGTAGGTCATCACCGGGAACAGCGTCCACCGCCAGTCGTTGATGCGCTCCCACCGCTTGGCCAACAGGTCGGCCACGAACAACAAGAGCGCGAACTTCACGAACTCCGACGGTTGGACCTGGACCGACCCAAAGCCGATCCAGCGGGTGGCTCCGTTCGTGCTGATACCGATGCCCGGCACGAACACCAATAGCAACAACCCCACCGATAGCCCGAGCCACAGCTTGACGTGGCGCCGCCAGAACTCGACCGATACCAGTAGGGCGACCACAAGGGGCACCAGGCCCAACAGGGTCCACGCCAACTGGCGCTGCGCATAGCTCCAGGGGCCGGCCCCCTCCCGCACCGATATCACCGACGATGCCGACGTGACCATGACCACGCCGATCATGTTGAGCACGGTCACCACTGCGGCCAGCAGCCAGAACGCGGACGTGGCCACCCCGGGGACGACGTGGCGGCGGGCGGCGACGGGGGTGGTGGTGCGACCCCGGAGGGCCGGGTGGGCAACGGTGGTGGTCACAGGCCTCCGGTCGGGTCGATGGTGGTGAAGTCGGCGTAGAAGATCCCGAGGGCCAGAGCGGTGGCCAGACCGGCGATGATCCAGAACCGCACGATCACGGTGGTCTCGGGCCAGCCCCCGAGCTCGTAGTGGTGGTGGATGGGGGCCATGCGGAACACCCGCCGCCCGAAGGTCTTGAACGAGAAGACCTGGATGATCACCGAGAGGGTCTCCACCACGAACAAGGCCCCGATGATCGGGAGCAGGAGCGCGGTGCTCATGGTGAGCGCCAGTCCGGCCAGGCCGGCGCCGATGGCCAGCGAGCCGGTATCGCCCATGAAGATGCGGGCCGGGTGGGCGTTCCACCACAAGAAACCGGTGCAGCCACCGAACATCGCTGCTGCCACCACGGCCAGATCGAGAGCATGTTCGATCTGGTAGATGTCGTTGTTGCGAAAGGCCCAGAAACCGATGACGGTGAAGGCCATGAACGCGAAGATCGACGATCCGGCGGCCAGACCGTCGACCCCGTCGGTGAGGTTCACGCCGTTGGTCATGGCCATGATCAAAAGAACCGACCACACCACCCAACCCACCGCTCCGAAGTCGATGTTCAGCAGCGCTGAGCTCTCGAACGAGTTGAACCGGGTGAACGACAAGGTGGTGTGAACGCTGGTGAGGGTCACGGTGGCGATGCCGAACCCGAGGGCCACCGCCAGGAGGCCCAGCACCTTCATGCGCTTGTTGAGACCCAGGTTGCGGGCCCGGGTGATCTTGATCCAGTCGTCGAGGAAGCCAACCAGTGCGGCTCCGACCACCAGCGCTATCACGAAGATGCCCGAGCGGGTGAACACCACCCGACTGCGCAGGTGGGCCACGGTGTAGCCGACGACAGCCCCGGCCACGATGGCCAAGCCACCCATGGTGGGGGTTCCGGCCTTGGTGAGGTGCCCCTGGGGTCCCTCTTCGCGGATGGGTTGGCCGATGTGGTGCTTGCGCAGCAATTCGATGAGGTAGCGGGTACCGACCAACGAGACGGCCAGGCTCAGGCCTCCGGCCATGAGCAGCGCTATCACGAGCCCACCTTCTCGAGTAGTCCGCGCAGCACGTCGCGGTCGTCGAACGGGACGGTCACGTCGCCGGTGGTCTGGCCGGTCTCGTGGCCTTTGCCGGCCACGAGAAGGACATCTCCGGGACGAGCCTCAGCGACGGCTAGAGCAATGGCCGCGGCCCGGTCGGGATCGATGCGGACGTCGGTGGTGAGATCTTCGATACCTGATTGCACTTGGGAGATGATCTCATCCGGATCTTCGTCACGAGGGTTGTCGGAGGTGACAACGACCACATCGGCCAGCCGAGCAGCCACCTCGCCCATCAGGGGGCGTTTGGAGGGGTCTCGGTGGCCACCGGCGCCGAACACGAGGAACAGCCGTCCACCACCGGCCAGTTCCCGACCGGCCGTGAGTAGCTGTTCGAGACCATCGGGGGTGTGGGCGTAGTCGACGGCCGCCAAGAAGCGCTGGCCTTCGTCGATGCGTTCGAAGCGTCCCGGCACCCCGGGTAGGGCGGCCAGTCCGGCGGCGATGGTGTCGTTGTCGATGCCCACCTCCGCCGCCGCGGTGGCGGCCGCGATGGCATTGGAGACGTTGAACCGTCCGGGTAGGTGGATGGTGATGTCGGTGTCACGCCACCGGAACGACGAACCGTCGGGACGCAGCTCGAGGTTGGTCACGTCGTCGAGGCTGTAGCCAACGGTGGG
>JBDTBS010000147.1:0-8838 GCA_039924035.1 Aquihabitans sp. | reverse complement strand
GTGGAGGACCGACGCTGTCTCATCGGCTATGAGCAACTAGGCGAGCAGCCCAGCACATGGACTTCTGAGGTCACATGCTCCGAGCCAGCCGGCGACGAGTACTGACGATGAGGACCGCTCCGGCGAGGAGGAGCATGAGCCCCGTCACGACCAGGCCGTCCACATCGGCTCCGGTGGCTGGCAGCTGACCGCCGCCCGGGTTCTGCCCGCTGCTGTTGGAGTCGTTGCCTGCGCTGAGTTGGTCGCGGGCACCGATGGTGGTGCCAGTGGACGGTGTGGTGGCCGGCACGGTGGACGGGGCGGTCTCGGTGGTGGTCGTCGAGACGGCCGTCGTAGTCGTAGTCGTCGTCGTAGTCGTCGTCGAGGTCGTGGTGGTCGGCGGAACGCCAGGAGCGGCACCGTAGGGCCCGGCGGCGAAGCCAAGGGAGGCCTGGCCGATGCTTCGACGCCACTGGTCACGACCTAGCTCGGGAATGCCGTCGGTGATCGCGGCATCGAGTGCAGCGGAGATGTAGGCGATGGCCCCGAACTCGGCGGCACCAGGGGTACCGTCGGCATTGGCTGTGGTGAGCTGGACCGTCGTCAACCATGCGGCGGCGGCGTCAGCGGCCGCGGTCTGGCCGTCGGCCCGGAGAGCCTGGGCCGCGATGCCGGTGGTGTTGGCATTGGGCTCAGCGGTGAGACCGGTACCAGCGAAGGACCCCGAGGCGTCCTGCTTGTTCAGCAGCCAGCTGCGAGCGCTGACGATGCCAGCCTCCACGGATGCGGTCTGCGGTGAAGCCAGCAGTGCCTGGAAGGCGAAGGCCGTGTAGTCGGTATCGGCATCGGCAGAATCGGTGCAGCCACCAGACGTGTCGTAGCTACCGCGGAAGCCGCCATCCGGGCACTGCTGATCGAGCAGGAAGTCGATGGCTGCCGTGGGGATGCCATCACCGGAGTGAGAGAGAGCCAAGACGCCAAGCGCCTGGCCGAAGCCGTTGCTCCAGTTGCCGAACTCGGAAACATCAGAGAACCGCCCGGCGTCAGGGCCGGTGGTCTCGATGAGTCCCAGCAGTTCGGATTCGAGGTCATAGCCACCGAAGTCGTGCGGGTCGGCACCTTGGAGCTGCGCCGCTAGTAGCGCTTTGGCCATGGGACCGGCGTAGCGCTCGGTACCGTCACCCCAGCCCTCGTTGCTGAAGTAGCCGCCGGCTTCGGCTTCCACCCGAGCAAGGGCAGCCACGGTGATCGGATCATTGGCCTGGCCACTGAGGCTCAGGGCCATGACGGCATCGAGGGTGCTACCCCCGTCGACGCTGCCTGGGCTGAAGCCGGGGAAGCCGTTGTCGTTGAGCTCCAGCTCACAACGGAGCCAGGTGAGCGCGGGGGCCAGACCGCCGTCACCGGACAGCGCTGTCGAGCACGTGGCCGGCGGGGCCTGGACCGGGGCAGCGGAGACGGCCGGAGCCACTCCAGCGCCTACTGCCAGAGCGGCCACCACGGCCGCTGCGAACTTGGGGGCCATCCAACGACGGCGACGATCGGTGCGGTTCATAATTTCTCCCGGACCCTCCGCCCGGAAGCCACCTGAAAGGCGACCGTCCGAGCTCCGGTCCCGTTGTCCACGACGGATGACTGAAGCACTTACCTGACTGAGCGGTCGTTGCGGGTGCTCCGGCTCGCCACTGATCGGTCAAGCGATCAGAGGCTCACGGCTGCGGGACAGCGCCGGAATTTCACCGGCTTCCCCCGCTACGGGCTCGCCAGTTTGCTATCAGCCTCCCGCACGGATGGCCAACCCTTGCCCCTTCTGCGACTGACCGACGTCCCAGAGACGTCAGCATCGTTGGGTGGCGTCGGCAGGGCCGCTGCTACCGTCAACCGTGACCCTTCGGGGTCTACAACTCGCCCTCGGGTGGGGGAAACCGGTTCGAATCCGGTGCTGTCCCGCAACCGTGGCTCGCCCGAACCCCCGGGCGACGAGCCGGAACACCTGGCTGAGGGCTAGCGCTCACCGACCGTCGAGGATCACGGGACGCGAGCTCGATCGCCCCCGGTCGTCGATGCCCACGAGCGTCGCCCACTGGGACCGGTCGGGATCGTCTCTCCTCGCCTCACCAGAGACCATGCCGATGCCCACCACCGATCGAACACCACAAGGTTCCGCAACGGCCCCCCATCGGGCGGCCCGCGTCACAGCCGCTTGGATACTGGTGGCTGTGCTGTGTGCAATCGGCCTATCGGCCACCGGCATCGAACCAGCCGGTGCGTCTCCCGGATCGAGGTACAACCCGTGCGATGCCGGCGAAGGCATCACCGTTGTCATCGACTTTCACGGGGAAGGCGGACGCGGCGTGGAGGCGGGCTGTGCGACCGGGAGCCCCAAAGATGGGCTGGAGGCGATCCGGTCCGCAGGATTCGGGCTCGAGCTAGCGCAGGTATCCGGGGGCGTGGTGTGTCGGATAGAAGCACAACCCTCCACGATCTGCACGAGGATGCCGCCAGCCAATGCCTTCTGGTCGTACTGGTTGGCTCCCGCTGGAACCTCTGCTTGGAACTTCAGCAGCCTCGGTGGAGGCAATCGAACTCCTCACCCCGGCATGATCGAAGGGTGGTCCTTCTCCAGGGGAACTGGAGCGGCCATTCCGCCACGGGCGGGGACGCCCCCGGTGCCGGCCCCGACCACGACACCGCCAACTTCTCCGCCGGCGACCAGCCCGTCGGGCTCCGGGGGCAGCGGGTCCGGTGGCGGCGGCAGTCAGCCCGGTGGCCCCTCGAACGGCAGCGCGAACCCAGCCACCCCGGGGTCGCCGATGCCCGGCGGCTCATCGACGAAGCCTGGCGAGACAGTGGCCCCTGGAAAGAACGGAACCGCGGCCTCGAACGACCCCGCCGCGGGGGACGGGAAGTCGTCCAAGTCCGATACGACCACGACCACGACCAGGACCAGGGTCGACGTAGACGGTGCGACCGATGCCGAGGCCACCGACGGTTCCGCTACCGGGGGCGACGATGTCCCGAACGGAGACGAGGTGGCTGCCGGCCGGGCTGCTGACGGTCGATCTCAGGGCGTTGCCGCAAACCAACGCGGGGCCGACCGGACCGAACCGGGCCGTGGCTCCCCTTTGCCGTTGGTCTTCGCGGCCGTCGCCGCCGTTGCCCTTCTCGGCATTGGCGTGCGGGCCTCTCGTCGTAACCGGGCCGCGTCGTGATCCGGGCTGGTCGATCCGTCCGTTGACCCTCGACGGACCCACTTCGCCATGACCCGACCTGCATCTCGTCTCCCCCGCCCGCTACACCCCGGTGCCTGGTGGCTGTGGGCATTGGGCATGGCCACCGCAGCCAGCCGGACCACCAACCCGCTGGTGCTCGGCTTGATCATCGCGGTGGTGGCCTATGTGGTGATGGCCCGCCGTAGCGATGCCCCGTGGGCCGGTGGCTTCAAGGCCTACGTGATCCTCGGCTTGGTGGTGATCGGCATCCGGGTGGTGTTCCGCATGATCCTCGACGGCCAACACGGCGCCACCATCTTGTTCACCCTCCCTGAGATCCCATTGCCGGAGGCGGCTCGGGGCATCAGCCTCGGGGGGCCGGTGTCGCTCGAAGGGATCCTGGCTGCGGTCTACGACGGGCTCCGCCTGGCCACCCTGCTCATCTGCGTCGGTGCCGCCAACGTGCTGGCCGACCCCAAGCGGCTCCTCAAGTCCATGCCCGCTGCCCTCCACGAGATCAGCGTGGCCGTGGTGGTGGCTCTCACCGTGGCCCCCCAACTGGTGGCCAGCGGGCAACGCATCCACCGGGCCCGCAAGCTCCGAGGCGAGACCGGCAAGCGGTTCCGCCTCGTACGCACGGTGGTCATCCCGGTACTGACCGATGCTCTCGACCGGTCCCTGCTGCTGGCCTCGGCCATGGACTCCCGGGGCTACGGCCGCACCGCGGCCGTGCCCCGCTCGACGCGGACAGCCACAGGGATCCTCGTGCTCGGCGGACTGGCCGGAACCTGCATCGGCGTCTACGGGCTGCTCGACGGCACCACCCCCGA
Organism: Aquihabitans sp.; assembly: GCA_039924035.1. Taxonomy (GTDB): domain Bacteria; phylum Actinomycetota; class Acidimicrobiia; order Acidimicrobiales; family Iamiaceae; genus Aquihabitans. The sequence goes on along the minus strand of JBDTBS010000147.1, from coordinate 4,817 downwards.
TGCCATCGGCGTACCGATGCTCGCCGCCGGCATGGCCATGGCTTGGGCCGGCTTCGTGGTGGGCGGACGGCGGATCGTGCGCACCCGCTACCGGCCCGACCCGTGGTTGGGAGCCGAGTGGCTGGTGGCCCTGTGCGGGATCGCCGCCGCCGCGGTGATCATCGTGGGCGGTGACGTGGCCGCGCTGAACCCGTCGGCCAACGCTCTCGAATGGCCACAGCTACCCGTGCCTGCCCTAGTGGCCTGCGCCTTCGGAGCGCTGCCCGGCATCCTGGCCCCGCCGGTGGCCTCCACGGTGGCTGTGCCTCAGAACCGTCCGGCCCCCACCCCTGTAGGAGCGTCGCGATGATCCGCTTCGACCACGTCACCGTCACCTACGCCGAGGCCGACGAGCCCACCCTGCGAGACGTGGACCTCACCGTCGACGAGGGCGAACTGTGTCTGGTGATCGGCCCCACCGGCGTGGGCAAGTCGACGCTGCTCGGGTCCATCAACGGCCTTGTGCCGCACTTCACCGGAGGCCGGTTGGCTGGTCGGGTCACCGTTGACGGTCGTGACACCCGCACCCACCCGCCTCGGGATCTGGCCGATGTGGTCGGCGTGGTCGGCCAGGACCCGCTGGCCGGGTTCGTGACCGACACGGTGGAAGAGGAACTGGCCTACGCCATGGAGCAGTTGGCCTTGCCGCCGTCCACCATGCGCAAGCGAGTGGAGGAAACCCTCGACCTGCTCGGCATCGCCGACCTGCGGGCGCGGTCGCTGCGCACCTTGTCTGGTGGACAGCAGCAGCGGGTGGCCATCGGGTCGGTGCTCACCACCCACCCCCGGGTGCTCGTGCTCGACGAACCGACCTCGGCTCTCGACCCCACCGCGTCCGAAGAGGTCCTGGCCGCGGTGACCCGACTGGTCCACGATCTCGGCGTCACCGTGGTGATGGCCGAACACCGTCTGGAGCGGGCCGTGCAGTACGCCGACCGAGTGCTGTACCTGTCCGGTGATGGCCGAGTTGTGTCTGGAACCCCGGGCGAGATCATGGCCACCAGCGAGATCGCGCCACCGGTGGTCCACCTGGGTCGCATCGCCGGTTGGGATCCGATTCCCCTGTCGGTGCGCGATGCCCGACGTCAGGCCCCCGAACTGCGAGACCGTCTGGCCGGTGCTCGCCGACCGACCATCGAAGGTGCCTCGGCAACCAACAGCACCGTCGCCCTCAAGGCCCGCAAGGTGGTGGTCCGCTATCACGACCTGGTTGCCGTGCGGGAGGTGAGCCTCGACCTGCACCATGGCGAGATCACCGCTCTCATGGGCCGCAACGGCTCCGGCAAGTCATCGCTGATGTGGGCCCTGCAAGGGTCTGGTCCCCGTCAGGGCGGCACCGTGCAGGTCGACGGCATCGACCCGTCCGAACAGAAGTCGGCCGAGGCTCGCATGCTGGTGGGCCTCGTCCCCCAGACCCCGTCGGACCTTCTGTACCTGTCGACCGTCGACGAGGAACTGGCCGAGGCCGACCGAGAAGCCGATGCCACCGCAGGGACCGGGCGGGCCCTGCTCGACCGCATCGTCCCTGGTATCGACGGCGATCACCATCCCCGCGACCTCTCCGAGGGTCAGCGGCTCGGGCTGGTGCTGGCCGTGCAGTTGGTGACCTCACCGCCGGTCATCCTCCTCGACGAACCCACCCGAGGCCTCGACTATGGCGCCAAGGCGCGCCTGGCCTCAGTGCTGAAGGAACTGGCCGTCGACGGGCACACCGTGGTGGTGTCGACCCACGACGTGGAGTTCGTGGCCGGCCTGGCCCACCGGGTGGTGGTCATGGCGCAAGGAGAGGTGGTGGCCGACGGCACCACTGCCGACGTGGTGATGACCTCGCCGGCCTTCGCCCCTCAGGTGGCCAAGATCCTGGCTCCCGCCGAGTGGCTGACCCCAGCCGAGGTGGAGCAGGCACTCCGGGGAGCGCCGGCGTGACCACCACGACCTCGACCCGCCCGGCGCAGCCGCATCGGCGCTTCAGCGCCATGCCGGTATCGGCCCGCACCACCGTGGCCCTGGTACTGGTATCCATCGCTGGGCTCACCATGTTCGCCTGGCCGCTGGTGCTCCAGCCCGGCGACGGCACCGCTCATGCCACCGATGCCCCGTTCATCTTCATCCTGGTACTACCGGCCCTGCTGGCGGTGGTGTTGGCCGAGCTGAGCAGCGGCGGCATGGACGCCAAGGCCCTGGCCATGCTCGGAGTCCTGGCCGCCCTGGGCGCGGCCATCCGACCTCTGGGAGCGGGTACCGCCGGTCTGGAGACGGTGTTCTTCCTGCTCGTGCTGGCCGGACGGGTCTACGGGCCCGGCTTCGGGTTCGTGCTCGGCTCCACCACCCTGTTCGCCTCCGCGCTCATCACTGCCGGGGTGGGCCCGTGGTTGCCGTTCCAGATGCTGGCCTCTTCGTGGATCGGACTCGGCGCCGGGCTGCTTCCCCGCCGGGTTCGCGGTCGGCGCGAGATCGCCATGCTGGCCATCTACGGAGCGGTGTGCGCCTACGCGTTCGGGTTCCTGCTCAACTTCTGGTTCTGGCCGTTCACCCTCGGCAGCGGTGGCCCGCTGTCCTTCGTGCCCGGCGACGCGGTGTGGGACAACCTCCACCGCTTCCTGCTGTTCACGCTGGCCACCAGCACCTGGGGTTGGGATACCGGTCGGGCCATCATGAATGCCACTGCCATCGTGGTGGTCGGCCCTGCGGTGTTGGCCACCCTGCGCCGATCAGCTCGCAAGGCCGCCTGGGATGCCCCCATCGAGTTCGACGAGCCCCTTCTGGAAGCAGCCGGCGAGCCAGCGGGCTGACGTCTAGCGGGCCATGCGTTCGGCGGCGGTCACCCGGGTGCGAAGTTGGCCGACGGTGGCCTCGGTGATGCGACCGATACCAGCGGCGCGGTTCAACTCAGAGTTGATCTGGGCGTGGGTGCGGCCCGTCTTGCGCACCAGCAGGAGCACGAGCTCGGCATTCTGCTCGCGCAGACGACGCTTCTCCTCGCGCCGGGTGCGACCAGCATCGCCGCCCACCGTCACCCCGAAATCGCCGAACGAACGCTTGTCTCCAGCCAAGGGCGGGGGCGGGGCCATGTCGAGCATGAGGCTGGGGTCGTCGTCGAGCATCATCTCGAACTCGTCGTCGACATCATCGTCGTCCCAAGAGTTGTGGGTGCTGTGATCGGTGGCCACCGCGGAGAGTGCGGCGAACAGCGACATCTGTTCCTCGGTGCCGGTATCGAAGGCCGTGGGGTCGAGCTCGGGCCGGTCCTGCTCGCGCTTGCGGAGGCTGTGGCGGCGCTGGTCGGCGATCTGGAAGGCCCGGGTGCGCAGCCGTGGGTCGTCGGGGATGAACAGGAACGCCTTCTGGTTCTTGACCCCGACCGTCCACCGCACGAAACGGCCGACGGCCTGACGGAAGAACAGTTCGGTGGTGGTGGTGGTGGCGTAGACCCCGACCCGCAGGCGGGGGATGTCGACCCCCTCCGACACCATGCGCACGGCCACCAGCCACGGATCGGAACTGGACGAGAAGCGGGCGATCAGATCGGAGGCCGAAGGGTCATCGGAGGTGACCACGGTGGCCTGTTGACCGAAGCGGGTCTTCAGGATCTTGGCGATGCCCCGAGCGTGCTCCTGATCCATGGCGATCACCAGCCCACCGGCATTCGGCTGGGTGGCTCGCAGGAGCTCGAGCTGGTCGACAGCCTGGCGCAACACCGCGGGCAACCACTCGCCGTCGAGCGACAGGGCCGTGCGCAGCCGTTGACTGGACCGGGTCTGGTCGAGGGCATCGTCGAAGGAGGCTGCGTGGAGAGATCCGTCGGGAGCTGTCCACTCCATGTGGCCGTTGGTGCGAGGGAAGTAGACGGGGCGCACGACCCGTCGGTCGGCCAGGGCATCGCCGTAGCCGTACTCGAAGTCGGGGGCGGCCTCGTCGAGGACGTAGCGCACGAAAGGGATGGCCTGAGTGTCCGAACGGAACGGGGTCCCGGATATGGCCAGGCGTCGACCGGCCGACGAGAACGCCGTTCGTACCGACTCGCCCCAAGCTCGGTCGTCGGCCGCGTGGTGGATCTCATCGAAGATCACGAACGCGTCCTTGGCCACCTCGCGCATCACCGTGGGGTTGGCTGCCACCTGCTGGTAGGTGGTGACGATGCCGTGCATGTCCGACGGCAGCTTGCCGTCGGCTGCCGACCACGCCGGGTCCAGGTGCAGCGCGAGCTTGGCGGCCGCGGCGGCCCACTGAAGCTTCAGGTGGGCGGTGGGGGCCACCACGACCAGACGGCGGCTGGGGTTGTCGGCCAGGACGTGGCGGGCCGCGGTGAGAGCGAAGGTGGTCTTGCCGGCACCGGGGGTGGCGACGGTGAGGAAGTCGTCGCTATCACTGGCGATGAACTTCTCTAGGGCGTTCTTCTGCCACGGCCGTAGGCGGATGCTCCGAGTCACGTGGTCAACCTGCGAGGAGGTCGGCCGCGATGCTGGCGATAGCGGTGTCGCGGCGGTTCTGGCGGATCAGCTGCTGGTCGAGTCCGGCGGTGGCGTAGCCCACGCTGAGCCCGGTGACCGGGTCGGCGAAGGCCAACTGGCCACCGGCACCGGAGTGTCCAAAAGCGATAGGAGACACGGTGCGACCCATGGTGCGACGGTTCGAGAAGCCGTCGTCACCGGCGATGATTAGCCCGAGCGACCGATTCGACGGGATCCCGAACAGGTCGGGCAGCGTGACGCGGATGTCGTGGGTTCCCGCGGCCAGCATCTCCGGCGACCAGAGGTCGTCGGGGTTGTGCAGGAACG
>JBDTBS010000146.1:0-9065 GCA_039924035.1 Aquihabitans sp. | reverse complement strand
GCCTTGGTCTCGATGATCGGCAGGGCCGTCATGGAACCAGCGCCGAGCTCGTCGCTCAGCTTGGCCGAACGCTCCAGCAGGCGACTGTGCAGGTAGAAGACGTCGCCCGGGTAGGCCTCACGGCCCGGCGGGCGGCGCAGCAGCAGCGAAACCGAGCGGTAGGCCTCGGCCTGCTTGGAGAGGTCGTCGTACACCGCGAGGGCGTGCTGACCGTTCTCCATCCAGTGCTGGCCCATGGCGCAGCCGGCGTAGGGAGCGAGGTACTTGTAGGGAGCGGGGTCTGAGGCCGGGGAGACCACGACGACCGTGTACTCCATGGCGCCACGCTCTTCGAGGGTGGCGACCGTCTGAGCCACGGTGGATGCCTTCTGACCAATGGCCACGTAGACGCAGTTCACGCCCAGGCCCTTCTGGTTCAGGATGGTGTCGATGGCAACCGAGGTCTTGCCGGTCTTGCGGTCACCAATGATGAGTTCCCGTTGGCCACGGCCGATCGGGGTCATCGAGTCGATGGCCTTGATGCCGGTCTGGAGCGGCTCGTGCACCGGCTTGCGGCCGATGATGCCAGGAGCCTGGACCTCCATGCGCCGGGTACCGACGTTGGTGAGGGGGCCCTTGCCATCGACGGGCTCGCCGAGGGTGTTGACCACTCGACCGAGGAGGCCGTCACCGCAGGGCACCGAGAGGAGGTCGCCGGTGGCTCGCACCGCTTGCCCTTCGGCGATGCGTTCGACGTCGCCCAGCACCACGGCGCCGATGGATTCCTCGTCGAGGTTGAGGGCGAGACCGATGGTCCCGTCCTCGAACTCGAGCATCTCGTTGACGGAGCAGTCGGGAAGTCCCGACACGCGGGCGATGCCGTCACCGACCTCGAGGACGCGTCCGACCTGCGCGGCGGCCAGCGTCGGCTTGAAGCCGTCGAGGTTCTTGCGCAGTGCGGCAGCGATTTCGCTGGTGTTGATCGTGAGTTCGGCCATTTGCCGGGTCTCCTGTGGCCTAAGAGGGCTGGTCTAGAGGGCGTTCTTGAGCTGGTCGAGCCGTCGGTTGACGGAACCGTCGAAGACGGTGTCGCCGACCTGGGCCACGAGGCCGCCCTTGAGGGACGGATCCACGATGACCCGGACGTCGATCTGCTTACCGGTGGCCGAGCCGAGGGCATCGGCGAGCCGGGATTTCTGGTCGGCGGTGAGGGTGATGGCCGAACGAACCTCGGCCACTTCCTTGTTGGCCTCCTGCGCCGTACGAGCCACTAGGGCATCGACGATCGCGGGAAGCTCGCGGATTCGGCCGTTGCCGACCACCATGGACACGAGGTTCACGGTGGCGGGCTGAGCTTTGCCGTCGAGAAGGTCGACTATGACCTGCTGCCGCATGGCGACAGGGATGTTGGGATCGGCGAGCTTGTCACGAAGCTCGTCGTTGCCCTTGACCACCTGCGCCACTCGGAACAGTTCGTCTTCGATCTCGGCCAGCGGGCCTTCGGCACGCGCGACCGCAAAGAGTGCCTCGGCGTACGCCGTGGTGCGGTCGTTGGCCATCAGTTCTTCGCTCCGACCTGGTTGATGTAGGCCTCCACCAGGGCGACGTTGGTCTCCTGGTCGAGGTTGCGCTGCACGATCTGCTCAGCGGCACCGATGGCCAGTGCGGCCACCTCGCCACGAAGGTCGGCAATGGCCTGAGACTTGGCCGACTCGATGTCGGAAGCAGCCTGGGTGCGCATCTCAGCGATGTCGGCCTGGGCCTTCACTGCGAGTTGCTGCTTCATCTCGTCGGCCGTCTGACGGGCTTCCTCGATGATGCGGGCCGATTCGTTGCGGGCATCGGTGAGCTGAGCTTTGTACTCGGCGAGGATTTCGGAGGCCTCGGCCTTCTGGGTCTCAGCGGAGTCGATGTCGCCACGGATCTTCTCGGCGCGTGCGTCGAGCGTGGTCTTCATGGCCGGTAGTGCGAACTTCCACATGCCGAACATGACCACGACGAAGCCGAAGGTGCCCCAGATGATTTCGGGCAGCTCAGGGAGTAGTGGGTTGGGAGCCTTCTGGCAGCTGTCGATCCCCTTGCCGGCTTCCAACTGCTCGATGCAGAGGGTGTCGGCGTGGGACAGGTCACCTTCGGCGGACGCGGGACGCCCGAAGCCGAAGAGACCGATCACCAGGATGGCGACCGCTGCTAAGAGCAGACGGAGGTTTTTCATGTGGTCCCCCTGCTCAGGAGCCGGCGAGGAAGAAGACCACGAACCCGATGAGGGCGAGGGCTTCCACGAAGGCGATACCGAGGAACATGGTGGTGCGCACCATGCCCGCGGCTTCGGGCTGGCGGGCCATGGCCTGGACCGACTGGCCCACGAGATAACCGATGCCGATGCCGGGGCCGAGGGCTCCGACGCCGTAGCCGAGAGCGGCCCAACCCTTGTTGGTGACGCCTGCAGCTTCAGCGGCCTGCTGGGCCAGGACGAGTGCGTTCATTTGGTGAGGCCTTTCTTGTCTTTCATCGGTATTGCGTGGGTTTGGTGGATTGCGGGGAGATCAGTGGTCGGTGGAGACCGACAGGCCGATGTACACAGCAAGAAGCAGTGTGAACACGTAGGCCTGAAGGACCGAGACCAGGATCTCGAAGGCCACGAAGAAGATCACCGCGAACGCGGGCAGCGGTAGGAACACCGCTGTGAAGTTCTTCGTGAACAGGGCAGCCGACAACGTGGCGAAGGTGACCAGCAACATGTGGCCGGCCAGCAGGTTGGCGAACAGACGCACCATGAGCGAGAAGGGCCGGACCAGGAAGGCCGACACGAACTCGATGGGCGTGATGAGGACGTAGAGCACGATCGGCAGACCGGGCGGGAAGAGGGTGGCCTTCAAGTAGCCGAGGGGCCCGTGGGCCTTGATCCCGGCGCCGACGTAACAGAAGAAGGCGAACACTGCGAGCATCATCGGCACGGCGATCTGGGCCGAGGCCGGCATCTGGAAGACCGGAATGATCTCGAAGATGTTGGTGAAGAGCACGAAGAAGAAGGTGGCCATCAGGACCGGGGTCCACGCCGTGGCGTTCGGCCCGATGTTCTCCTTGACGATGCCGTCTTCGATGAACTCCACCGAGAGCTCAGCGACGCTCTGCATGCGGGTCGGCACCATCTGCTTCTTGTTGCCAAGAATGAAGAAGAGATAAGTGAGGGCGGCGGCGATCACACAGACCAACGCAACCTTGTTGAATGCCCACCACTCGCCTTCGCCAACCATGGCAGGCCAGCGGACGACGTGGGTTAGGGGCGGAAACTCCAGAGCCAGCACGGGCTATTTCTCCTCAGATCCAGGCTTGAGGCCGGGGAAGGCGAGCGAGGCGGACACGAACCGGGCTTCCCAGAACAGGAGGCCGAGGTGCGCGATTATGAGCGTGGCGCCGAGCGGCACAGGGGCCACCCAGCTCATGTGACGCACAGCCAGAACGGCGGCGACGATAGCACCGAGTCGCACGAGGAAGCCGAAGAGCGACACCCCCATGAGCAGACTCAGCGATGTACGGGCGGCCCAGGCGAGCATGGTCGCCGCCACCCAGAAGTTGGCAATGATGAGACCGCCGGCGAAAGCCACCGACAGGGCACCGTCGATGCCCCAACCGGCTGCTCCCAAGGCGACAGCCACCGGCAGAGCGATCAGACCGTGACGGACGATGCCAGCAGCCACCTCCTGCTCGACGGCAGGCCCAGTGTCTCGGACGTAGATTGAGGGTTCCTGGGTCATGGTCACTGGTGCTCCCCCGCTGGCGTGACCGTGGACGGGTTCTTGCCCCGGTTCCAGATGGCGTCGGCCTCTTCACGGCGCATGTCTGCGTCGTAGCCGATCCAGAGCTTGATCATGGTGCCGATGAAGGCGAACACGATGAAGCCGAGGGTGAAAAGGGGTGAGGTCCCGAACTGGCGGTCGAGAAGCCAGCCGATGCCACCGAACACGACAGGAACCAGTGCGATCTCGATACCACGCGACATTCCGTCGGCGTAGCCTCGGTTCAGCTTCTGGCGAACAGATCGGTCCATGAGAGGGGGTTTACCTTGGTCCTGCATCGATCGTGGGTACCTTGTGGGGCTGCCCGAGGACTTTGTGAATAGAAGCGCAATCTACGATCGGTCCTCCGTTCGTGCAAATCCTGCACAGGTTGTTCACCCGTCGGGCGGCCCGACCTCGGAACCTTCGGCATCGGACCCCGCAGACCTGACGGCCACAGCCCGAGCTTCGGCCTCCGCGGCCTGATCCTCGCGTCGCACCCGCATGCGGTTGGGCTGGAAGAAGGTGAGCAGAACGAGGACCAGGGCTCCAACCGCTATGGGCACCAGCCCGTCGCCCTCGTTCGTGTACACCGGGTAGAGCACGAAGATCGACAGCAGCGCCGTCCACAACCACAAGATCACCACGCTGCGTCGGTGGCCGTGACCGAGCCGCATCAGCCGGTGGTGGAGGTGGTCCTTGTCGGCCTCACCGATTCCGGAACGGTTGCGGGCCCGACGGAAGATGGCGAACGCGGTATCGAAGATGGGGACGCCCATCACGAAGAACGGGATGAACAGCGGGGCGAAGAAGAAGTACACCTGCCCCGATACCTCGACGTTGGTCTGTCCGCCCACGAGCATGGTGGAGGCTGCCATCAACCCACCGAGCATGAGCGCTCCCCCGTCACCCATGAATATGCGGGCCGGGTTGAAGTTGTGAGGCAGGAAGCCCAGACAGATGCCGGCCACGACCACTGCGATCAACGGGCTCGGGTTGTCGGTGGCCAGCACCGGGGCCGAGCCGGTAGCCAGGCGGTGGCCGTAGAGGAAGAAGGAACCGGCGGCGATGGCCACGATCCCGGCGGCCAGACCGTCGAGCCCATCGATGAGGTTGACGGCATTGGCCATGCCCAGCACCCACAGCACCGAGATGAGTGGCGCCAGGTCGGGGCCGAGGACGATCAGGCCGTCGACGAACGGGAAGCGGAAGTAGAGCAACTGCACGCCGAGCAGGAACATCACCGACCCGCCCAACACCAACCCGGCCGTCTTGGCCGGGGCCGACACATCGCGGACGTCGTCGAGCGTGCCCACCGCGCACAAGATGATGGCGCCGGCGGCCACACCAATGGCAGTGGAGGAGCCGTCGAACAGCGCATCGAACTGGCCCGACACGTAGGCAGTGCCCATCGCGGCCAGAAAGCCGACGAGCAGGGCGACGCCGCCCAGATACGGCATCGGTTTGGTGTGGACGGCCCGTTCGGTCGGCATGGCCACCACGCCGAAGCGGGTGGCCAGACGTTGGATCAGCGGCGTGACCGCGAACGTGGACGCGATGGCCACCCCGAACACCAGGACGTACGCCGAGGTGGTGGGCATCAGGTGTTCAGCTCGACCGACGGTCCGGCGGTCACCGGATCAGCCGGCGGAGGGATAGGGCTCGAACTTCGCACAGAGGGCGGCCACGGCCTGGCGGGTGTCGGCGATGACGGCTTCGTCTTCACGATTGGTGAGCACCCGGTGGATCTGGAAGGCGATCTCGCGCATCTCGCGAGCGCCCATGCCCTGCGTGGTGACCGCTGGCGTACCGATCCGTAGCCCCGAGGTGATGTAGGGCGGGCGGGGGTCGTCGGGCACGGTGTTCTCGTTGAGGCTGATACCAGCACGGTCGAGGACCAAGCGGGCCTTCTTGCCGGAAAGCTCGGCGTCGAAACTGCGCAGGTCCACCAGCATCAGGTGGTTGTCGGTTCCCCCCGAGACCAGACGGAACCCGTGGCTGGCCAGTGCTTCGGCCAGGGCTTCGCTGTTGGCCACGACGGCCCTTGCGTAGTCGCTGAACTCGGGAGCGGCAGCTTCGCGGAAGGCCACGGCCTTGGCCGCGATCACATGATCGAGCGGGCCGCCCTGGAGCCCGGGGAACACGGCCTTGTCTATGGCCTTGGCGTGCTCTTCGGTGGTGAGGATGCAGCCACCACGCGGACCGCGCAGGGTCTTGTGAGTGGTGAAGGTGACCACATCGGCCACGCCCACCGGGTTGGGGTGCACACCTCCGGCGATGAGCCCGGCGATGTGGGCAGCATCGAACATGAACAGGGCCCCCACCTCGTCGGCGATCTCACGGAACGGGGCCGGGTCGATGATCCGGGGGTAGGCGGTTGCTCCGGCCACGATCATCTTCGGACGGTGGGCTTTAGCTTGGTCCCGGACCTGATCGAAGTCGATGCGCTCGTCGGATTCGGTGACGCCGTAGGACACGAAGTTGTAGAGGATCCCGCTGGCGTTGACCGGCGACCCATGGGTGAGGTGACCGCCCTGGTCCAGACGCAGGCCGAGCACCGTGTCGCCGGGCTTCAGCAGGCCGAGGTACACGGCCATGTTGGCGTTGGCCCCCGAGTGGGGCTGCACGTTGGCGTGCTCGGCACCGAACAGAGCCTTGACCCGGTCGCGGGCCAGATCTTCGGCCCGGTCGATGACCTCGTTGCCGCCGTAGTAGCGCTTACCCGGGTAGCCCTCGCTGTACTTGTTGGTGAGCACGGAACCAGTGGCTTCCATGACGTCGGGCGACGCGAAGTTCTCCGAGGCGATCAGCTGGACCGTCTTGTTCTGACGATCCCGTTCGTCGTTGATGATGTCGAACAGTTCGGTGTCACGAGAAGTGGGCCAGGTCATCGAGAAGCTCCTTGGTCGTTGCAGGTGGCGCGGGCAGTGATGCCGGGCGCGAGTGAGTCGAGGTACGTATCGAGGTCCTCGCCATCATGGCCGCGGACGCCGATCTCGCTGAGTTGGTCGACCCGGCGCTGGTGACGGCCACCCTGGTACGGCGTCTGCAGGAAGGCGATGACGATCTCATCGGCCAGTCCGGGGGCCACGATGCGTCCACCCATGGACAGCACGTTGGCATCGTTGTGCTCTCGGGCCATGCGGGCGGTGAACAGGTCGTTGCACAGCGCAGCCCGGACGCCGGCAACCTTGTTGGCGGCCATCTGCTCACCCTGCCCAGACCCGCCGAGCACGATGCCTCGCTCGGCATCACCGCGCACCACAGCCCGGCCGACAGCCGCGCAGTAGGCCGGGTAGTCGACCGACTCGGGGCCATCGGTTCCGACATCGCACACGGTGTGGCCGAGGCTGGTCAGCACCGTTACGAGGTGGGTTTTGAGGTCGAAGCCAGCGTGGTCAGCGCCGATGGCGATCCGCATGGGGTTCTCCGATGGTTGTGACCGCGAGGTCGGGTTGGGTTGGGCTGAGGGGCCAGGCCAGGTCGGCCAGACGGGCGAGATGGTCGTCGAGCTCGGTCGCACAGGCCTTGAACGCCCGACGCGATCGTCCCATGGGGTCGGCCACCTCCGCCTTCGGGTCTGACGAGAGCTGATCCATGGGGTTCCGGTCGGCGCCGACCCGTTCGACCCACGTGCGCAACGGCTCGTTTGAAGGCCGAGGACCGGTCTCCGTGGCGAGGCCTACGAACTCGGGCAGCGTGAAGGTGCGCCCGAACAGTTCAGGGCTGAGCATCGCAATCTCTCGCACGTGCATTCGCTCCATGGTGAGAATGAGCGAGGTATCAGCCAGCAGATCGAGGGTCTGGACGCGGCTGCGATGTGCGGTGAGGTCGATGCCTCGTTGCTTCATGGCGTGCACCGCTCCGTCCTCAGCGGACCGTCCATCGAACAACTGGCCCACCGACCCGATCGACACCGACGGGGCGCGCTCGGCCAGGCGCTGGCGCAGCAGCGCCTCGGCCATGGGGGAGCGGCAGATGTTGCCCGTGCAGGTGAACGCGACGTCGATGGTGCGGATTGTAGGTGGCCCCACCTGCCGGACCGATCTTGACCCGAGGGTCAAGATGGCCGTTGACTGTCGATCGTGCCATCCCCAGGAGCCCGCCGATGACCGACCCGACAGCCACCCTCGACCCCCGGACACCGGTGATCGTCGCCGTCGGCCAACTCGAACAGCGAGTCGACGATCCCGCAACTGCTGCTGAGCCCACCACGCTCATGGCCGAGGCCGCCCGACTGGCGGCCGTCGATAGCGGAAGTGACCGGCTGCTCGATGCCATCGACACCGTCGCCGTGGTGCGCATCTTCTCGAACCGCTACTCCGACCCAGGCGCGCTGGTGGCGGCCGACCTCGGGATCACCACCCGCCGGACGATCGAAACCGACGAAGGCGGCAACTACCCGCAATCGCTGGCCAACCGGGCCGCCGGCGAGATCCTGGCCGGCCAGTCCGACGTGTGGCTGATTGGCGGGGCCGAAGCATGGCGCAGTCGCACCGGGGCCAAGGCCGCCGGCCACTGGTCGACCCAGGACCCCGACCTGCAACCCACCGAACGGGTAACCAACCACGAGAAGCTCATCCACCCCAATGAGCTGAGCCGACGGGTGTTCATGCCCATCGAGTTCTATCCCCTGTTCGAGAACGCCCTGCGGGCGGCCGAGGGCTGGACGATAGATGAGCACCGGGACCGTCTGGGCCAATTGTGGGCTGGCTTCAGCGAGGTGGCCGCGGCCAACCCCCATGCCTGGATCCGTCGGGCCTACTCACCCGCTCAGGTGCGTGAGGCCACCCCCGACAACCGGATGGTGGGCTTCCCGTACACGAAGGTGATGAACGCCAACAATGCCGTCGAGCAGGCCGCGGCGTTCGTGATGTGTTCGGTGGACAAGGCCCGCTCACTGGGCATCTCGAGTGACCGATGGGTGTTTCCGTGGTCGGGCGCCGAGGCCCACGAGCACTGGTTCGTGTCGAACCGTTGGGATCTGGCCGAGGCTCCGGCCATCCGCCTCGCCGGCGGCACCGCCCTCGAACTGGCCGGCGTAGATGTCGACGACCTGGCCCACATCGACGTGTACTCCTGCTTCCCGAGCGCCGTGCAGATCGCGGCGAAGGAACTGGGCCTCGGCTCCGACCGGCAACTCACCGTCACCGGTGGCCTGTCGTTCGCTGGCGGACCATGGAACAACTACGTGTCCCACTCCATCGCCACCATGGCCGACGTGCTGAGGGCCGACGAGGGCTCCGTCGGCCTCGTGACCGGCAACGGGGGCTACCTGTCCAAGCACGCGTTCGGGGTCTTCTCGAC
>JBDTBS010000145.1:0-21094 GCA_039924035.1 Aquihabitans sp. | reverse complement strand
TGGAGGAGGGCATCGTCTTCGGCGTCCAGGACCGGAGTCTCCGGTTCGACCGATCGGCGAATGGGGACCACGTCGGCCTCATCGTCGGTCGACACGACCTGGACGAGACCAGCATGTTCGAGGCGATGGACCACTCGGGCCGTGGAATAGCCACCGCGGCCCAGTTCCAAGGCCAGGTCGGCGATGGTGCGGGGACCCGACAGGGCGGTGACCAGTTCCCAGTCTTCTCGCAGGATGGTCACCTGCGCGGCATGGCCAGGCAGCGTGCGGCTGGATTCCACCCACACGTCGAGGCTGGGAATGGTGCCGGACCACTCGTCGACCTCGCGGACCCGCTTGCGGACCTCGCCCACGATGGCATCCACCGGGAAAGCGCGGAACGGGCCGAGCCAGTGCACGGTGTCGGGTTCGAAGTCGAACTCGCCGCTGCCGTCGCGGAACAGGTTGATCAGCGGGTCGTAGACGACCGATAGAACCACCGAGGCCAGCAGGTCTGGGTGGATGGCTCCGTCGCGCACCAGGAGCTCGCCGACCATGGGTCGGTCGCCGGAGGCTTCGATGGCCCGACCCCAGTCGTCGGCGGTCAGCCGTCCGGGTCGGACGAGGGCCGTGGCCAGGGCCTGGTCGGTACCTTCGTCGCGGGCAAAGTAGAGCTGGCCGCGGTGTAGGTAGACAGTGCAACCGTGGGGTCCGCCGAAGCGCACCGCGCCGGTGCGGCCGTCGGCCGATAGGACCTTGAGGATGCCGGCGGGCGAGAAGTCCTCCAGCGTGCCGTTCAGCGTCATAGGTGTTCCAGGCCCCTCGAGATCAGGTGCGAAAGCCGAGCAGGTCACTCGGTCACGAACCATCGGCCGGATCGCCATCTTCTTGAGGCTTTTGACCCATCACCCGCGAGGGATGGTTCATCGGGTAGAAGGGGCCTCGTGTCTGATCGCCGGTCAGGGGCCGTCGGTAAGATGCCCGGCGATGACCAGTGGCAGAGACGATGCAGCAGCCGGGACAGTATCCGACGAGACCCGAGCGCGGGTCGAAGGCCTCAGAGCGGAGATCGAAGGCCACGACCTGCGCTATCACACCGAAGATGCCCCCACCATCTCCGATGCCGACTACGACGATCTCGTTCGAGCCCTACGTGAGCTAGAGGCCGAACACCCAGCGCTGAGCCAGGAGGCCAGCCCCACCGCCGAGGTGGGGGCAGCACCGTCGGCCACGTTCTCGCCGGTGGTGCATCGAGAGCCGATGATGTCGCTCGACAATGCGTTCTCTGCCGAGGAACTGGTGGCGTGGGGGGAACGGGTGGCCCGACGGTTGGCCAAGGCCGCGGCATCGGCCGCCGTAGATGCCCTGCCTTTCGCCTATGACGACGAAGGCTCCGATGACGATGATGGCGACGAGGACGGCGACGAACCGTTGGTCGACGATCCGGTGGGCTACTGCTGCGAGCTGAAGATCGACGGCGTGGCCATCTCGTTGCGCTACGAGGGCGGTGTCCTCGTGCAGGGCGCCACCCGAGGCGACGGCCGAACTGGCGAAGACGTCACCGCCAACGTGGCCACCATCGCCGACATCCCCAAACGCCTGCCGGAAGGAGCGCCGGCGGTGTTGGAGGTGCGGGGCGAGGTCTACATGTCCCAGTCGGCTTTTGCCCGCCTCCAGGCCCGTCAGCAAGAAGAGAGTCGGGTTCGCATCGAAGCGGGTCGCAAACCGAGCCCGGTGGCGGTCAACCCCCGCAACGCCGCGGCTGGCTCCCTGCGCCAGAAGAACGCGGCCGTCACCGCCAGTCGTGAGCTGTCCATGTGGTGCTACCAACTCGGTGAGATGAGTGACGAAGTCACCTTCACCGGCCAGGAGCAGACGTTGAAGCAGCTGGCGGAATGGGGATTCGCCATCAACCCGGAGCGTCGGGTGCTGGCTTCGGCCTCTGATGTGGCCGCCTTCTGCGAGCACTGGCAGGAGAACCGCCACGAACTGCCCTATGAGATCGACGGCGTGGTCGTGAAGGTCGACGACCTGGCCCGCCAGGATCTCCTGGGCTTCACGTCACGGGCACCGCGCTGGGCCATTGCCTACAAGTTTCCGCCCGAGGAGCGCACCACCGAACTGCTGGCCATCGAGGTCTCGGTCGGCCGCACCGGCCGGGTCACGCCCTACGCGGTGCTGGCCCCGGTGTTCGTGGGCGGGGTGACCGTCACCCACGCCACCCTCCACAACGAGGATCAGGTCCGGGCCAAGGATGTTCGGGTGGGAGACACGGTGATCGTCCGGCGGGCCGGCGACGTGATCCCCGAGGTGGTGGGTCCGGTGGCCGACGACCAGCACTTCGACCGGCCGCTCTGGGAGTTCCCCAAGGTGTGCCCGTCTTCGCGGCCGGTGGAACTGGTCCGTCCGGAAGGTGAGAGCGACACCCGTTGCCCCGATCCGCTGTGCCCGTTCAAGGTCGCCGGGCACATCGAGCACTTCGCCGGGCGCGGGTCGATGGACATAGATGGCTTCGGCGAGCAGCGCATCCAACTGTTCCTGGAGCTGGGGCTGATCGCCGACGTGGCCGACATCTACTCCATCGACTGGGACCGGCTGGCTCGCCAGCGCACGGTCGTCACCGCTTGGTCGGCGGCCGCGCTGGCTGCGGCCCGCGATCGCGTCGGCGATGCCAAGGCAACCTGGGATGTGGTCGATGCCACCGATGTGGCCACCACCCGGCCCCCAGAGACCGATGCCGAACTCGACGGCGAACTGGTGGCCGACCTCAAGGTGGAGCCCAACCGGCTTCGGTCCATGGCCGCCACGCTCGGTGGTCTGGCCGAAGATGGCGTGGCCAACCTGCAGGCTGCCATCGACGCCACCCGGGACCGGCCGCTGGCCAATCTCTTGGTGGGCCTGAACATCCGACATCTGGGGCCGGCGGGTTCCCAGGCCCTGGCCGGGGCCTTCGGTCATCTCCACGCCATCATGGATGCGTCCGTCGATGCCATGGCTGCGGTCGACGGCGTTGGTTCGGTAATCGCCGAGTCGGTGCACGGTTGGTTGGCCCAACCCGATCACCGGGATCTGCTGCGTCGCCTCGACGAAGCCGGGCTCAACCTCGAAGGACCGGAGATGTCCACCGAGCCCCAGGTCCTGTTGGGCAAGACCATCGTGATCAGCGGCGGGCTACCCGGCTACACCCGAGAGACGGCAGAGGAAGCTGTCACCAGTCGGGGTGGGAAGTCGCCCGGTTCCGTCTCGAAGAAGACCACCGCACTCGTGGTGGGGGAGAGCCCTGGGGCCTCCAAGGTCACCAAGGCCGAGACGTTGGGCATCCCCATCCTCGATGCCGACCAGTTCGAGACGCTGTTGGCCTCGGGGGAGATTCCCACCTGAAGGTTGCTACTGGACGGTAAACGTCCAGCTCACCGAACCTTGGCCTACGCCCGGTTGGCGATCTTGGTGGTAGTTCACCGTGACGTTGTTGGTGCCCTGGGGGAGCTCGGCGATGACCTTGCCGGGCCCGGGATCGAAGAAGATCCGGTTGCGTCCATTCGGGCGAACCCCGAACTCCGCCAGTTCTTCGGGGGTGAGCGTGGCCGGGTCGACGGCCCCTAGTAGCTCACCCTCGGGGATCTCTATTCCGTTCACCACCAGTTGACCGTCGTAACCGAGCGCCAACTCCACGCCGAGCTCGGTCTGGTGCAGCACGATGGAACCCGGGAGCGGTGACTGGGTCACGATCACCGGATCACGGTCGATCACGTCGAGCCCTGTCTCGGCCTTCTGCGTGCCCTTGACCAGGATGAACACCGCTAGCAGTAGGAGAGCGGTGATGCCGATCCGGCGACCCCACACAACAGCAGGGGCTTGCGAAGGGACCCGACCGGGGTAGGGCCGGATCACCGGTTCGGTAGGCGTCGACTCGGTGTCGGCATCGAGGCCTGCTGTGGTGCCAGCGGCCGACGGGGTGTCGTCTTCGGAGACCATTGCTGGTCAGTCTGCCGTTCGCCGGAGCGATCGCCACCATCGGTCGCCCCCGGGCGATACGTCCGGGGGCCGTCCCCGGATCGGGTCCGGCCGGGCGGTACCCTCGCCCTGTGGCCAATCCCCGAATGACTGCAGAGATAGGACGGGTGCTCGGGGGGCGGTACCGCCTCGTCGCGCCCATCGGCCTGGGAGCCTCAGCCCAGGTGTTCCTGGCCGATGACGTGCGTCTTCGTCGCCGGGTAGCGGTCAAGATGCTCCACGACGCGCTGGCCGGAGACATGGAGTTCCTGCGTCGATTCCGGGCCGAGGCCCGGGCCGCCGCCGCCCTCAGCCACCCCAACGTCATGGCCGTATACGACTGGGGCGACGAAGACACAGCCTTCATCGTCACCGAGTACCTGGCCGGTGGCAGTCTGCGGGCCCTGCTCGACGGCGGCAACCTGCTCACCCCGTCGCAGGCTCTCAATGTGGGACTGGAAGCAGCCCGCGCTCTCGACTACGCCCATCGACGGGGCTTCGTCCACCGGGACATCAAACCGGCCAACCTGCTGTTCGGCGACGACCAACGCCTGCGCATCGCCGACTTCGGACTGGCCCGGGCCCTGGCCGAGGCCGCCTGGACCGAGCCGCAGGGTGCCATCCTCGGTACGGCCCGCTATGCGTCGCCCGAACAGGCCAAGGGCGAGAAGCTCTCAGGCCGCTCCGACGTGTACTCCCTGGCCTTGGTGCTGGTTGAGGCAGTCACCGGCCAGGTGCCGTTCGCCACCGATACCACCCTCGGTACCCTCATGGCCCGCGTGGATCGAGACCTGGAGGTCCCCGACGAACTCGAGGCCTTGCGAGACGTGCTCGCCCGAGCCGGGCGTCACGATCCCGACGAGCGCATCGACGCCCGGGCCTTGGCCACCGGGTTGCTGCGGGCGGCCAAGGCCCTGCCCAAGCCGGAGTTGCTGCCGTTGGCCGGAGCCCTGCTGGCTTCGGGGGAACCGGCGGCCGACATCGACCCCACCATCCATGCCCCCACCACGTCGATCCAACCCGAACCAGAGGCCGACCTCCGGTCCGACGACCTCGACCTCGATCCGCCCGACTGGGTCAACCAGGCCGAACCGCTGATGCCCTTCGCGGCGGTGGCCGGTGCCGCCGCTGTTGTGTCCGACGGCCCGGGCGGGATCGCTTCGATGGACACGGGGATAGATCCCGAGCCCGCCGAGGAGCGGATCGTGGTGGATGAGGCTGTGGCCGACGACGAACAGGCCGACGACCCCGCCAACGATCCCGACTTTTCGTCCGACGAACCGACCGGGGAGACCGTTCCCGTGGTCGTGCCGGTCCACGACGACCCGTCCTGGTCCGATCTGGAGGCCCCCGGCCCCGACCCTGTCGATCGGGTCGTCGACCCCGATGCCACCGTTGTGTTGGGTTCCCCGGTCGCAGCCGGCACCGCCACGGTGCCCGTGCTCGACGACCCCATGTCCGCGGCGCCGCCATACGAGCCGCCCGATGCTGAAGCCCCCGAGGGTCGTCGTCGGCGCCGGTGGCCATGGGTGGTGCTCGTGTTGCTATTGCTCGTGGGGGCCGGCGGAGCGGTTGCTGCCCTCACCTACGAACCGCCAGCCAAGGAGCCGGTGCGAGTCATAGATCTCCCGGTCCCCGGGCTGGTCGGGAGCCAACAAGAAGATGCCGAACAGGTGCTCGGCGCCGCCGGTTGGGAGGTCGAGGTGAAGCTCGCTCGCCGCAACGACACCCAGGTCGGTGAGGTGCTGGAGGTGACCCCAGGAGCCGGCTCCCGGTTGCCCAAGGGCCGGACGGTGGTGCTCACCGTGTCTGAAGGCCAAGAGATCCTCGCCATCCCGCAGGGCCTGGTGGGGGAGTCGCTCGAAGACGTGGAGGCCGCGTTCACCGAGGCCGGGTTCGTGGTGACCGTCGATGGCAGTGCCTACGACGAGAAGATCGCCAAGGGGTCGCTCATCCAGTACGTCGATGGCACACCCGGTGAGATGGAGCGGGGGAGCACCATCGGGCTGATCGTCTCCGACGGGCCTCGGCCTCGCACCGTCCCCGGTGGGTTGGCCGGCCGTAGCGAAGAAGAGGCCACATCGCTCATCTCCGATGAGGGCCTGAAGGTGGCGGTCAACCGCCAGTACAACGACGACGTCAAGGAAGGCACCGTGGTCTCGCAGGCCCCGGCCGGTGGAACCACGGTGCCCCGCGGCGACACCGTGACCATCGAGGTATCCCAGGGCCCCGAGACGGTGAAGGTCCCGAGCGTTGCCTCGGCCAAGACCCCGGCCGAGGCCGCCGCCATCCTCCGCTCTGCTGGGCTCAAACCCAATTCTTCGGTGAGCGGTTCGGTCGACGGGAAGCCGACCACGAAGCCGGCGGCCGGCACCGAGGTGAAGAAGGGCAGCACGGTCGACATCGTCCTGAAGTGACCGCGGTGACACTGCGGGCTGAGTACTTGACCCGCGGGTCAAGTATCGTGTCCGCGTGACGATCGGTGTGGGGGCGGACGACGCCGAGATGGAGGTCGGGCCCGACAACCGGTGGTTGATCCTGGCCACCGTCCTGTTCGGGCTGTTCTCGGTCAACGTCACCATCACGATCCTGGCCGTGTCCATCCACCGCATCGCCGACGAACTGGGTACCAGCGAACCCTCCATGACCTGGGTGGTCACCGGGCCCATGCTGGCCTTCGGGGTCGTTGGGCCCCTTGTCGGGAAGCTGGGAGACCGCCTCGGCCATCGCCGCCTGTTCCTGTGGGGCCTGTTCGGGGCCGCGGTCATGGCCGGGTTGTCGGCCGCGGCCTGGAGCGCAGGTTCGCTCATCGCTTTTCGGACGCTCGGGGCCATCGAGGGGGCGGCCACCGGTCCGGCCTCCTTCGCGGTGATCTCGCGAATCTTCCCCCGCCACGAGCGGGTCAAGGCCCTCGGCTTCTGGTCCATGGTCGGCGCCGGAGCTCCCGTCATCGGCGTGGTGGCTGGCGGACCGTTGGTGGAGGCCTTTGGATGGCGGATGATCTTCGTGGCCCAGATCCCGCTGACGCTGTTGGCCCTGGTGCTGGCCTGGCGGCTGTTCCCTGAGACGCCTCGACACACCGCCGGTCGCTTCGACCTCGCCGGAGCAGCTCTGGTGGCCCTGTCGGTCACTCCTGTGCTCTTCGCTCTCAGTGAAGCCCCCCGGCTCGGATGGTCGAGCCCAGTGGTGTGGGGTGCAGCGCTGATCAGCCCCGTGGCCCTGATGGGGTTCGTTCGCGTGGAGCGACGGGCCGTCAACCCGCTCCTGCCCCTCCACTACTTGAAACGCCGGGGGTTCAGCTTTTCCATCGCCACCCAGGGGTTGCTGAACGCGGCCTACATGGGTTCGTTCATCCTCACCCCGCTGTACCTGCAGAACGTCCTGGGTTTCACCGAAACTCGCACCGGCCTGATCAGCATCTCCCGGCCCCTGGCCTTTGCCCTGGCTGGAACCATGGCCGGGACCGTGTCGAGGCGTCTCGGAGCCCGTCAGGCAGCCACGTTGGGAGCAGTTCTCGTGGCTACCGCGCTCGGTTGGATGGCCACCTTCGATGCCGCATCCATGGAGGTGACGATCATGGCTGCCCTGGCGTTGGCCGGAGTGGGCATGGGACTGGCCATGCCGCCGCTGTCGGCTTCGGTGACCACTTCGGTGGATGCCAAGGACTATGGGATCGCCGGGGCGGCCCAGCAGATGACCACCCAGGTGGGGGTGGTGTTCGGCATCACGGCCATGCAGAGCGTGCAGCAGTCACGCATAGATGCCGTCGGTCTGGTTTCCAGCTACCCGTGGGGCTATCTCACCGGTGGTGCACTGGCCCTCGTCGGGGTGGCGATGGCCACCCAGATCGCCTCACAACGCCGGCGTCGACCATCAAGAGACAAGGGCGAACCGGTCGACGACACGACCACGCTGTCCGTGGCCGAACCGGCAGCCTCGTCCTGATTCGCGTCGCCCAGATAGCTGGGTGCTGACGCCACCCGCCCGCTGGGGTGGTGACCGTCAGTCGGTTATGGCATTGAGCCGCTCGGCCATTTCCTTGGCCTTGGGATCTGGGTTCACGGTCTGCATGGCCATGAGCTTGGTCATGTCGCCTTGCACCTTGATCTTGCCGCCCATGAAGGCCTGCATTCCGGCCTGTGGGTTGGCCTCGACCAGGATGGCCTTGGCCGTCTCGTACTCGAGGGTGACGGTGAGGTCGGACGGATCGATGTGGCCGAGGTCCATGTCCAGGTTCCCCTCGCTGGTATTCATGTGAGCATCGATGGGGGCATCGCTGACATCGCTGGGAACCTCGGTGATGATCAGGTTCATGCGCATTGGAGGCGGAGCGCCACCCTGGCCCTCGTATTCGGCATGAATGGCCTTGGCCTTGCCCAACCAATCTTCGCTCAGAAACTTCGCCACTGGGGGCCTCCTAAAAGATCTTTCATGCCCGTTCGGGTCGGGCGGACTGTACTTCGCTTGCCGCGGTGTTTGGCGCTCCTCGGCGGTATCGCCCGATCAGCCCAGGACGGCGACCGGCTCCAGGGGGGCGGCCAGCACTCGACGGGCGATGTTCTCGTCTGAGGCCAGTGAGCACACCACGAAGCGACCGACGAACGCCGCCAGTTCGTCTACGGGAACGGTCACCCGACCCGTCCGGTGGAAGTGCCCGTAGTAGCCGGTCGTACCGACCACGCCGTAGGCCAACAGGTCGGGGTCCTCATCGCGGATGGTGCCGTCGTCGATGCCGTCGCGAATGACCCGGGCCACGTCGTCGGTGTGGATCTCGGTGCCCTTGCGACGTTCGTCGGCGAAGCTCTTGTCGAGGTTCTCGACCTCGAGCAGAGCGAAGAAATGCGAGAACTGCGCCATGAACCGCATGCTGGCCTCGGCGCCCTGGCGCAGTCGCATCAACGGCTCGGCCGCGGGATCTATGGCCTGGGCCTGGGCCCGCCGTAGACGCAGACGGTTCTGTTCCACCAGCTCACGGAACAGCGCTTCCTTGTTCTCGAAGTACCAGTAGAAAAGACCCTTGGCCACACCCGCGGCCCGCACGATGTCGAGGACTCGGGTCTCGGCGTAGCCCCGCTCCGCGAACAGCTGCGCGGCGTGGTCGATGAGCTGGTCCTTGCGCTCTTGGCCCTGCGTGGTCAGCCGTCGGTCATCGGTCATGGTGGGCCAAGTGGAGCAGTCCTTGACCTGCGGGTCAAGGACTGCCGCTCACGAAAGGGCAGTACTCGCCTTTCGACGACCGTTGGACGAACCTCGTGCCACGAGTTGACGAGCAGAGGCCCCCCGGTTGTGCTTGCCTGTGGGGCGCCCGCCGCGTTCTTCGTCCCCAGGAGCCAGCTATGACCGACCAGCCCGACAACGTCATTCCCGGGGCCGAACCATGGTTCCACGAAGGCGGGCGGGCCGGCGTCCTGGTGCTGCACGGCTTCACTGGCAACCCGAGTTCCATGCGAGTGGTGGCCGAGGGCCTGGCCGATGCCGGGTTCACCGTCGATCTGCCCCGCCTGCCTGGTCACGGAACCGTCATCGAGGACCTCATCGAGACCCGATGGGACGACTGGCTCGGCCATGCCGAGGCTCGCTACGCGGCGTTGGCCGAACGGTGCGACCAGGTGGTCGTGGTCGGGCTGTCCATGGGAGGGGCCCTCACCGCCTGGCTCGGATCCGAACACCAGGACATCGCCGGGCTGGTGTTCATGAACGCGGTGGTGTCGGTCCCCGAAGGTATGCGTGAAGCGGTCAAGGAGGTGCTGGCCAGCGGGGCCGACCGGTTCGCGGGCATCGCGTCCGACATCGCCATGCCCGACGTCGAGGAGTCGGCCTACGCCGATACGCCACTGGCGCCCTTGCTCACCATGTTCGATGCTGCCGACAACCTCGGTGACCGCCTGGCCCGGATCACCTCACCGGTGCTGGTGATCACCAGCACCCAGGACCACGTGGTGCCGCCGGAGAACTCAGACCTGATCGCCAAGTCGGTGTCGGGCCCGGTGGAACGTCTCACCGCCGACCGCAGCTACCACGTCGTCACCATGGACTACGACCGTCAGATGGTCATCGATGCCACCATCGAGTTCGCCCGCAAGGTCACTGCCGCCGGCTGATCCGGTCAGGTCACCACGAGCGGGAACGAGGCCTCTGGACCGCCGGATGCGAACCACAGTTCGCCGTCGTCGTCGTTTTGGCCCACGCCCAGGTGGACGGTGTAGCGACCAGGGGCCAGGTCGGCGAAGAGTGGCCCGATGGCCCGGATGGTGACCTCAGAGGTGAACTCTTGGCCGGGCCTGACCCATCGGTCGAGCTCGCCGCCCGACCCGATGCCCGCCGAACCGTCGCGGTCATCGGGCTCCACCCGGGCCTTCACCTCCACCCGGCCCGGACCCGAGCTGGCAACGTCGGGCCACGGTGACCGGTCGCCGGTGTGGCGGCCGGTCACGGTCAGCGCGGCCGCAGCCCCTGCAGCCAGGCGCAGCGTCCCGTCATCACCGAGTCCACCGGCGACGACCAGATCGGCTGAGCGAGCCTCGATGGGTAGCGCCGTCGGGAACTCGGCCGGCAGGAGAAGGCCAGCGGCAGCCAGTCGGTCGTGGTCGGGTCCAGGCCGAACCCAGATCCCGATGCCTTCGGCGGCGTCCCAGAAGTTGTACATCAGGTTGCTGTCGATCAGCACGAGTCGGTCGCCGGAGGCCTGTCGCATCGGATCATCCACTCGGGCGACAACGAAGGGGCCGGTGGGCTCGGTCTGCTGGGCGTCGTAGATCGTCACGTCCACCCCGGGAAGAGCGAACGGGTAGAGCAAGCTGGGCAGGCCCCGGGCGGTGCGGCCCTCCACCTCCAAGGTGGTCACGCCGAGCCGCTCTAGCTCCTGGGGGGCCGACCAATCGTCGGTCAGATAGTCGCGAAACGTCTCGGTCCCGACGATGGTGCCGTAGCCCGTCCAGGCGAAGAACGGGGCCAACAGCAGCGGGATCACCAGCAGCATCGCCCTGTGGCTGGTCGGGCGGGCATCCCATCGGTCCGCCGACGCCACGATCGATGCGAGGACGAAGATGGCCACGGCTGCGACCACGGTGGCCCCTTGGAAAACCGTGGAGGGGTCGTGGGCCGCCAGGCGACTCAGGGCCGGTACCGCGAACACCGAGAACTCGTTCTTCAGCTCTGCCGAATCGCGGGTGGCCCAGACCAACAGTCCGCTGGCCGCAACCACCCCGAACGATCCAGCCAGCCAGGTCAGACGACGGCGCAGACCGACGGTTCCAACCAGTGCGATCACCCCGACTCCCACCCAGAGCGGCGTGAACGAGTCGTTGTGGCGTCCGTAGACCCAGTGATCGGCCCGGAACTGGTTCTGGGCGAAGAACAGCACCGACGTGACGAACACTGTGGCGGCCGCGGCCAGGAGGAAGCCGACGGCGAAGCGCCGATCCCGCTCCGTTTCGGTCTCGATCTTGGTGAAGGCCTCGGTCCTCGACGTGGGTGCGGTGGACGTCGACGCGATCGGTGGCTCAGAACGACCGGTCGTACGGCCCAGCAAGTACCAGATCCCGACCATCGATAGCCCCAGCGAACCGGCGGCGAGGTACCAGATCTGGCCAACCGCGGTGAGGGCCAGTTCCCTCACGCCGTCGAGGTTCGCCAGCAACTGGAGCCAGTCTCGGGGGCCACCCTGGAGCGACTCCACCTCGTTCCATCGGGCGTGACGGACCATCCGGTCGAGGGCGGTACCGGCCCCAGCAACCACCATCAGCAGCAGAGCGTTGACGATGGCCACCGAGCGGTTCACTGAGCCCCGCCAGACCCCGAGGGCCAGAGCCACCAAGCCAACGGGGGCAACCAAGGTGAACCGGGGGTGGGTGACGAGAAGGAGGGCCACCAGCGGGCCGAAGGCATAGACCCAGCCCCGGCGGCGGGGTCGTCCGCTCTCGGTCAACGCCCAGGTGGCCAACATCGTGGCCGGTATCAGCGGTAGCACCAGGTTCTCGGCGATGGCCGATCCGCCGGCGGCCACCACGCAGGGGGCCAGCGCCCCCACCCCGGCCCCGAGCAACGCCAGATGTCGGGGCAGGCCGAGCACCCGTTGGAAGACCACGGTCATCCACGGGAACAACGAGGCCAGCAGGGCCGCGTTCACCACCATCACGGCCTGCCACTGGGCATCGGCGGTATGGAACACAGCCATCACGGGGGCCAGCAGTACCGGATAGCCCACCGCGTACGACGGTGACGTCGGCATGTCCCAGCGGGAGCCACCGGCCAGCCACCGGGCGCTGCCCAGGTAGCCGCTCTCGTCGAAGACCACCGATGGCCCGGTGAGGTGACGGGTCGACCAGAGGTGGAACGCGAACAGCGCCACCGTGGCCACCACCGTCATCGGAAGCGTCCACCTGTCGGCTGCGATCTTCCCCCGTGCGTCGAACTGATCGACGGGCCCCTGTACCAACATGCACCTCTCAGCGGGCTGTTCCTCGTACCCGGGCTGGGCCGCAGGCTAGTGCCGCTCCCGTCTACACAACCCGGTGAGCGCCAGAACCTCGACCGGGAGCTTCGGGAGCGTTGGGTCGGCGCCGTAGCATCAGCTTCCTATGTCCGCACGTATCACCGGCGACGACGTCGCCCACGTGGCCAAGCTGGCCCTGCTCGATCTCGACGCCGCCCAGGTGGAGATCTTCACCGGCCAGCTCGCCGCCATCCTCGAACACGCCAAAGACGTTGAGGCGCTCGACCTGGACGACGTGCCCCCCACGTCTCATCCCTACCCGTTGGTCAACGTGCTGCGGGCCGACGAGGTCGGCCCCACCCTCACGAACGCCGAGGCCCTGGCCTCTGCGCCCCAGGCTGAAGACGGTCGCTTCCGGGTACCCACCATCCTCGGAGAGGCACCGTGAGCACCGCCGAGTCCGCCATCGACATCGCCGCCGCCATCCGGGCGGGCGGCCGCTCTGCCGTGGAAGTGACCGAGGCCCACCTGGCCCGCATCACCGAGCACGAGCCGACCATCCATGCCTTCAACGAGGTCACCGCGGAGTCGGCCCTAGCGGCCGCCGCCGAGATCGACCGGGCCATCGCGGCTGGCGAGCCGGTCGGGCCGTTGGCCGGCGTGCCGATTGCCGTCAAGGACAACCTGTGCACGAAGGGCATCGCCACCACGTGCTCGTCGAAGATGCTCGAAGGGTGGATCCCGCCCTATGACGCCACCGTGGTGCAGCGGCTGGCCGCGGCCGGGGCCATCACCGTGGGCAAGACCAACCTCGACGAGTTCGCCATGGGGTCCAGCACCGAGACCTCGGCGTTCGGCGTCACCCGAAACCCTGTCGACCACACCCGGGTACCCGGTGGATCGTCCGGCGGGTCAGCGGCGGCGGTGGCCGCCCAGTTCGCGCCCCTTGCGCTCGGGACCGATACCGGAGGGTCCATCCGTCAGCCGGCGGCCTTCTGTGGAGTGGTGGGCGTGAAGCCCACCTACGGACTGGTCAGCCGCTACGGGCTCATTGCCTATGCCTCGTCGCTGGACCAGGTCGGTCCGCTGGCCAACACCGTGGCCGACGCAGCCCTGCTGCTGGAAGCCATCGCCGGACACGATGCTGCCGATGCCACCTCCATTCCCCAAGAGGCTCCCCGACTGGTGGAGCACCTGGACGACGGAGTGGCCGGGCTGCGGGTCGGCATCATCACCGAGCTCATGGGTGACGGCATCGACCCCGACATCATCGCCCAGGTCCGGGCGGCCGCCGAGGCCCTGGCTGCCGCGGGGGCAACGGTCGAAGAGGTGTCGGTCCCTGCTGTCTCCCACGGCCTGTCGGCCTACTACCTGATCGGACCGGCCGAGGCCTCTAGCAACCTGGCTCGCTTCGACGGAGTTCGCTTCGGTCTCCGGGTCGATGCCCCCACCACCAACGAGATGATGGTGGCCACCCGCACTGCCGGGTTCGGCGATGAGGTCAAGCGACGCATCATGCTCGGTACCTACGCTCTGTCGGCCGGCTACTACGACGCCTTCTACGGCAAGGCCCAGAAGGTGCGGACCCTCATCTGCCGAGACTTCGCCACCGCCTACGAACGCTTCGACGTGCTCCTGTCGCCGACCACGCCGACCACTGCATTCGAGATCGGGTCCATTGCCGACCCGCTCACCATGTACCTCAACGACACCTGCACCACGGCCACCAACATGGCCGGCGACTGCGCCATATCGGTGCCCTTCGGAACCGATGCCGCGGGCCTGCCCATAGGCGTGCAGGTAC
The DNA here is from genome assembly GCA_039924035.1 of Aquihabitans sp. Classification (GTDB taxonomy): domain Bacteria; phylum Actinomycetota; class Acidimicrobiia; order Acidimicrobiales; family Iamiaceae; genus Aquihabitans. Next base: position 6,884 of record JBDTBS010000145.1, on the reverse strand, counting down.
TGGCGCCGGCGCTGGGTGAAGCGACCATGTTCCGCGCCGCGGTCGCCCTCGAGGCCGCCGCCCCCGCTTTGGCTCAAGGAGAACCGGACCACCGATGACCACCGCCACCGATTCCCCCCGGGTACCCACCGACTCGCTCGGTAACCCGATCACCGTCCCCGACAGTGACGACATCCTCGTCGTCGAGGCTTCCGACGGCTCCCGTTGGGAGCTGGTCTGCGGCCTGGAGGTCCACGCCGAGCTGGCCACCGTCACCAAGATGTTCTCGGGTGCGCCCAACAACTTCGGCGACGATCCCAACACCAACGTCGACCCGGTCACCCTGGGTCTGCCGGGCACGCTCCCGGTGGTCAACCAGCGGGCTGTCGAACTGGCCATCCGCTTCGGGTGTGCCGTGGGGGCCGAGGTCCGCCGGTCGGTCTTCAGTCGGAAGAACTACTTCTACCCGGACATGCCGAAGAACTTCCAGATCTCTCAGTTCGACCTGCCCATCGTGGTGGCCGGCGAACTGGAACTGCCCGATGGCCACGTGGTGGGCATCGAACGGGCCCACCTGGAAGAAGACACCGGCAAGTCCACTCACGTCGGTGGCGCGGGCCGCATCACCGGTGCCGTCCACTCGCTGGTCGACCACAACCGCGCCGGCGTGCCGCTCCTGGAGATCGTGTCGCGCCCCCATGTGCGCAGCGCCGAACAGGCCCGCCAATACGTGGCTGAGCTCCGGGCCATCCTCGTGGCCTGTGGCATCTCCGACGGGAAGATGGAGGAGGGATCGATGCGCGTCGATGCCAACATCTCCGTGCGTCCCGAAGGTAGCGACGACCTCAACTCCCGCTGCGAGATCAAGAACGTCAACTCGCTGCGGTCGCTCGGCCGGGCCATCGAGTACGAGGCCAAGCGCCAAGCAGACCTGCATGCCACCGGTGGCAAGGTCGTCCAGGAGACCCGCCACTGGGACGAGACCGACGGCCGTACCCACACCATGCGCTCCAAGGAAGATGCCGACGACTACCGCTACTTCCCCGAGCCCGACCTGGTGCCCGTTGATCCCGACCCGGCATGGGTGGCCGAGATCGCGGCTTCGCTGCCGATGCTGCCGGCAGCCCGTCGGGCCCGCCTGGCCGATCTCACCGGCGAACCCGGTACCGCGGAAGCAGTGGTGGCCATCGTCGACCGCGGTCAAGACGATCAGGCCGTCGGGGCCATCCAGGCCGGTGCCGAACCGCGGCGTGTGCTCGTGCACATCGCCCAGAACCTGGCTGGTGAAGGGGGAGCTGAGCTCCCCGCCGACCGGCTGGCCGAACTGGTGGCCATGGAGGTGAGCGGTGACCTCACCGCCACCCAGGCCAAGCAGGTGCTGGCCGAACTGGTGGCCGACCCGTCGCTGACGGCCGCCGCGGTGGCCAAGGCCAAGGGCTTCGAGGCCATGGACACCGGGGCACTGGAGGTCGCGATCGACGAGATCATCGCCGCCAACCCCACCGAGTGGGAGCAGTTCCGCACCGGCGACCCCAAGGTGCGGGGCAAGCTCACCGGCTTCTTCGTGGGCAAGGTCATGAAGGCCACCAAGGGCCAAGCCGACGGCAAGGCCGCCACCGCCCTACTGAACCAAAAAGCCACCGCCTGACCCCGACTAATCGAAATTGCGTAGATTTTGGTCGTCAGACGACCGAAATCTACGCAATTTCGTGGGTTTTGGGGCTTGGGGTTTGGGTTTTGGGGCTTGGGGTTTGGGTCTTCTAGGCGCTGAGGATCAGGCGACGTCGGTGCGGGCCAGGCGGCGGGAGCCGTAGAAAGCGGCAGCCACGGCCACCACGAGGGGGACGATGATGCCCGAGGCCAGATTCACGTTGGCCAGCTTCAGCTCCAGTCCGGTCATCTGGGACAGGATCGAGCGGACGTAGCCACGAATGGCCAGCCGACCGGCCGTCTCGCCCGCGCTGGCCACGAAGCCTTCCCAGATGAGGATGTAGACCAGCCCCCACGGCAACGGACGTCGGAGGCGGATGCCGGCGGCCACGAAGAGAGCGCTGTAGGCCACCAGGGCCACCAAGCCGCCGACCACAGCAGCTGACACCACGTCGGGATCCGAGTCGATCATGGCCGTGGCCAGCACCACTGGTAGCCCTACCAAGGGGGTAACCACGGTGAGGGTGGCGGCTATAGCGGCCACGACGTGGATCGATGGGCGGACGGGCCGTAGCCACAGGTAGACCAGCGATCCGTCATCGACCAGATCACCGATGGCTGCCGAGCCGAACACGAGTACAGCGACCGGGAGCAGCGTGCTGAGGTTGCCGTTGACGAACCCGAGCGCGGCTGTGCTCGAGTCGTAGGGGTCGGTGCTGTTGACCAGGAGGGCGGTGACAAGGCTGACCCCGGCCAGGGCCCCGATGCCGATGAGCCGACCCCGAGTGGCGATGGAGCGCAGCAACAGGCCGTAGACGGCCAGGAACACGGTGATCGTGTCGGGGCGAGCCTGGTTGGGGGACATCGGTGGGGCGGGCGAGGCTGCGGTCATGGTTGCACCAGATAACGGAAGACGCTCTCGAGGTCGTCGTCGAGCGGCGTGACCTCCCAGAGGGTGGCCGACAAGTCGCGGGAGGCCACTGCCACCTCCGTGCGGAAGCGGGCGGCATCGTTGGTATCCACCACCACCCCACCAGGTCGGCCGGCACTGGGTGGTTCGAGGCGGACCCCGAGCACGCCGGCCCCGTCGACCAGGCGGGCAGCCAACTCCCGGGGCTGGTCGGTGCGAACCCGGATCCGGTGAGGTCGGTCGTCCATGAGGTCACGGATGGCCCGGAAGTCGCCGCTGGCCGCCAATCGGCCCTGAGCAACCACCAGTACCCGTGACCCGAAGCGCTCCACCTCATCGAGCACGTGGCTCGACACGATCACGCAGCGACCCTGCTCGCCGAGTTTTGCGAACAGGTCGATCATGTGACCGCGCTGGCGGGGGTCGAGGCCGGTGAGCGGTTCGTCTAGTACCAGGACCGCAGGGTCGTTGACCAACGCCTGGGCCAGCTTCACCCGCTGACGCATCCCCTTCGAGTAGGAGGTGATCCGTCGAGTGTCGGCGGGGTCCAACTCGACCAGGCGCAGAGCGCTAGCGGCGGCCCCGTCGGGGTCGGCCACCCCGCACAGGACCCCGGCCAGCCGCACGAACGAGTGGGCATCGAGGGCCTCGAACACCGCTTCTTGCTGCGGTGCGATACCGATGCGGCCCCGCACATCGAGGTCGGTTCGGGGGTCACGGCCAAGGACCCGGACCGTCCCTTGGTCGGTACGGGTCAGCCCACAGACCATGCGCAGCAGGGTGGACTTGCCGGCCCCGTTCGGTCCGAGCATGGCCGTCACCCCGGCATCGAGGGAGAACGACACCTCCGAAACGGCCACCACATCACCGAACCACTTCGAAGCTGCTTCGACATCCACCATGCCCGTCACCGGGGCCACGTTGGTGTCCGGGTTCGTCATCGGGTCACCGCCAAAGCGTGGAGGCGCACCCGGGCCAGGGTGAACCCGCCCACGGTCCATATTGCCCATGCCAACCAGACCAGGCCGGTGGACGTGTCGCGCATGACAGAGCTCTGCTCGCCGTGGATCCGCTGGGCGATGTCGAGGCTGAGCAGGGTGATGGACAGCACGTTGATCCCGTTGAAGTCACCTTCCGCGGTCAGGATCCCAGTGACCATCAACATGATCAGGAAGACCAGGATGATGCTGGCCGAGGCCACCGACTTGCGGTCGGTGAGGCTGGCGATGCCCATGGTGATCGAGGTGTAGAGCAGCGTGACCGCTAGCCCCGCCCCCACCACCCGCAGCAGGGTGATCACGATGTCGGTCGCCCCTTCTGGGCCCTGGTTCTGGAGCACGTTGGCCACCAGCAGCAGGAGGGTGGGTCCGATGCACACGAGCGACAGCACGAATCCGATGGCCAAGGCCTTGCCCACCAGGTAGGTGTCCCGGTCGAGCGGTGAGGCCAGGTAGACGCCGAGCATGCCGCTGCGACGATCGGTGCACAGCACCTCCGGGGCCACCAGGGCAACGAAGACCATGATGGCGGCGATGATGTAGCCGTAGTAGTCGCCGTAGTCGGGCACGAAGTTCACCCCGATGTCGTCCAGCGGGATGAGGGCCACCACCCCCACGAACACCACGGCTGGGAGGAAGGCGATGAGGACCCCGCCGAAGGGCAGGAGCTTGGCCCACACCGATCGGCGCAGCCCGAGAGCTCGCTGGATGCTGTGGACGGTGAGGGTGGAGATGGCGCCGCCCACGCCCCGACGGGGCCCGTCGTAGCGGCGGTAGCCACGGTCGAGGATCCGGGCCTCACCTCGCCCGGTCACCGGTTGGTCGCTCATCGGATCCCTCCCGGTGGCGGTGGTGAAGGAGGAGGTTGTGGGTGACGGACGCCGGCGTGGGCCAGGTTGCGGGGATCGGTGAGTGGGTCGGCGGCGCCGCCCACCCCGAGGAACACCTCTTCGAGCGAGGTGGTGCGTCGACCGAGGCGACGAATACCGATCCCGGCATCGACGGCCGCATCGCGGACGGTGTCGAACAGTTGGTCGTCGCCGGTGATGAGATAGCTGCGGCCCGAGGGGCGGATCTGGGCCCCGGTCCCATAGATCTGAGTGAGGGCAACGTCGATGAGGTCGGGCGGACCGTCGAACTCCACGCTCAGTCCTTCGCCACTGCCCCGCAGCACGTCGAGCGAGCCGGCGGCAGCCACGACGCCACCGTGGAGGATCACCGCGTCGTCGCAGATCCGCTCCACCTCTTCGAGGAGATGTGACGACAGGAGCACGGTGATGCCGAACTCGTGACCGATCCGGTGGATCAGTTCCAGCATCGCATCACGCTGTACTGGGTCGAGCCCGTCGGTGGGTTCGTCGAGCAGGACCAAGCGGGGGTCGTGGGCCAGGGCCTGGGCCAGCTTCACCCGTTGACGTTGCCCGGTGGACATGGTCCCCATGGGGCGCCCGCGCTCTTCGCCGAGTCCGACCTGCCAGAGCGCGTCGCTGGCTCGGGTGGTGGCTTCGCGATGTGGGAGACCGTGGACCTCGGCCACGTGGCGCACGAAGTCGACGGCCTTCACGTCGGGCGGCAGTGAGTGGTGCTCGGGGGAGTAGCCGACACGGGCCCGGACCTCGGGTCCGGCGGTGGTCGGGTCGAGCCCGAACACCCGCACAGAACCTTGGTCGGGCGGGTGCAGGCCGAGAATCATCCCGAGCAGGGTGGTCTTGCCGGCCCCGTTGGAACCGAGCAGCCCAGTCACTCCGGCGCCGATCGAACAGGTGGCGCCAGCCAATGCCTGAACCGATCCCCACGCCTTGGCGACGCCGGTGATCTCGATGATCGGCCCGCTGGAGCCGTGGATCGGGTCGGTCGCCACGGGCGGACACTACGGGATGGATCCGAGCAGGTGTGGTCTATCTGGCGATGCCCAGCCGGTGCGATCGTCGCTCGACGATCGCACCGGGCGATTCGACCGGGGTCAGACGCTTGGATGGCCGGCCAGTTCGGAGTCGGCAGCCAGCACGTCCTTGTGGAACCGCTTGTGGATCCACACCTTCTTGCCGAGACCCTCGGTCTGGCCCCACATGCCAGAGACCGGTCCGATCTGGGTGGCCCGGGGTAGGCGGGCCTCGATGCCGGTGATCTTGCTCGGCAGCCACTTCGCGGCATTCAGCACGAGGATGGCCCGGTCGGTCACCACGAACACGAAGTACTGGCCCGAGAACAACATGATCCACCAGGTCAGAAAGGCCCAGTAGGGACTGGCCCCGGTCTGACCCATGAACGCCTGGCGTACCTGCTCGCCAGGTTCCAGGTACGGCTGGGCTCGTTCGGCCAACTTGTCTCGCAATGCCATGAGGGCAACTCCTTGGGGGTGAGATGAGGCCGCTCAGACGACGGCCAGCATCGATTCTCTCCCGATCGGGGGAACCTGGATCAAGATGGAGAGGGGTGGCATCGCCCACGGCGGGCGATGGCCTTGCCGCCAACGCAGGACTGCGCGATACTCGGCCCCGATGAAGCCGTCGACCCGCCTTGTAGTACTCACCTAGCGCACGCAGCTTCATCACCGCGTGCGCCCCTCGACCTCCCCACCGGGAGGTCGTCGCAGTTTTCGGGGTCAGAGCGGCACCGGCCAGACTGCAACCGGCGCTCGTGACCGAACCAACCGCAGCACTGATCCCATGGGGAACGACATGCAACTCAACGGAGGACAGGCCCTCATAAAGGCCCTCGAGATGGAGGGCGTCGAGGTCATCTTCGGGCTTCCCGGCGGCGCCATCTTGCCGGTGTACGACCCGATCATCGACTCGCCGATCCGCCACGTGCTGGTTCGTCACGAACAGGGTGCTGGCCACATGGCCGAGGGCTATGCCCTGGCCACCGGCAAGCCCGGCGTGGCCATGGTCACCAGCGGACCAGGGGCCACCAACATCGTGACCCCCTTGGCCAATGCCTACATGGACTCGACCCCCATGGTGTGCATCACGGGCCAGGTCCCCACGGCAGCCATCGGGACCGATGCCTTCCAGGAGGCCGATACCACCGGCATCACCCAGTCGGTCACCAAGCACAACTTCTTGGTCACCGAGGCTGCCGACATCCCCCGCATCGTCCGCGAGGCGTTCCACATCGCCACCACTGGCCGGCCCGGCCCGGTGCTGATCGACATCCCCAAGGACATCGTCGACCCCACCAATCCCCGCTCCGCCATGGAGTGGTACTGGCCCACCGACGACGAGGTGGTCGCCGGCTTGCCCGGCTACCGGCCTGTCACCGTCGGCGACCCCGACAAGGTCAAAGCGGCTGCCGCCCTGATCCTGGCGGCCGAGCGGCCCGTGCTGTACGCCGGCGGCGGCATC
>JBDTBS010000144.1:0-6692 GCA_039924035.1 Aquihabitans sp. | reverse complement strand
GGGTGCGGGTCATGGCGTGCTCCAAGATCGATAGATAGCGGTTCGACCCAGAGGCAGGCGGCGGATCATCCATGGTCGGGTCCAGTGCTTCGAAGCCGTCGAGCAGCGACCGGTCCCTTGGGGAGCCGTTGCTCAGGTCTACTTCGACCTCGTGGTGATCGGTCACGACATGTCCTCCTTCCGTTCGGTGGGTCGTCCTGCTGATGTCCAGGAGGTCGGCGGTTCTTTCACGTCGAGCAGCGCTGCCAGCCGGCCTCGAGCTCGGTGGAGCCGAATCGAGACAGCATTGGGTGTGCAGTCGAGCAACACGGCGATGTTCGGCACCGACAGACCATCCCAAGCCCGCAGGAGGAGCAGTTCACGATCGTCGGGGTGGAGGCGGGCGAGCGCATCGCGGAGACGATGTTCCCGCTCGGCGCCGAGGTCTGCTGGCGGACCGACCGTCGACTCGGTGACGGCGGTGGTGGCCAGACGCTGGTGCAGCCGGGCTCGACGGTCCGCGCTCCGGCGTTGGTTCGCCAGCACGCGACGGGCGACGCCGAACAACCAGAGGCCGACCTCGTCGGAGGGCGGGAGATCCTCTCTACGTCGCCAAGCCACAGCGAAGGTATCGGCGACGATGTCGTCGGCGTCATCGGCTGAGCCGCAACGCCGTCGGGCGAAGCGCCAGACCGGGCCGAGGTGCAGATCGAACAGGGAACGGAAGTCGTCGGCCTGAAGGTCCTTCGACGCCGGTTCTGCAGGGAGGGGCTCTGCTCGGCTCACTGGGTCCATCGACCAACCATGTCCGCCATCGCTCTGATCTTTCCCCGATCGGGCCACGGGCGGAGGTCCGACCCGGCCTCGATTCCCCGGTGTCAGCCGACTGCTTCGATCTTGGCCTTGGCGGCACCGGGCCGTCGGTTGTTCTCGTAGGTGGTCATCACCTTCAGAGAACAGGGTCCGGTGAAGCCGACCTTCCCCATGGCCACCCGTCGGATCAGCGCCTTCATGAACCCGGGGACCTGGTCGAGCTCGGCGGCGTCGATGGGCCGGTCATCGAGCACCAGGGGCACCTGGATCGTCGCCCGGATGGTCTGCCCCACGGGTACCGGCTGACGCACCGGAAGGGTGTACAGGAACATGGTCTCGTCGCTCACCTGCTCGACCTTCACCTCGACCTGCGTGACCATCTGATCCTGCTCGCCGCCTCCGAACAGGGAGATGGTGACCGGCAGGGTGCCGTCGGACCATCGGAACTCGGGTGGCCCCTCGACGCCCACCCGCACGCCTTCCACGTCGACGACGGCCTGCTTGATCCGGTTCTTCCAGCCCATGGCCGGCACGATAGGCGGCGTAGGCACACGGGGTTCAGACCGTGCGACGGCCGGGGTCAGCGGTTCCGACCACCGCCGCTGGACAGACCGAGGCGATGGCGGAACTGGCCGGCTCCCTCCACCACGACCCCCGGCGGTAGCCGCTTGATCAGGCCTCGGTCGGAGGTGACGACGGTGAGATCTGGTTCGTCCGAGAAGCGGTCGTCGACGATGGACACGATGCGGTCGTCGGCCGCATCCCGACCGGACCGGGTGGCGAAGTCGACGGTGAGGTTGCCCCCGGCCACCTGCTTCAGCCGGGCCTCGGGTTTACCGTCGAAGACCATCGTGACCTGCTGATCGTGGCCTCGACACCACTCGGCCACGGCCTGCGCAGTGCGCACTGCGGCCGAGACCGGATCGTTCCACCAGCCGTCGGCTCCGGCCCCCATCACGTTGTTGCCGTCGATCACCCAGAGGCGGTCCGTCACCGCTCGGCCCCAGATCCAGCACGCAGGGCCAGGTACACCTTGCGAACGGCCAGCGATTGACGGACCTCGCCGACCACCTCGGTGAAGAACTCCTGACGGTAGGTGGCATCGGTGATCACGTAGACGGTGAAGTAGAAGCCACCCAGAACGGCGATGAGCACCGACACGTGGACCAAGGGCACGGTCACCACGAACTCACGGTCGAACCACGTCCACGACGTCAGCGCCTCAGGGGTTCCAACGCCTCCCACCCAGGTGGCCACCACCTCGGGTCGGATGGCCAACAGCCCGAAAACGAAGAAGAACGCACCGATGGCCATGGTCACGAGCACCACCTGCACCGCCTGGCTGAACAGCAACACGAGCAGCACGTTGCCGCTCTGGCGACGAGACAACGTGGTGTCGACCGCTGACAGGTCCGACAGGTCGGCGGTGGTGACGGCTTCAGCCAGCGGGCTGCGAGCACACGCATCCACCAGTTCATCCGACGTCAGGTCGTGATCGATCGACTGCACCTCGCCGGGTAGGCGCAGCAGGAGGAACCCCAGCCCGAGGAGTACGAAGAATCCGCCGGTGACCACCAGCAGGGCACGGTCGAGCGCGCCGGCCACCGCCCACAGTTCGGCGTTGATGAACAGCGCCACCGAGAACAAGAGCAAGAGGGGCATGGCCCGACCGAACAGACCGAGGACAGCACCGAGTTGCTGAATCGTGCGCCCGAGCGCCCAACGAGTCATGGGGATGAGGCCATAGCTCGTCACCACGTAGATGACGGCCAGCACCACGAGGTTTCCGAGCAACGTGATCGCGGCGGCACCGACCTGCCCACCGAACAGCAGCGGTAGCAGCGGAGGCACCAGCACGAACACCGACAGCTCCCACCAACCGACCTGATCGGGGGCCTGGAGCGGACGCCTATGCCGCAGTCGGTTGGCCATGGCCCACGACCCGAAGGCCACGATCATCCCTCCGACCACCGCAGCGAGGTTCTGCCACCAGCGCCAGTCGAGATTGATAGCGCCCGCCACCTCAGCCAGGAACACCAGCATCAGGATGGGAGCAGCGCGGGTGAAGACGTCCTCGTCGGCCCGGTAGTCCTCGATGAAGTGGGGGATGCCTCGACGCAGGAACCAGCGTTCGGTCTCCTCCAGCACATGGAGATCGACTGGAGAGGCCGGGAGCGCGTTGGTCGAGTCCATCACGGCACAGTCTGCTGGGATCGCGACATCGGGTCGGGGACCCGAACCGACGGGTCAGGCGTCGGCGGTCTCGGCTACCGAACGGGCCCAGCGGTAGTCGGCCTTGCCCGCCGGTGAACGCTGCACCTCGGGTACGACCACCAACTGCTTGGGCAGCTTGTAACCGGCCAGGTTGGTCCGCAGGAAGGTGCGTAGGTCCTCGAGCGACGGTGGGGCTTCAGAGTCTGTGGGCTCGATCACTGCCACCACCGCGTTCCCCCACCGCTCATCGGGAACCCCGACCACCAGTACGTCCTGTACGCCAGGGTGATCGAACAGCGCGGTCTCGACCTCTTCGGGGTACACCTTTTCACCACCGGTGTTGATGCACTGCGACCCTCGGCCGAGCAACATCAGCGAGCCATCGGCTTCGATGGTTCCGAGGTCGCCGGTCAGGCAGTAGCGGACACCGTCGACATGCACGAACGTGGCCGCCGTCTTCTCGGGATCGTTGAGATAGCCGAGGGGCAGCCGTCCGGCGTGAGCGACTCGCCCGACGGTGCCCGATCCCGGTTCCACCGGCTTCAGGTCTTCGTCGAACACCTGGTTGAGCGGTCCGGGGGTGAACCGGGACAGACCGGTGCGGGGGTCTTCGACATCGAGCGGTTGCGAGCCCTGCACGCCGATCTCCGAGGATCCGAACCCGTCGACGATACGTCGTCCCGGGAACAGTTCAGCGATGCGTTCTTTGAGTGACGGCGACATGGGCGCGCCACCGTTGCTGATGGCGAACAGGTTGGACGCGTCCCAGCGCTCCGGCTCACGCTCCCAGGCGTCGATCACCGGCCGACCCACGGCATCGCCGATGAGGGTGAGTGCGTTGACGCCTTCGTCCTGCACGGCCTGCCATACGGCTTCAGGATCGAGGCGGCCGGGCATGAGCACGACCTTGCCGCCGGCCAGCATCCACGACCAGGTGGTCCATTGGGCGGCGGCGTGCATGAGCGGGGCCAGCGGCATGTAGACGAACGAGGGCACGATGCGATCGAGCAGTTCGGCCGGTGAATCCACCGGGCCACTCAGACGCATCGGGTCACCACCGCTGATGCAGGCGAAGAACGCATCTTCTTGGCGCCACTGGACACCCTTGGGGCGACCGGTTGTTCCGCCGGTGTACATGAGGTATTCATCGTCGCCGGTGCGACCGGCGGTGACCACCGGGTCGGGCGACGACACCGCCAGCACGTCCTCGTAGCGCAGGAACCCGGGTAGCTCCACGATGTCGCCCTCGACGGTGTCGGGGGCCGGGTCTTCGACCACGAGGCGCACGGTGATCTGGTCGATTCCGTCGGGCACGGTGGGAATGGCCGAAGTGAGGGTCTCGTGGACCAGCAGGGCTACGGCCCCGGAGTCTTCCAGCAGGTAGCCGAGCTCGTCGCCGGTGTAGCGGTGGTTCATGTTGACCGGCACGGCCCGCAGTGAGAAGGCGGCGATCATGGCTTCGAGGTAGACGGCGTCGTTGCGCAGGAACAGCCCGATCCGGTCGCCGACGCCGACGCCGGACTCGCGCAGGTGGTGGGCCAGTCGGTTGGCTCGCTCGGCCAGTTGGGCGTAGGTCCGCCGTTGCGGACCGCACACCAGCACTTCACGGTCGGCCACCAGTGGCCAAACCGACTCCCACAGGTCGATGAAGTTGTAGGTACCTGCGGCCCCATCGGTTCTGGTCATCGTGCAGTCCCTTCCCCGGCGTGGCGACCACCCGGCTAACCTGACGCCCCGTCAGAAACCCTAGCTCTCCTCCGCCACTCGCACTTGCGGCGAGGGACGGTTGGCGTCCGTACCTTCAAGAGGTCCCATGACTACCAGCTCTGCCCCGCTCGCCGGCGTCCGTGTCATCGAGAGCTCCATGCTCGGACCGGCAGCCATCACCACCCACCTGGCCGACCTCGGTGCCGAGGTGATCAAGATCGAGTCCCCGTCGGGCGACTACGTGCGCAGGATGACGTGGCCGATCGTGGAGGGCGTCTCACTGATGCACCTGCACGTCAACAGGGGCAAGCAATCGCTGGTGCTCGACCTGCGTACCCCCGAGGGCGTCGACACCTATCTCGACCTTGTGCGAGACGCCGACGTGGTCATCGAGGCCATGCGCCCTGGTGGACTCGAACGCCGGGGCCTGGGCTATGAACGCCTGCGCGAGGTCAACCCCCGCATCGTGTTCTGCACCATCTCCGGCTATGGCATGACCGGCCCCTACGCCGAACTACCCAGCCATGGCGTTGCCTACGACGTTTGGGCTGGCCTGGTGAAGCCCGAGATCACCGAGGACGGCTTCGCGGCCATCCCCGAGCACCCCTCCGTCGGCATCCACGCCGGACCGCTGTTCGGAGCCCTCGGCGTGTTGGCCGGGGTCATTCGGGCCCGAGCTACCGGAGAGGGCAGCCGCCTGGAGATCGCACAGAGCGATGCCGCCGCGGCTATGGACTGGCTACGCAGCGAGACCTGGAAGGCCTACGAACGCCCTGAGGACGAGGTCACCGGGAACGCATCAGATGACTTCAAGCGCCGGGCCCCGGGCACCGGGGGCATGCGTGACGGCGTCCGCTACCAGTTCTATGAAGCCGCCGGTGGCCGTCACATCTTGTTCCAGGCCTCGGAGCGGGAGTTCTGGAAGAACTTCTGCGTGGGTATCGGCCGCCAAGACATGTTCGACGCTCACCCCGGCGCCCAGTACGCCGACCATGCCGTGGGCGATACCGACCTGCGTCGGGAACTGCAGGACATCTTCCTGACCCGCACCGCAGATGAGTGGGTGAAGTTCGGTCTCGAGATCAACACCCCGATCGTGGCCGTGAACACTCCGCAGACTCTGGCCGACGACCCCCAGTTCCAGGACCGATTCCCGTGGATCCCGGCCGAACGACTCGGCGCCGACCAGACGCCCACCCCCATCAAGTTCCTCGATGTGGAGCTTCCGGTACCCACCAAGGCCCCCACCGTCGGCGAGCACACCGATCAGGTCCTCCGTGAAGTCCTCGGCTACGACGAGGCCCGCATCGAAGCCCTCCGCCAGTCCGGCACCCTCGGCTGACTCCGCAATAGCGTTCCGACCATCGACGCCGGCGAACGTCCAACCGATACCCCATGTTGCCAGCCGAAAGACGAAGCCATGACCGGTCCAGTACTCGTTGGTGTAGACGGAAGTAAGACGGCCACCGCGGCTGCGCTTGTCGCTGCCCAGTTGGCCAGAGCGCTCGAAGCCCCGCTAAAGGTGGTGTGCGTATATGAGGAAGACCACGTCGAGGTCGTCGAGGTGGGCTCAGACGTCTTCCGGATCAGTTCAGCGGCAGAGGCCAAAAGAACGGCAGTTGAAGTTGCCGAGACCGTGGCTTCCGGTGTTGTCGTAGAGGCAGCGGCGTTGTTGGGTAAGCCCGCGGATGCGCTCGTCGCCGAGGCCAAGCACGTTGGAGCATCGGTCATCGTCGTAGGTAACCGACGCATGCAGGGTGCCAGCCGGGTTCTCGGCAGCATTGCGAACTCGGTCTCACACCATGCTCCTTGCGATGTGTACATCGTCAAGACCACCTGACGGGGCCGAAGCTGATCCGAAAGTCCGGCCTAATCGGCTGGCCGCCGGCCGTCCGCTGGAGGAACCGGTCAGCGCAGGGCCTACTATCTGACGGACCGTCAGACTTCTTGGAGCCTCCCGATGCACCTGCAGATCACCG
>JBDTBS010000143.1:0-4138 GCA_039924035.1 Aquihabitans sp. | reverse complement strand
CGCGGATTGCCAGCATCGGAGTTGTTGCAGGTCGCGCTGCGCGCCGAGCTCGAACGACAGGATGCGCTCGACGCCACGTCCGAGTATCTCGACGAGCTCGGCAACGAAGTTGGCGAGCCGTCAGCCCGGCAACAGGCGAGCGCTGATGCCATCGCTCGCCGGATACGTTCACGCAGGCTTGGCCAAGCCGGCTGAGGTGCTCATCCTTGACAGCGGCGGCTTCTCAAGGCTCTCGTCGCAGACGAAGACAGCATTGGCGCTGATCAGGGCCCTGAATGCTGCCGGGTTGTGGCCGGCCGTCGTGCCGACGATGGTCCTCGTGGAATCGCTTCGAGGAGACGCCGGGCGCGATACCAATGCCAACCGCTTCTTGAAGACCTGCGTCATCGATGCAGTGGTCAGCCCCGCCGTTGCTCGTCGAGCCGCCGAGGCGTGGCGGAGCGGTTGAGGAAGCGCCATCAAGGCCCGGCAAGCGATGGACTGGCTTGGCATCTCCAGCGCGCACCGGAACTGGCTGCGATCCAAGACAATCTCCCGCTCTTGACGGTCGACGCCACCAACTGGGTCGAGTGCGTCGCTGAAGAGGTACTCAAGATCTTCGCTGATGCATTACCCGGCGAAGACCTCCGGCTCAATCCGATTTCCTGAGACCACATCCACGCCCGCACGCGTACCCGCCCCGGAGCGCTGGATAGGCGGTGCATGGGAGGATGGCCGGTATGCGTGTTGAACCGGACCTGCCCGCGGTGGGCGAAGCCATCCGGGAGGTGGCCGCTGAGGTGGTGCTGCCCCGGTTCCGCTCCCTGGCCGAGGGCGAGGTGACCGAGAAGGGCCCCGGTGACCTGGTCACCGTGGCCGACGTGGAAGCCGAGCAGGCCTTGACCCGGTTCTTGGCCGCGCACCTTGCCGGGAGCGTGGTGGTGGGCGAGGAAGCGGTGGCTGCCGACGCGTCGGTCTTGACCACGGCGCCCGCCCACGATCGGGTGTGGGTGATCGATCCGATCGACGGCACCCGCAACTTCGTGGCTGGCTCACCCGACTTCGCGGTGATGGTGGCCTTGGTGGAACACGGCCTTACCACGGCATCGTGGATCTACCACCCGGTGACAGACCGAATGTTCACCGCTCAACGCGGTGCCGGGGCAGAGGTCGACGGCCGCACCTTGGTCCGATCGCCGGCTCCGGCCGAGCTCAGGGATCTGCGGGCCACCATGGTGACCGGGATGCTCGACGAGCACACCGGCGCGCGAGTGAAGGAGCGGGCCGAGGCATTCGGGCCGCTTCACCCCAACCGAATGTCAGCGGGCATCCAATACCCCAGGGTGGCCAAGGGCGAGCTAGATGTTGTCCTCTTCTGGCGGACCCTGGTTTGGGATCACGCGGCCGGGACGCTGTTGCTGGAGGAGGCCGGTGGCCGCGTCGCCCGGCTCGATGGCAGCGACTACGAACCGTGGAGCGATCGCTCTGGGCTGGTCCTCGCCGCCGACCAGGCCACTCACACCCGCGCCATCACCTTGTTGGCCCCCGACGGAACCCTCGACGAGGAGGACAACAGGATCGTTGAGTTGACGGCTACTTTCGGGGCAGAGCCGGGTACCGATGGGCCATCGCGTGATGGATGGCAACGTGGCTAGCTGAGGGGTGGACTGGTCAGCCTTCGCTGAAGAAGGCCCCGGTCACCACCCACTGGTCTTCGTACTTCTCCAGGTTGATCTGGATGGTGTTGTTGGTGGACCGGTCTCGGAAGAGGCAGCCGCCGGTGTCGAAGTCACCGTCGTCGCAGTTGCGGTAGAGCTCGTAGGGGCCGGGGATCGCCGTCCAGATCACGTCGATGGCTTCTGGCTCGGCCACCGTGGCCGCGGTGGCCCGGTCGTCGTTGGTCCACGCTTCGTAGAGGGTGCGGGCTGCCTTCTCGCCGGTGGGTTGTCCGACAGGAGGCGGCGGCTGCGTGGTGGCCGGAGCCTCGGTGGTGGCGGGGGCCTCGGTGGTCGACACCACGGTGACCGCGTCGCCCACTTCGGCGTCGGGTGCGGGGCCGTCGCTGTCACTGCTGCCGCAGCCGACAGCAGCGACGAGGAACACGGTTGTCATGGCGGCGGAGGCCAGAGCCCGTCGAAAGGTCATGGTCTGGAAGCTAGTGCGGGCCCTCGGCTGGTCCTCATCGGCCTAGCGCCTCGCCGGCTACTGCTGATCGAGTTGGGCGTGGAGGAAGGCGATGGTCCGTTCCCAGGCCAAGTCGGCTGCTGATTGGTCGTAGGCCGCGGGTCGGTCCTCTTCGAAGAACCAGTGACCTGTGCCGGGGTAGTGGTGGAAGTCGGTGTCGTGCCCGCTGAGGCGCAGCTGGGCCTCCAAGTAGGCCACCGCGTCATCGGACTCGAACTCGTCGAGTTCGGCGAAGTGGCCCTGGAAAGCGGCCTGGACCGGATCGAAGTCGATGTCTTGGGTGCCGTAGAACGCACTGACCGCGGCCACGTCGTCGGGGAAGCGAGTGGCGGCCCAGAACGCCCACGATGCCCCCATGGAAAATCCGAGTATGCCGACGCGGCCCGAAGGTGTGGCCGGCATGGACCGCAAGGCCGACAAGGACCCGACCACCAGGTTGGCCGTGCGGTTGGGATCGGTGGCTCCCAGCAGTTCCTGGGCTTCGTCGGGGGTATCGGCGGTGATGTTGTTGCCGTGGAGGTCGGGGGCCAGGGCCACGAACCCGGCGTCGGCCAGTCGGTCGCAGACGCCGGTGAAGAAAGGGGTGAGCCCCCACCACGAGTGCAGGACCAGCACGCCCGGCCCGCTCCCCGAATCGGGGACCACCGTGTACCCACTGCCCGCTGATCCGAAGGAGCCACTCATGGAGTCCGACGGTAGCGGCCGTAGTCTTGTCCCCGTGTCCGACCGCCCCCACGACCCCGACTGCATGCTGTGCAAGGCCGAGCGCCTCTCCACCTGGTACCACGAGGACGATGCCTGCCACCGGAAGGCTCTCCTGTGAAGATGTCCGTCTCCGCTCCTGGCGACTCTCTGTTCCACCGGGTGGGCGGCCGCCCGTACTTCGACGGCTTGGTCACCCGCTTCTATGCCCGGGTGGAAACCGACGAGGTGCTGCTGCCCATGTATCCCGAGGACCTCACCGACTCCATTCGCAACACGGCTGGTTTCATCGCTCAGTTCTTCGGTGGCGGCACCGCTGAGTACTCCGACGAGCGGGGCCATCCCCGGCTGCGAGGCCGCCACATGGGGTTCGTCATCGGCCAGGTGGAGCGGGATGCCTGGGCTCGGCACATGCTGGCCTCGGTGGCGGAATCCGATGCCTCCGCGGCCGACAAGGCTCAGCTGATCGAGTACTTCGAGATGGCTGCCACCCACATGATCAACACCTGATCAGTCGTCTCGACGGGTGCTGAGCCGTCCGGATCACCAGGGCGACAGCGCTGACTAGGTTGGCGACCATGGCTGATTCACCTGCTGCTGGCGACCGTGCTCCCGCCTTCCACCTGGCTACCCAGACTGGCGAGAAGATCCGGCTGTCGAGCTTCAAGGGCCGCAAGGTCCTCGTCTTCTTCTACCCGAAGGCCGACACTCCCGGGTGCACCACCCAAGCCTGTGGTCTGCGAGACATCGCCGACGAGATCGACGACACCGTGATCCTCGGGATCAGTCCCGACCAGCCCGACAAGTTGGCCAAGTTCGACGAGAAGTACGGGCTCGGCTTCACGCTCCTGTCGGACCCGGAGCACAAGGCCTCGGAGGCCTACGGCGTGTGGGCCGAGAAGAGCATGTATGGCCGCAAGTACATGGGCATCGTGCGGTCGGCCTTCCTGATCGACGAGAAGGGCAAGGTCGAGGTGGCCTGGCCCAAGATCAGTCCCAAGGACACGCCGACGAACCTGTTGAAGGCTCTACGGCAGGGCTGATCTACACTCGTCGATCGCAAGACCACCCGCCCGGGTGGCGGAATGGCAGACGCGGCTGACTCAAACTCAGCTGTCCGAAAGGGCGTGCGGGTTCGAATCCCGCTCCGGGCACCGACAGTCAGCGGTCCTCGGCGCGGTCGGCCACCGCGGTGCGGAAGACCTCGGCGATGGCCTCGGCCCGCTCGTGGCCGGGCAGGTCGTCGAGTAGCACGGGCAACGGGATGCGCCAG
>JBDTBS010000142.1:0-3196 GCA_039924035.1 Aquihabitans sp. | reverse complement strand
GTCCAAGTGGTAAACCAACACGCCATCTCGGTAGCCGTCCCTCAGATCAGCCACCATCCGCTCGAACGCCGGACGCTTCTTCCCCGAGTAGGCCGACACGTCGTTGTCGACATAGACCTCGGCCACCTCCCAACCCAGCTCCACTGCCAACCGTTCGCAGTCCTCCACCTGGCGGGCCACGCCCAGAGCGGTCCCGTCATCAGAAGAAATCCGGGCGTAGATCGCAGCCTTCACCATGCGGACAGATTAGCGACGAGTGGTCAACCTCCAACGGCTCTGCGGCCCCCACAACCGTGCTCGCCAGGCGCCGTGACCGGCCCCACCGACTCAGCCGGGGAGGCCGAGGTAGGTGGTCTCCAGGTATTCGTCGATGCCGTTGCGACCGCCCTCGCGGCCCAGGCCCGAGGCCTTCACGCCACCGAAGGGGGCCGCCGGGTCCGAGATCACGCCTCGGTTGATGCCGACCATGCCAGCCTCCAACCGGTCGCCGAGGCGCAGGGCCCGGGCCAGGTCGGTGGTGAAGGCATAGGAGATGAGGCCGAAGATGGTGTCGTTGGCCTGGGCCACGGCTTCGTCCTCGTCGGCGAAGGTCGACACGTTGGCCACCGGGCCGAAGATCTCCTCGGTGCTCAGCTTCGAGTCGGGGGCGGCGCCCACCACCACGGTGGGTTCCACGAACCAACCGTCGTGATCCGGTGCGGTACCGCCGGTGACCACTTCGGCCCCGGCATCGCGGGCCTCGGTCACCCGGGCCAGGATGCGGTCGCGGGCCGTCTCGTCGATCATCGGACCGAGATCGACGTCGGGGACGGTGCCGTGACCCAGTCGCAGGGCCGCCATACGTTCGGCAAGCCGGCTGGTGAACTCGTCGGCCACCGACTGGTGCACGAACAGGCGGTTGGCCGATGTGCAGGCCTCACCGCCGTTGCGCATCTTGGCGGCCATGGCCCCTTCGACGGCGGCATCGAGGTCGGCATCTTCGAACACCAGGAACGGGGCGTTGCCGCCGAGTTCCATCGATACCTTCAGGACTCCCTCGGCAGCCTGGCGCAGCAGCGTGCGCCCCACCCCGGTGGAACCGGTGAACGACAGCTTGCGCAGCCGAGGGTCGTAGATCACGGCCTCGGTGGAATCGCCCGACTGTGAGGTGGGCAGAACCGAGAGGGCCCCTTCGGGTAATCCAGCCCGTTGGAGGATTTCAGCCAGGGCCAACGACGACAGCGGTGTCGACCCAGCCGGCTTCAAGATGGTGGTGCAGCCGGCGGCAATGGCCGGGGCGATCTTGCGGGCCCCCATTGCTGAGGGGAAGTTCCACGGGGTGATGAGCAGGCAGGGTCCAACCGGTTTGCGGGCCACCAAGATCCGCCCACCACCGGCCGGGGAGGGCCGATAGTCGCCGGGGATCCGACAGGCCTCCTCGGAGAACCAGCGGAAGAACTCCGCGGCGTAGGCCACCTCGCCTCGGCTCTCAGCCAGCGGCTTGCCCATCTCCAGGGTCATCAACAGGGCCAGACGGTCGGCCTCGGCGGTCATCAGCTCGTAGGTGCGGCGCAGAATCTCGGCCCGCTCCCGGGCCGGGACGGCCGCGAAACCGCGTTGGTGGTGGGCGGCGGCGTCGAGGGCTTCGACGAAGTGGGCGGGGGTGGCATCGGCCACCGAGACCAACGTCGTGCCGGTAGCAGGGTCCTCCACGTCGAGCTCACGACCGGTGTCGACCCACTGCCCGGCCAGGAAGGCCTGGGTGGGTGAATCGTCGAGCGCGGCACGGACGAGGTCTGGGTCATGGGGGCGTGGCATATGTCGACCTTGCCGCTCATCGTCTCGATGAGCAAGCTGTTCTTGCCAGCCGTGAGAGGACACCCGTTGCCCGAACAGCCCCAACCGATCGCTCCCCGCTTTCCCACCTGCACCAGCGCCGAGGAACTTCGGGCCAACCTGGCCGAAGTCCAGGATCGGATCGCCGCTGCGGCCGAGCGGGGGAACCGGGACCCGTCGGACGTGCGCCTGCTTCCGGTCACCAAGACCATGGGCGACGATCCCATCACCTGGCTGTGCGAGACCGGGATCACCACGGTAGGGGAGAACAAGGTCCAGGAGGCGCAGGCCAAAGCGGAGCTGTTCGGTCACCTCGACGCGTCGTGGGCGATGATCGGCCACCTGCAATCGAACAAGATCGGCCACGTGGTCGACACTGCCGTAGAACTGCACTCCCTCGACCGGACGAGCCTGGCCTCCCGACTCGACCGCCGTCTGCAAGCCGATGGCCGGTCGCTCGATGTGTTCATCCAGGTCAACTCATCGGGGGAGGCCAGCAAGTACGGGCTGGCCCCTGAGGAAGTGCTGGCCTTCGCCCGAGAGGTCGAGGCCATGGACAGCCTGCAGGTGCGGGGCCTGATGACCCTGGCCGTGTTCTCCGACGACCACCAGCTGGTGCGCCGCTGCTTCGAGACCATGGTGGAGCTCCGCCGTTCGCTCCAACAAGAGATGCCCGATCCCGAGAGCTATGGCGAACTGTCCATGGGCATGTCCGGTGACTACGAACTGGCCATCGAGATGGGGGCAACCACAGTGCGGGTCGGCCAGGCGATCTTCGGAGCCCGGTCCCTGGGCTCTGATCACTACTGGCCGACCCCCACCGGGGGGTGACCGTCAGGCGTCGACGGCGGCTGCTGCTCGGGCTCGGTGAGCGGCGCCCACCAGCCCTGTCAACGAGGCCCTGGTCTCTTCCCAGCCACGGGTCTTGAGCCCGCAGTCGGGGTTGACCCACAGCCGGTCGTCGCCCAGCGTCTCCACGGCCCGGGCCAGCAGGTGGTCGAGCTCGTCATCGCCAGGGACCCGAGGGGAGTGGATGTCCCAGATGCCGGGGCCGATCTCGTTGGGGTAGCCCCGGTTGGCGAAGTCGTCGAGCAACTCCATCTGGGACCGTGATGCTTCCATGGAGATCACGTCGGCATCGAGGTCCACGATCGCTTCGAGGATCTCGCCGAACTCGGCGTAACACATGTGGGTGTGCACCTGGACGTGGTCGGGGGCCGAACCGGCGGCCAGTCGGAACGACTCAGTGGCCCATTCCAGGAACGAGGCCTGGTCGGCCTTGCGCAGGGGCAGGCCCTCGCGCAGTGCCGGTTCGTCGATCTGAACGATGGGTATGCCGGCAGCCACCAGATCGGCCACCTCGTCTCGCAGAGCCAGCGCC
>JBDTBS010000141.1:0-25984 GCA_039924035.1 Aquihabitans sp. | reverse complement strand
GCCGATCCAGATCCCGAGCAGGGCGGCGAGTTTCACGTCGCCCATGCCCATCCCCTCCTTCTTCGCGATCAGCTCGTAGGCGATCAGGGTCATGCCCAGGAAGCCGGCATAGGCCACGCCCCCGATGAGGGCAGCAGCTATGGACGTACCGGGGTTGTCGCGGACCAAGTAAGACAACGGCACCAAGGCCACCAACGAGATCAGAACCGACGGGTAGGTGATCTTGTTGGGGAGGATGTACAGCTCGAGATCGATGACCGACAGGGCCAGCAGGACCGAGAACAAGATGGCGTAGGGGATCAACTCCCAAGTGGCACCGAACCGCAGTCCGGCCGCTATCCACAACACAGCATTGGATGCTTCCACCAATGGGTAACCGGCCGGTATCGGTTCCTGACAGGACCGGCACCGACCCCGCAACAGGAGCCAGGAGACCACCGGGATGTTGTCTCGGGGGGCGATAGCGGTCTCACATTGAGGGCATTTCGACGGCGGGCGAACGATCGACTCGCCCGAAGGGACCCTCACGATCACGACATTGAGGAACGAGCCCACGATCAGGCCGAACAGGCCTAGCAAGATCAACAACAACGGGGTGGTCACGGCGGGACCCTAACCGTCCACAAGAGGCACGCGAAACGACCCGCGGCCTAGACCGCGGGTCGTTCTGGCGCCACCGGGGAGCCGGTTGATCAGGGTTTTACACTCGACAGGAACTTGAGCAACGAACTGCGATCTCCGTCGCTGCCCTCTGCCTTGCCCGCCGCCGCATCGTCACCACCGAGGTGGTCTACGAGAGGGGTGTCGTCCCATCCCACCGCAGCGAAGGCTTCCTCCGACGTGCCGATCTCGGCTTCGTCTCTCGAGGTGTTCCAGCCGGTGGCGAAGGCCGACTCCGACCCAGCGATGGCATCGTGGTCCACCTCAGCTTCAGCCTCGGTAGCAACGTCATCGAACTCGGGGATCTCTGAGTCCGTGAGGTCGACGACCGGTTCTGCCGGAACGGCATCGAAGATGCGTGCATCGACCGAAGAGTTTTCGTTGAGATCGGCCGAGTAGGCCGTGCCCTCGCCGGGAAGCGGCTCGGGGAGCAAGGCATCTTCGCTGGTCTCGAGGACCACGGGGCCTTCCTCAGCACTGAGGGTCACGAGATCGTGCTCGGCCGCGAACGTCTGAGGATCGTGGTGTCCGGTTTCGACGAACAGGTCATCGGGGTCGAAGTCGTCGTAGCTACTGCTACCTGCGATCTCGGCGCCGGTGTCTTCGTCGGCAGCAGGAGCCCCCAACGACGACGTCGCCCCTTCGGGCGTGTCACCCAGGTCCACGAGTCCCGCTTCGACCAGCGAACGCACCCTCTTGGAGGCATCGAGATCGGAGACGTCGAGGTGGGCGCCAACATCGCGCACCGATGCACCGGCTGCCACTGGGGCCAGCAGGCGCCAATCCTCGGCGCTGACGGTGACCTCGTCGCCGTCGATCTCCTGAGCGATGGTCACCCAGTGATCGAGCGACGGAACGACGGTGGTCACATCGGCCCACTCGCCCTTCAGATGATCGGCATCGGACAAGGCTTCGTCGACCGACGAGCGCTCGCCACCGTCCACCAGCTGCTCACCATCATCGAAGAGGAAGGAACCCTCATCGAAGAGCAGCAACTCGTAGACGACTTCGGCCGGTGTCTTGGCGTTGGGTCGGGTGGTGACAGATCCGCCGACGATGTCTCCGTCGAGTATCCACACCTCGCCGGCCTCCGACGAGCCGGTAACGCCAAGGCGTCCCGACTTCGTGGTGCCGGCTAGAAGCCGGAGCACATCGGGTAGGGCAAATGATTCGAGATCTCCCTGCAGTGCCACGGGGCCTCCTCGGTCGGCAGCGTCGTTCCTCGGGCCTGTCTCCATCGGCAGCCAAGCGGCCATCTCAAGGTTTTCGAGAGTGGGCCGAATCAAAGGGTCGGCGCCGTGATCACGTGCCCGATGGCCCCTGGCGGGCAGCAGCACTCATGGCCGCGACATCGGCGGCCTCCCCGATCCACCGTTCGATCGACAGCGCAGCCTGGTGAACGAGCATGCCGAGGCCATCCACGGCCACCGCCCCGGCGGCGGTCGCGGCTCGCAACAAGGGCGTTTCGAGGGGCTGGTAGACCAGATCGACCACCACCTGGCCAGACCGGAGCAGGTTCACGGGGACCGGTACCGCGCCGATGTCACCAGGATCTGCGCCCATGCCCACCGAGGTGGCATTGATCACCAGTTGGGCCTCGGCTACTTCGGCAACGGTTCCCACCCGGCCCACCGGTCCGGCCAGTTCAGCGGCTACCCGGGCTCGGTCGGCCGTCCGGTTGACCACCACCACCTCGGTGGCCCCCGCTTCGGCCAATGCCCACACCACCGAGCGAGCCGCACCGCCGGCCCCCAGCACGACACAACTGAGACCTGGTACCTCGATTCCCTGGTCTTGGCGCAATGAAGCCACCAGGCCGGCCCCGTCGGTGTTGTCACCCACCAACTGATCACCTTCCCAGGCAATGGAGTTCACCGCCCCAAGAGCTCGGGCCCGATCGGTCACCGCATCGAGGTGAGAGATCACGTCGGCCTTGTGAGGCATGGTCACCATGAGACCGCCGAGGCCGAGGGTCCGCGCTGCGGCCACCGCAGCGCCAGCGGCTCCCGGCGCCACCTCGAAGGCCACCAGCATCCAGTCGACCCCCGCGGCCGCGAACGCAGCATTGGCCAGAACTGGGGAACGGGAGTGGCTGACCGGTGATCCGATGACCGCGGCCAGCCTGGTTGTGCCCGTAACCGGCCGTTGATCAGTCACAGAGGTTCTTCTGCTTGCAGATCGCCTTGGCCTGGTTGTGTTCGGCCAAGGTGACGCTGAAGGTGTGTACGCCAGGATCGGTGAGCACGTAGTACATCCAAGGACCGTCGGCCGGGCTGAACGCAGCATCGAGCGCATAGGCGCTGGGCCCACCGATAGGGGTAGGGGGTAGACCGGCCACCCCGCGGGTGTTGTACGGCTCGGTCGTCTCCCAGTACTCGGGGAGGGTCATGTCGCTGAGGGCCGCTCCGTAGCGGTCTACGGCATCGATGCCCAGGAACGGGAAGCTGCCGTCTTCGTTGGCCAGGCGGTTGTAGATGACGGCCGCCACCTTCGGGGCCTCTTCGGCACCTGCCGCTTCAGACTGCACCATCGAAGCCACGATGATGAGGTCGTAGGTGCTGACCTCGATGCCATACGTGGCCTTGATACTGGCCCTGGCCGCTTTGGCATCCCGAGATGAGACCCGAGTCTCCAGCTCGTCAGCCAAGCGGTTCAAGAAGTCGGCTTCGGTGGCATCGGCGGCCAGCTCGTAGGTGGCCGGGAAGAGCAGTCCTTCGAACGAGTCGACGCCGTCGGGTTGTAGCGACGACGTCACCTTGCCGGAGGCAAGCGCCGCCTCTAGGCCGTCGACGTCGAACCGATCGACCTGTGCCGCGATCCGGTTGAGGGTCTTGTCGATGGTCAGACCTTCGGGTATCGACACCCGAGCGATCTCAGCGGTGCTGATCTGGCCGGTAGGACCCTTGGCCAGCGTCGCCAAGGCCAGGTCGGCCGACGAGTTCTCGCGCATTTCGTAGACCCCGGCTTTGAAGTTCTTCTCGCCCTTCCGGCTGGCGTAGAAGTTGAAGACGATGGCATTGGGGATGACCCCCTTGCGCTCCAACACCGTGCCGATTCCGCTCAACGACGAGCCCCGGGGGATCTCGACGCTCACCGCCGCCCCTGGGCCACCCGGCGGGTTCAGTTGGCGGTCGTACCACCACATCACTCCGCCGAAGAGCAGGCCTACCACCAAGAGCAGCATTCCCATGACCAGCAACCAGCGAGGGACCTTCCCCTCCTCGGGGAGGTCCACGTAGTCATCTTCCACCGGACCACCGGCAATGACGGTGGTGTAGCCCGATGCCTGCTCACCGTCACCTCGGCGCGGCGGCCGACGGGGCCCTCTACGGCGGGAGCGTCCCCGGGTCGTCGCGGCGTCGTCACTGGGCGGCTGATCGATGACGGGTTCATCGATCGGCTCGTACAGATCGTCGTGGCGAGAAGGGACGTCCTCGTCCCAGTCGTCAGGGGCGCTGTCGTGCCAGAGGTCGTCCACCGGCCCTAGGTCTTCGTTCATGGCGCGCACGCTGTCATTGCTCTGGATCACCCTCGATGGCATCGGATTCGTCATCGGTGGCGGCGCCACCCAGTCTCTGGTCCAACCAATCCTGCAGGATTACGGCCGCCGCCACCATGTCGATCACCTGGCGACGGGCTCGGCCATCCAGATCGCCTCGTTCTCGCAGCGCCCGGTCGGCGATCTTGGTGGTCATTCGCTCGTCGTGGACCTCCACAGGGACCGGCAGAGCGGCGGCTAGTTCGTCGCGTTCGGCCAACACGTTCTGCGCAGCGGGGCCGAGCTTGCCTTCGAGGTCTACGGGTAGCCCGAGGAGGACCAGTTCGGCTTCCCACTCCGCTACCAGTTCGGCCAACTCGCGATGGAGGCGGGGCCGGTCCTTGTGCCTTTCGACGACGGTGACCGGTGTGGCCACCCGGCCATCGTTGTCAGAGATCGCCACACCGATGCGCCGAGAGCCGAGATCCAGAGCCATGACCCTCACCAGGTCAAGCGATCCCGGCCGCGTGGCGGGCCAGGTCGAGGGCAGCATCGATCTGCTCAGGGTCCTTGCCGCCGGCTACGGCCAGTTCGGGTTGCTTGCCACCACCGCCGCCGACCAGACGGGCCGCGTCGGCGATCAGCTGACCGGCGTTCAGGCCGCCTTCCTTGGTGGTGGCCGCCACCAAGGCCACTCCCCCGCTGTCGGGCGACCCGATGAGGACCACGCCACGGATGTCGGCCTGGTCCCGCACAGCCACTCCGAGGCTGCGCAGGTCGTCACGGCCGAGACCGTCGACACGGGCCACGACGACGCCGTCGACCGCCGATGCCGCCAGGTCTCCGGCGCCGCCAGTGGCCAGCTTGGACTTCAGCGACTTGACCTCGTCTCGAAGTTCCTTCAACTCGGCGAGCCGCTTGTCTATGCCGTCGAGCAACTCGGCCTGAGGGACACCCACCCGGGCTGCCACGGTGGCCAACTCGGCCTCGTGGGTCCGGATCCGCTCGATGGGTCCGAAGCCCGTGATGGCTTCGATGCGCCGGAGGTTGGAGCCGATGGAGCTCTCCGACACGATCTTGGTGGGACCGATGTCGCCGGTGCGCCGCACATGGGTCCCACCGCACAGTTCGGTGGAGTGGCTTCCCGCTTCGAGAACCCGCACGACATCGCCGTACTTCTCGCCGAAGAAGGCGATTGCCCCCAGCTTGGTGGCCTCGTCCTTGGTGGTTTCGAAGTGACGGACGGGCTCGTTGGCCAGCACGTCGTGGTTGACGAGGTCCTCGATCTGCATGATCTGCTCAGCAGTGACGGCTTCGAAGTGGCTGAAGTCGAACCTAAGACGATCGGGGGCGACCAGCGAGCCCTGCTGCTTCACGTGGGAACCGAGTACCTCACGCAGTGCCCAGTGGAGCAGGTGGGTGGCAGTGTGATTGCGCCGTATGGCATCTCGACGCTCGGTGTCTATGGCCGCGGTGACCTCAGCGCCGACTGCTAGCTCACCCTCGGTCACCCGCACCATGTGGCGGCTGAGACCGGGTAGGGCATTGACGGTATCGATGACCTCACCGCTGAAGCCGGGCGTGGTGATCGTCCCGGTGTCACCCATCTGTCCGCCACTCTCGGCGTAGAACGGGGACCGGTCCAGGAACACGCTGACCGTTCCGTCGGCAGCCGGGACCACACCAACCACGACGGCGGGGGTGGAGAAGGTCTCGCGGCCGACGAACTCGGTGGTGCCGTGGTCGGACAGCACCGAAGCGAAGGCATCGGCTTCGTCTCCGACGACCAGGCCGCCCTTCTTGCCGCCTTCGCGGGCCCGACGGCGCTGGTCGGCCATGGCCGTGTCGAAGCCGGCGCGGTCGAGACCGACCCCACGGTCTTCGATGATCTCCGAGGTGACCTCCAGCGGGAAGCCGTAGGTGTCGTGGAGTTGGAAGGCCACCGTGCCCGGAAGCTCGCCGCCCTCGGGTACCTCGGCCAACGCTTGATCGAGGATGGAGAGTCCGCTGCGCAGGGTGCGCCGGAACTGGTCTTCCTCGCGGGCCAGCGTGGATACCACCGCATCGGCGTTGTCTCGCAGTTCCGGGTAGGCATCGGCCATGAGGTCGATCGTGCGCTCGGCCAAGGCCGGGGTGATCGGCTTCTCGACGCCCAGGAGGTAGGCGAACCTGATGGCCCTACGGATGATGCGACGGAGGACGAAGCCACGGTCCTCGTTGGACGGCACCACGCCGTCACTGACCAGGAACGTCATGGCCCGGGCATGGTCGGCCAGCAGCTTCAGGGCCACGTCGGACTCGGCGGCCGCTCCGAGGGTGGCTCCGGTGAGGGACTGAGCTTCGTCCACCAGAGCAGCCAGTTCGTCGGTGGCGAACACGTCGGGTTTGTCGAGGGTGATGGCCAGGATGCGCTCCAGGCCTGCTCCGGTATCGATGTTGCGGTGTTCGAGCGGACGCAGGCTGCCATCGTCGAGTCGGAAGAACTGCTGGAAGACAAGGTTCCAGTACTCGACGTAGCGATTCTCGGCCGCCGGGTTGGCCGGGCCACCGTCAGGTCCGGCACCGGGGCCGAAGTCGAAGAAGAGCTCAGAGGATGGACCGCAGGGCCCGGTGTCGCCCATCTCCCAGAAGTTGTCCTGTTCGAGGCGTTGTATGCGTTCGATGGGGAACCCGACGTGATCGACCCACAACTCCACTGCTTCGTCGTCGTCGACGTGGCAGGTCACCCAGATGCGGTCGGGATCGATCCCCAGGATCTCGGTGGAGAACTCCCAGGACCAGGCAATGGACTCGGCCTTGAAGTAGTCACCGACCGCGAAGTTGCCGAGCATCTCGAAGAAGCTCAGGTGGCGAGGTGACCGTCCGATGGCATCGAGATCGTTGTGCTTGCCGCCGGCTCGGACGCAGCGTTGGATCGACGATGCCCGCGGTGGGTTCCACGGAACCTTCTCCTCGCCCACGAAGTATGGGACGAAGGGCATCATCCCCGAGTTGGTGAACATGGGGGCCGACGGGTGGTGCGGGATCAGACCAGCCGATGGCACGTTGGTGTGCTGGCGGGCCACCCAGAAGTCGGTCCACGCCACGCGCAGCTCCTGCGCTCGCATCAGCTCTCCTCGGTTCTCATGACAGGCGGTCGCTCCCACGCGACGAAGTCGGTGGGAGGTCCGGACACCCTACCGGTGGCGGGCATTGCCACTGGCAGCCTGGTGGTGTCTCCGACGGGCCGGGCGGGACGGTTCGGAACCAACGAAGGTGCGGGCATCCACTCGGGCCCGCAAGTCGGTCTCGGTAGCGCGCATGGCCTCTCGGCCTTCCATGGCCGCGGCCTTCACCGTTGCCCCGAGGCTGCGGGCCGAGGCCGCGGCGCGATCGGCCACCTGCTCGGGGAGGTACCGCTCGACGGTGTCTTCCACCTTGCGCTTGGCCCAGAACGCCCCACCGGCCCCCACCGCCATGCCGGTACCGACCCAGATGATCCTCTTGAACACGTCAGCGTTCCCTTCGCATGCGCTTGGCGGCCCGGGAAGCCCCCGAGGTGACCGCAACCGTCTTGATGACCGGGGCCGACAGGGCCCGGTAGGCCAGCTTCGAGGTGGCATCCACGGTGGCCGAGATGGACTCTGCACTGCCCAGGAGTCGGTCGATGCGGGCCAGTTCCTCGTTGGCCTCGGCCAGGCTGACCGTGAGCTCCTCCACCAAGGGAAGCAACCGACCGTTGACCTCGTCGACGGTCTGGCGCAGGGCCCGCGCGGTGGCCAGAGCTCGCTGGAGCACGAACAGCAACACGGCCACGGCCACGATGGAACATCCGGTAACCACCACCACGGCCAGGTCGGCAGCCGACAGCTCGGCCAAGATCGGCGTCATCGCTGGTCCTCGGATCCACCGGTGGGCTTGGCCGCCGGTGAAGCTGGATCGGTTGCGGTTCTGCGCTGGGCCATGTTCTCGGCGATCTTCCGTTCGTGGCCATGGGGCGACGGTTCGTAGTAGCGCCGTCCGGCCACTTCGACCGGTCGGTACTCCTGCTCCACCCAACCCCGTGGATCGTTGTGAGGATATCGGTAGCCCACCCCGTGGCCGAGCTTCTCTGCCCCC
This sequence comes from Aquihabitans sp., assembly GCA_039924035.1. Lineage (GTDB taxonomy): Bacteria > Actinomycetota > Acidimicrobiia > Acidimicrobiales > Iamiaceae > Aquihabitans. The sequence continues at coordinate 17,748 of JBDTBS010000141.1, read as the reverse complement.
TGGTAGTGACCGTCACGAAGATGAGCGGGTACGCCCGACGAGGGACGGTCTCGCACATCGGCCCGAGCGGCAGCGATTGCGGTGGTGGCCCGGTTGCTCTTCGGGGCCGTGGCCAGGTGGATGACGGCCTGCGACAGGTTCAGTTGTGCTTCGGGCAACCCGACGTGTTCGACGGCCTGAGCAGCAGCCACGGCCACGACGAGCGATTGCGGGTCGGCCTCACCTATGTCTTCGGAGGCGGCGATGATGAGCCGACGCACGATGAAGCGGGCGTCCTCGCCGGCCTCGAGCATGGTGGCCAACCAGTAGAGGGCAGCATCGGGGTCGGAGCCCCGGATGCTCTTGATGAACGCCGAGATCACGTCGTAGTGGTCGTCACGTCCGTAGCGCATGGCCTTGGTACCGAGTGCGGCCTCGGCATCGTCGAGCGTCACCGTCGGGGTACCCCCGTCCGGGTGGGCCCGTTGGGTGGCCAGGGCTGCCGCCACCTCGAGGCTGGTGAGGGTGTGGCGGCCATCGCCATTGGCCCGCGAGGCCAGGTGCTCGATGGCAGCCTCCTCGGCCTCCACGCCCTCGGCGAGAAGGGCTCGCCCGATGAGGTCGCGGGCCGCGTCCTGGTCCAGCGCATGGAGACGGAAAAGTGTGGACCGGCTGAGCAGCGGAGGATTGACCTCGAAGTAGGGATTCTCGGTGGTGGCCCCGATCAAGGTGAGCAGGCCACTCTCCACCGATGGGAGCAGCGCATCCTGCTGAGACTTGTTGAAGCGGTGGACCTCGTCGAGGAACAGGATCGTGCCCTGGCCCCGCTCCCCCAGCCGAGCCTCGGCTCGTGCCACCACGTCTCGCACGTCCTTCACACCCGCGGTCACCGCCGAGAGGACCTCGAACGACTTGGCGGTGTGGCCGGCGATCACTCGGGCCAGCGTGGTCTTGCCCGTTCCGGGAGGGCCCCACAAGATGACCGACGACAACTTGTCGGCTTCGATGAGCACCCGCAGCGGGCGGCCAGGGCCGATGAGGTGCTCCTGGCCGACGATGTCGTCCAGCGATCGAGGCCGTAGGCGATCGGCCAGCGGGGCCCGATTCTGGAGGCGTTCCAGCGCGGCCGCGCCGAACAGGTCGTCAACCATGGTTGACCGGGCGGGAGATCATTGGGGCGACCCTACCGGCGGTCAGGCCAGGGCCTCGGGCGTGGCTTCGGGCTTCGCTTCAGGCTTGGCATCGACGCCGGCTTCCTTGCGCTGAGCCGCGGTGATCGGCGCTGGTGCACCAGTGAGCGGATCGAACCCGCCACCGGTCTTGGGGAAGGCGATGACCTCACGGATCGAGGCCGTTCCGCTGAGCAGGGCACAGATGCGGTCCCAGCCGAAGGCAATGCCGCCGTGGGGCGGAGCGCCGTAGCGGAACGCCTCCAGGAGGAACCCGAACTTCTCCTCGGCCTCCTCGGCATCCAGGCCCATCACGGCGAACACCCGCTCCTGCACGTCCCGTCGATGGATGCGGATGGATCCGCCACCGATCTCATTGCCGTTGCAGACGATGTCGTAGGCGTAGGCCAAGGCATTGCCGGGATCGGTGTCGAAGGTATCCATGCTGTCGGGCTTGGGCGAGGTGAACGCGTGGTGCACCGCGGTCCAGGCTCCGGAGCCAACGGCCACGTCGTCGCTTTCACCGGCCGGCTCGAACATGGGAGCATCGACCACCCAGGTGAAGGCCCAGGCCGATTCGTCGATCAGTCCGGCCCGACGGCCGATCTCCTGACGGGCGGCACCGAGCAGGGCCAGGGTGGCTCGGGGGGCGCCGGCGCCGAAGAAGATGGCATCGCCCGACTCGGCTCCCACGTGGGCCACGAGGCCATCGCGTTCGGCATCGGACAGGTTCTTGGCCACCGGACCCCGCAGGTCGCCATCGTCGCCCACCAAGACGTAGGCCAGACCGCGGGCTCCGCGGGCCTTGGCCCAGTCCTGCCAGCCGTCGAGTTGCTTGCGGGTCTGGGCTGCGCCACCGGGCATCACCACCGCGCCCACGTGTGGGGCCTGGAACACCCCGAAGGAGGTACCCGAGAAGTATTCGGTGCAGTCGACCAACTCCACGCCGAAGCGCAGGTCGGGCTTGTCCGAGCCGAAGCGACGCATGGCCTCGGCGTAGGTGATGCGGGGAATGGGCAGGGGAATCTCGTGGCCTACGAGCGACCACAGCTCCGCGATGATCCGTTCGCCCAGAGCGATGACGTCGTCTTCGGTGACGAAGCTCATCTCGATGTCGAGCTGGGTGAACTCGGGCTGCCGGTCGGCACGGAAGTCTTCGTCGCGGTAGCAGCGAGCGATCTGGAAGTAGCGCTCGAGGCCAGACACCATCAGGAGCTGCTTGAACAGCTGCGGGCTCTGAGGAAGGGCATACCACGACCCGGGCTGAAGGCGGGCCGGGACCACGAAGTCTCGGGCCCCCTCAGGAGTGCTGCGGGTGAGCGTTGGCGTCTCCACCTCGATGAACCCGTCGCCGAGCAGGACCCGGCGGGCGGCCTGGTTCACGTTGCTGCGCAGGCGCATGGCCGCTGCGGAACCGGCTCTACGCAGGTCGAGGTATCGGTAGCGGTAGCGCACCTCATCGGACAGTGGCGTGGTCTCGTGCTCCTCGATGGGGAACGGCAGCACTGCTGATTCGCTCAGCGTCTCGACGGTGGATGCCTCCACCTCGATGGTCCCGGTGGACAGGATGGGGTTGTCGTTGCCCTCGGGCCGCCGGGTGACCGTACCCACCACCCGCAGGCAGTACTCCGAGCGCAGCGGGTGAGCAACCTCCTCGTCGTGGATGACCACCTGGACGACGCCGCTGGCATCACGCAGGTCGATGAACGCCACCCCGCCGTGATCTCGGCGCTTGGCCACCCATCCGCACAGGGTGACCTCGCGGCCGATGTGGTCCTCGCGGAGCTCGCCGCTGTGGTGGGTGCGGAGGCCGACGGGTTCGGTCATGGAGATGCTTCCTTGCTGAGAACGGTGCGGAGGTGCGACACCAGTTGGGAACGGGGAATGGACTGCTGGTCGGCGCCGAACTCGGCGAGCGGGCGCACGGTGGCGACCTGATCGGCCACCTCCTGCTCTCCGATGATCACCGCGTATGGAGCACCGGAGCGATCGGCGGCCTTCATCTGGGCCCGCATGGCCCGCTGGTCGAAGGCTCGGTCGCAACGGATGCCAGCAGCTCGCAGCTCGGCGGTGAGGTCACGAGCTTCACCCCCACCGGTCACGTCGACCACGAAGACGTCGATGGCTGTGGGTGGGGCGGGGAAGACGTTCTCGGCGTCGCAGGCGATGAGCAGGCGTTCGATCCCCGAACCGAAGCCGATCCCGGGCGTGGCCGGTCCGCCCAGTTCCTCCACCAGACCGTCGTAGCGACCGCCACCAAGGATGGTGGCCTGGGCGTTGTCGACCAGGGTGGGCACGAACTCGAAGGTGGTGTGGGTGTAGTAGTCGAAGCCCCGCACCAGGCGGGGAGACAGCGTGTAGCCGATGCCCATGGCATCGAGTCCGCTGGTCACCCGTTGGAAGTGGGCTTGGCTCTCAGCTGACAGGTGATCGGCAATGGCCGGGGCCTCGGCGGTGACCTGACGGGTGGCCCGACGCTTGGAGTCGAGCACGCGCATGGGGTGGACCTCCACCTTGGCGCGGTCGTCTTCGTCCAGGTCACCCACCCGTTCCCGCAGCCAGGCCTGCAGCACTTCGACGTAGCGCATGCGGTCGTCGCTGGTACCCATGGTGTTGAGCAGCAGGTCGACCTGGCGCAGCCCGAGGGCGGCCAGCAGCTCAGCCCCCAGGGCGATGACCTCGACGTCGACATCGGGATCTGCTGATCCGAGAACTTCGAGGCCGACTTGGTGGTGCTGTCGGTAGCGACCGGCTTGGGCCCGTTCGTAGCGGAAGGCCGGGGTGGCGTACCAGACCTTCCACGGGGTGGTCGGGTGGTGTTGCACGAAGGCCCGCACCACCGAGGCCGTCCCCTCTGGTCGCAGGGCCACGTGTTGGCCGCCCTTGTCGACGAAGTCGTACATCTCCTTGCGCACGGCATCGGCCCCCTCGGATTCCCGCTGGAACACCCGCAGGTCCTCGAACAGCGGCGACTGGACCAAGCCGTAGCCGGCCCGTTCGACCACCTGGGCGTAGATGGCGAGCAACGCTTCCCATCGGGCCGACTCGGGGGGAAGAACGTCCTGGGTGCCCTTGGGGGCCTGGAAGCGGGGTCGAGCCATGGGAAGGCGAGGCTACCGGCCCCCACCGACGCCCTCGAAAAGCGGTATCCCACCAGGGCTCGGTAGACCCGGTTCGCTGGCGAGAAGGGCATCTGGGAGACCGACGACACACCGAAGTTGGGTCCTTCGGCCCTGATCGTGATCAGTGATCCCGCCGTATCATTCGATCTATGCCGACGATGAAGGCGTTTCCCACGCGTATCCTGGCCGCGACCTTGTTGGTCGCGGCCCTCTCTCTGTCGGCGTGTGGCTCCTCCGATAGCGCGGGGCCCGAAGGTGAGGATGCGCTACTCGGCATGGTTCGCAGCCCATCGCTCACGGTGGGTGAGGTGGAACTGCTCGACGTATCGGAGACCCCGCCCGAGCTGGTGACCATGAAGGCCCCTGCTGACGGCCTCTATCTCATCTACTTCGGATACACGTCGTGCCCCGACATCTGCCCGACCACCATGAGCGACCTCAGCGTGGCCATGAACGACCTGCCCCCTGATCAGGCCGAACGGATCACCGTCGCCATGGTCACCGTCGACCCCGACCGCGACACCCCCGAGGTCCTCGCTGGGTACCTCGGCCACTTCTTCGAGGACCCCATGCCCCTGCGGGCTGCTGACGACGCGGCGCTGACCAAGGCCACCGAGGCCTTCGGTGTCCAGTTCGAGGTTGCCGAGCACGAGCCTGGCGATACCGACTACGAGGTCGGTCACTCTGCCATCACCTACGTGGTCGACGAGACCGGGACCGTGCTCGTCGAATGGCCCTTCGGTTTCGACAGCGAGCAGATGACCGCCGACCTCAGCACCATTCTCGGGAACTGACCTCAGCACCCGATGCATCACCAAAGCCTCACTACAAGGAGCACCCCCCCAATGACACCCACCCGTTTCCGTGCCGCCGCTGTTCCCGTGGCCCTCATCTTCAGCGCAGGGGCCTTCCTGGCGGCCTGCGGCTCCGACTCCGACGATGCCAAGCCGGCAACCACCACCGAAGCGGCCGATTCGGCCACCACCACCGAAGCCCCCGTCGCCACCGAAGGCGAGATCACCTTCTCAGGCCAGTGGGCCCGCACCTCACCGACGATGACCTCGATGGGCGCGGTCTACTTGGAGATCACCAACGGTACCGACATGGACGATGCGCTCTTCGCGGCATCGGTCGACAGCACCATCGCCGGAAGTGCCGAGATCCACGAGAACGTGATGACCGACGGCGACGAGGGCGACATGCACGACGGCGACGACGAGGGCGACATGCACGGCGACGACGACATGACGCCTACCTCCGGGATGGGCGGCGGCATGATGACCATGCAGGAAGTGGATGAGATCGTCATTCCTGCCGGCGATACCGTGGTCTTCGAGCCCGGTGGCTACCACATCATGCTCATGGACCTGGTCGAACCGCTGAAGACTGGTGACACCTTCGAGGTCACCCTCACCTTCGCCAATGGTGGCGACATGGTGGTCGAGGTCGAGGTCCGTGACTCCGCAGCCTGAGAAAGCCGATGAGCCGGCAGCACGGTCTGGGGTGAAGCCCCTGACCGTGCTGTGGGCCCTGGTCTCCGTTGTGGTGCTCGTGGGCGCCATCGGAGTCTGGATCGCCATGGACCGCGACGACGCCCCTGCAGAAGAAGGCCACACCCTCGAGATCGTCGTCCCCGCGGGCACGAAGGCCCGTCAGAACGCTGGGGAGAAGGTCGTGGTCATGGACGACCACATCGAACTGCAGGTCGGTGATCGAATGGTGATCAGCAACGAAGACGTTGCCCCCCAGACCGTCGGCCCCTATTCGGTGAAGCCCGGTGAGGTGACCACGGTGAAGTACGGCTTCCCCGGGGTCTACGAGGGCTACTGCGAACTCTCCGAAGGCAAGCGTTACCAGATCGTGGTGACCGAATGAACCATCGGCCCCGCCGTACCCTGAGACTGCTCCCTCTGGTCCTCATAGCCCTGGTCGGGCTTTCGACCCTCGCAGCCTGTGGCGGCGATAGCGGAGCGGCCGTGGACTACGAGGCCGCCGAGATGGACACCGGCGATCCGGTCTCCGTCACGTCGCTGCGCGGCGACCCCGTCCTGCTCGTCAGCTGGGCCACATGGTGCCGGCAGTGCGACGAGGAACTGGCCCGCTTGCAGGACTTCGCCACCTCCGATGACGCCGACGGCGTCACCATCGTGGCCGTCAACCTCGATGCCGCCTCGGTCGACGACGAGATCGCGGCCAAGATCGAGCAACACCAGCTCACCGTCCCCCAATGGCGAGACCGCCGCAACGACTTCAAGCGGACGTTCAAGGCCATCGGCGTACCCACCACCGTTCTGATCGATGCCGACGGAATGGTGGCTGGGACCTTCCCCGGGGCCCTCGACTTCGACAACGAGGAGTTCGTGGCCTCACTAGATGAGGTTCGGACCAAATGAACAGCATGCTCCTGCTGGCCGCGGCCACCGACCAGGTGGCCGACAGCTCACTTCTCATCGCGGCCCCCATTGCCTTGGCTGCCGGTGTGGTTTCGTTCCTGTCGCCCTGCGTCCTACCACTGGTCCCTGCCTACCTGTCATACGTGACAGGGCTTTCGGCTGCCGATCTCCAAGGCGAAGGCACCGCCGACAGCCGAGACACGATCCGCCGGGTCATCATCGGCACCCTCGGCTTCGTGCTCGGTACCGCCGTCGTCTTCGTTTCGTTCGGCGCGCTCTTCGGCAGCTTCGGCGATGCACTACACCGCCATGCCCTCGGCCTCAGTCAGATCTTCGGCGTGGTCACCATCGTGCTGGGCCTGCTCTTCGCGGGAGCCTTCAGCCGCGTCAACCTGTTCAACCGGGACGTTCGGATCCACCGACTGCCCGGCAAGGGACTGGTGGCCGCTCCCCTACTCGGCATCACCTTCGCTCTCGGTTGGACCCCTTGCATCGGCCCCACGCTCGGCGTCGTGCTCGGGCTGGCTGCTTCGAGCAACCAGGCCTCTGCCGCCCGGGGGGCAACGCTGGCGCTCATCTACTGCCTGGGTCTCGGCATTCCTCTCGTGATCACCGGGCTGGCCTTCAACCGGGCCATGTCGGCCTTCGATGTGGTGAAGAGGAACTACAAGTGGATCATGGTGGGTAGTGGCGCGATGCTCGTGCTCCTCGGCGTTCTCCAGGTGACCGGTGTCTGGAACGAGTGGATGAACCTGCTTCAGACTCGTTTCGGTGGCGCCGAACTTCCGCTCTGACCATCGCCGAAGCGCTGGAGTTCAGTCGCCTCGACTACCCGCTCCGGGCAGAACCCGGTAGGACTCGTAGACGCCATCGATGTTGCGGATGGTGCCCAGCACCACGCTGAGGTGGGACGGATCGCCCAGTTCGAAGTCGAAGCGCATGGATGCCCGCCGGTCGCCGCCGGCCAGCATGTTGCACGACAAGATGTTGACGTGCTGGTCGGCCATGACCAGCGACACGTCCCGCAACAGGTTGGGTCGATCGAGGGCTCGCACCTCGATGGAGGCCACGAAGACACCGCCGGCGAAATCCTCGTCCCATTCCACGTCGATGAGCCGGTCTCGCTGACCATCTTGGAGCGACACTGCGTTGGCGCAATCGGCCCGGTGGACCGATACGCCACGGCCACGGGTGACGAAACCGATGATGTCGTCGCCAGGTACTGGGGTGCAGCAGCGCGAGAGCTTCACCATCACGTCATCGAGACCTTCGACGTGCACGCCGGTCTTGGGGCGGCTGGCCGATGTTGGTGAGCGGGTACCGGTGACCGTGGTGGGGAGCTGTTCCTCGTGGTCTGGGTCACCAGAGCGCAGAACCTTGCTGATCCGGGCCACCACCGACTCCGGTGACACGTGGTGCTCCCCGACCGCGGTGTAGAGGGCATCGATGTCTGCATAGTTGAGATCGTCGGCTACCTCGGCCAACACCTTGGTGGGCAGCTTCTGGGTGGGTAGCCCCTCCCGTCGCAGCTGCTTCTGGAGGTCCTCGCGTCCGGTCTCGCGCGCATCCTCGCGACGCTCCCGGGAGAACCACTGCCGAATCTTGTTGGCCGCCCGCGGCGTGTTGACGATCTGGAGCCAGTCGCGGCTGGGACCGGTGCCCTCCACCTTGGAGGTGAAGATCTCACAGGTATCACCGGAGTTGAGCTTGTGGCTCAGAGACACCAAGCGTCCGTTGACCCGACCCCCGACGCAGGCGTGACCGACCTCGGTGTGCACCGCATAGGCGAAGTCGATGGGCGTTGCCCCCTTGGCCATGGTGATCACTCGACCCTGAGGGGTGAATACGTAGATTTCGTCTTGTTCGAGATCTACCTTGAGCGACTCCATGAACTGGGCTGGGTCGGAGGTCTCCTGCTGCCAGTCGACGATCCGGTTGAGCCAAGCCAGCTCATCGGTGGGTGAGCCGATCTTGTAGGCGAAGTGGGCCGCCACCCCGAACTCGGCCCGGTGGTGCATCTCGAGCGTGCGGACCTGGACTTCCAACGGCTTGCCCTGCGGACCGATGACGGTGGTGTGCAACGACTGGTAGAGGTTGAACTTCGGCATGGCCACGTAGTCCTTGAACCGCCCCTGGACCGGTCTCCACGTGGCATGGATGGAGCCGAGGGCTGCGTAGCAATCCCGCACCGAGGCCACCAGGACCCGGATGCCGATCAGGTCGAAGATGTCGTCGAACTGGCGGCCCTTGACCACCATCTTCTCGTAGATGCTCCACAGGTGCTTGGGCCGTCCGCTCACCTCGGCTTCCACGCCCAGTTCGGCCAGTCTCATACGGACCTGCTCGAGGACCTGCTCGATGTAGAGCTCGCGTTCGGGCGCTCGGGTGGCCACCATGTGGTCGATCTCGGCGTACTGCTTGGGGTGCATGGTGGCGAAGCTGAGATCCTCCAGTTGCTGCTTGAGGTCCTGCATGCCAAGCCGGTGAGCCAAAGGCGCGTATACGTCGAGCGTCTCGCGGGCGATGCGGATCTGCTTGTCCGAAGCCATGGCCCCGAGGGTGCGCATGTTGTGCAGCCGATCGGCCAACTTGATGATCAGGACCCGAAGGTCCTTGGCCATGGCCACCAGCATCTTGCGCATGGACGCGGCCTGCTGAGCAGCCTTCGAATCGAACTGGACCCGCTCCAGCTTGGTGACCCCGTCGACGATGCGAGCCACCTCTTCACCGAACTGGTCGCGCAGTTGGTCGAGGGTTACCCCGGTGTCTTCCACCGAATCGTGCAGCAAGGCCGCGGCGATGGTGATGTCGTCGAGACCCAGGTCGGCAACGATGCGGGCCACCGAGAGTGGATGGTGAACGTAGGGCTCGCCGCTACGTCGGGTCTGGCCGGCATGAGCCTTGGACGCCAGTTCGTAGGCCTTGGAGATGAGAACCGGCGACGATTTCGGATGATGCGACCGGAACGAAGCGAGCAGGGGCGCGGTCTCGACGGAGGCGGGGGCGCTCGAACGGCGCCAGGGAAGCACCCGGCTCACAGCAGGCATGCCACCCAGCCTACGGCGATCAGTCGTAGGTGATGACCGAACTGATCGGTCGCCCACCCAGGTGGCGACGCCCATCGAGGAAGCCGAGCTCTATCAGGAACGCAAACCCGACCACCTCACCGCCGAGCTTCTCCACCAACCGGGCAGTGGCTGCCGCAGTACCGCCGGTGGCCAACACGTCGTCGACCACCAGAACCCGTTCGCCGGGGTGCACCGCGTCACGGTGCACCTCCAGGAGATCGGTGCCGTACTCGAGCTCGTACTCCTGGCGTTCGATGTCCCAGGGCAACTTGCCGGCCTTGCGCACGGGCACGAAGCCGGCCGAGAACCGGTAGGCCACCGGAGCAGCAAGGATGAAGCCTCGGGCCTCGGTACCGAGCACCTTGGTGACACCAGAGGTGGCGTAGGCCTCGGCCATGGCATCCACGGCTCTGGCGAACGCTCCGGCATCGCCCAGCAGCGGGGTGATGTCCTTGAAGACAACGCCGGGCTTCGGGAAGTCGGGTATGTCGCGGATGAACTCGGCCAGCGCCGGCTCTGAGTTGGTGGTCACCGGCGCTTGCCCTGCTTGCGGGGACGGGGCGGAGCCGACGATCCCGCCAGGACGGCCGTCTTCACCGGATCGTCGTCGACGGACTTCTTGATGGCATCCAGGTCTACGGAACCGTGACCGCGCTCTGCGATCTGCTGGCGCAGCTCACGGTAGTGAGGCTCGCGCTCCTTGAGCAGAGCCAGCAGCGGCGTGGCGATGAAGATCGAGGAGTAGGCGCCCGAAACCAGACCGAGGAACAGGGCCAGACCGAACTCCTGGAGGGTGGTGGCCCCCAGGACGAACGAGCCGATCACCAGCACCGACAGGATCGGGAGCAAGGTGGTGATCGAGGTGTTCAGGGACCGCATCAGCACCTGGTTGAGCGAGATGTTGGCCATCTCGGAATAGGTGACGGTTCCCTTGCGTCCGAGCAGCCTGGTGTTCTCGTCGACGCGGTCGAACACCACGATGCCGTCATAGATCGAGAATCCGAGCATGGTGAGCAGAGCCACCACGGTGCCGGGGGTGACCGCGAAGCCGAAGATGGCATAGACGCCCACCACCAGCAGCAGGTCGTGGAACAGCGCCACCACCGTGGCCAGGGCCATCTTCGCCTCGAAGCGGATGGTGATGAACAACGCGATGGCCAACATGAACACGATGAGCGCGTTGCGGGCCTTCTCGGAGATCTGCTTACCCCAGGATGGTCCGACCGTATCGACGGTGATCTGAGCGGTTGGCGTACCCGTCAGTTCGGACAACATCTGGGTGACGTCCTGGCTGACCCGGGATCGCTCGTCGGCCGCCAGGCCGTTGAGGGACTCCACCCGCGTCTCCATGCTTTCGAGCATCGACGTGGCCACCGTGGCCTGGTCGGCTTCAGGGGTCTCGTCGATGGTCCCGGGAAAGTCGTCGATGGACTTCTGGAGAGCGGTGAGATCGGCGGGCACGTCTTCTTGGAAGGGACCATTCAGTTCGGCGAGGTTGCCCGTCACCAGGTTGTAGGAGGCTTTCGATTCGGCCGGGACCTGCTTGGCCAGGCCGTCGAGTCCCTCGCGAGCCTGGTCGAGGGCCTTGGTGGTCTCCGCCGCCGGCGAGGCCGAGGCTTCGGCCTGAACGTTGATCTGGCGGACGTCCTTGCCCCCGCTGACCTGGGTGACCTCCTGGACCTGGGCATCGCTGTAGCCCAGCTCGGCCATGGCATCCTGCACGTCGGTCACCTGGGCGTTGCCGGCATCCACCTTCCAGATGGTGCCTCCGGTGAAGTCGATGCCGAGGTTCAGACCCTTGGTACCCAGGGTGGCCGCACCGAGGAGCAATACCACCGCCGACAGCCCGAACCACAGCTTCCAGCGACCGACGATGTTCGCCCGGTTCTCGCCGTGGTAGAGACGCTTGAAGACCCCGTGTCCGGAATCGATGGGACCTTGTTCCAAGGAATCGAGGCTCATGAAGCCACCACCTTCGACGAGACCTTCTGGTCGGTGGAGGCACCGATCCCGAAGAAGCGGGCTTTGGCGAAGCGAGGCGAACGGCCGAGCAACAGGATCAGCGGCCGAGAGAACACGATGGCCACGAACAGGTCGAGGATCACCGACATGCCTAGGAAGTAGGCGAAGCCTCTCACCGGTCCGATGGTCAACCACCAGAGCAAGAAGGCTCCGATGAACGCGGCCCCGTTGGCGGTGAGCACCGTACGAATACCGCTTTCGTAGCCTCGTTCGGTGGCCACTCGCACAGAGCGGCCCGAACGCAACTCGTCCTTCACGCGTTCGAACACGACGATGTAGGTATCGACGGTTGTACCCACCGACACGATGATGCCGGTGATGCCAGCCAAGGTCAGAGCCAAGCCCTGGCTCTCCGAGAGGAGGCAGACCAGGCCGTACATGAGTGCCCCCCACACGATGAGGCTGGCCACCACCACCAAGCCGAAGCCGCGGTAGTAGAGGACCATGTACACGGCGAGGAGCGCGATACCGAAGAGTCCGGCGATCAGGCCGGCCCGCAACGAGTCGCTACCGAGCGTGGCCGACACCTGCTGCAGGGCGGCCTGCTCGAACTCGACGGGTAGCGAGCCGTAACGCAGCACGAGGGCCAGTTCCTTGGCTCCGGACTCGTCGAAGTTGCCCGAGATCGTGAAATCGTCGGAGGCCAGGTTCTGGGCCTGCACTGCCGGGGCCGACAGCACCTGGCCATCGAGCACGATGGCGATGGAGCCTGGGCCGGTGGTGCCCGGGCAGGTGGGGCCACCGGAGTAGCAGGCATTGAAGGCCACGTTGGCGTGGGCTTGTTCGGATCCCTTCACTGATGCGCTGACCAACCACTGACCGCCGCTGTCGAGGACTGCGCTGGCCTTGCTCAGCGAGTCACCAGAGAAGCCACCTGTGCAGGTACCGTCGTTCTTGGCTGATTCAGGGCACTCGAGCGGGCCGAGGGTGTACAGCACCGAGCCGTCGTCGGACGGAGCATTGATCGTCTGCTGTGCGTGCGGCAGATCGGCTTCGGCGGCGAGCGTGGTGGTGGTCACGTTGGCGGCCGGGCCACTGACGCCACCGCAAGAGGAACCGCTCGAGGTGGTGTCGGTCTCAGGCACGGTGGTGGATCCATCCACCATCGTCGAGGGCGTCTCGGGCGGAGCGGTGGTCTCGGGCACGGTGGTATCGGCCGGAGCCGTGGTTTCGGGCGGGGCCGTCGTCTCGGGCGGAAGGGTGCTGGTGGTGGTGGGGGCGAACTGGCGGGGCAGGGCCCCTTCGCCGGGCGCCACACCGACGGCCCCGGCACCGTTCTCGTCATCACCGTTGGTGACGGGCGTCTCGGATGTGCTGGTGACACCATCGGGAACCACCGGTACATCGCCTTCGCCAGCGCCGGGGATGCCGGCCACGGCCAGAACGGGACGGAACTCGAGGCGGGCGGTGCAGCCCACAACCGACTCGGCCTTCTCTCGGTTGCGCACGCCAGGTAGTTGGACCACGACGGTGCGGCCTTGGCGGGTGATGTCGGGTTCGGCCACGCCGAGCCCGTCCACCCTCTCGCGGATGATGTCCTTGGCCTTCTCGACCGCTTCTTCAGACGGGAGCTGACCGTTTACGGCCTTGGCCTGGAGCACGACGGAGAACCCGCCCTGCAGGTCGAGTCCGAGGGTGGGCGTGGTGCCGGTGGCCACCGGCACCGTTACCGCCAAGACGGCGAGCACGATCATGAACACCATCGAGGTGAGCAACGAACGCTTGTTCATTCCAGACCTCCGTCGAGAGAGGGATCTTCGGGCATGGTGTCGTCCTCCAAGGGACCGGCGTGACTACTGCCGTCGAGCTCATCGGCGGGAAGGACCCGAACCACAGCGGGCCGAGCCAGGGTGATGGCAACGTCGGGGGCAATGACCATCTGAACGGTGTCTTCTTCGACCACCGAGAGCGTTCCGTGGATACCACCGGCCGAGACCACGCGGTCGCCGACCGCGAGATTGGTCTGCATATCTCGCTGATCTCGCAGCCGTTGCTGCTGAGGGCGAATGATGATGTACCAGCCGATACCGATGAACAGCAGGGTTAGGACTATTGGGTACAACCGTGGTCCAGTCAGGTCGGGAAAATCCTCGGCGATCCTAGACCGCGGTCAGCTCGTGCCTGAGATCATGAAGATGCGGTGCGGTGGCGAACTGATTGGTCAGCCCCAGACATCGAGCACTGCCCGGCGAGCGGCGTCGAAGCGTCCTTCGGTCACCGCGGCCCTCAGACCGACCACCAGATCGGAGAGCCAGGTCACGTTGTGGATGGTGAGGAGTCGGGCTGCCGTCGGCTCGCCGAGCCGATACAGGTGGCGCAGATAGGCCCGGCTCCAACGGGCGCACACTGGACACGGGCAGGTGTCGTCGAGCGGGCCCTCGTCTCGCTCGTAGGCCAGATTCTTGATCATGACCTTGCCCGCAGAGGTGAGCACCGTGCCGTGACGGGCGTGACGGCTGGGCAGCACGCAGTCGAACAGATCGATGCCTAGACCCACTGCCTCCACGATGCTGGCCGGGTCGCCCACCCCCATCAGGTAGCGGGGTTGGTCGAACGGAAGATTCTCCAGCGCGGCGGCGAGGGCGGGAAGCATCTCCTCGCGGCTCTCCCCCACCGACAGGCCACCCACGGCGTAGCCGTCGAAGCCGAGGGCCACCGTCCGCTCGGCCGACTCCGCCCGCATGCCCAGGTCGATGCCACCCTGGGCAATGCCGAACTGGGCCTGGTCCAGCCCCCGGTCCTCCCGCCAACCCGCCAGGTCGAGAAACGCCTGACGCCCCCTCCCGGCCCAAAGCGACGTTCGTTCGACCGCGGCCCGTATCACCTTGTCGTCGGAAGGCAACGGTGGGCACACATCGAGCACCATCTGGATGTCGGCCCCCAGCTTCGACTGGACCTCGGCCGCCGATTCCGGGGTGAGGTGGTGGGTCGAACCGTCGTAGGTCGACCGGAAGCGGGCCCCCTCGTCGGTGACCCTCGGTTCGAGCGAGAAGATCTGAAAGCCGCCAGAATCGGTGAGGACATGCCCGTCCCAGGCCATGAAGCGGTGAAGGCCACCGAGGTCGGCGATCACGTCGGCTCCAGGGCGCAGCATCAGGTGGTAGGTGTTGCCGAGGATCAGCGGGACACCCATGTCGTGCAGGTCGACCGACGACAGAGCCTTCACCGCGGCGCGGGTTCCCACCGGCATGAACAGCGGCGTGGGCAGGGTGCCCCGGGGGGTGGTGATGGTTCCGGTGCGGGCCGATCCGTCGGTGGCATGAACGTCGATGGTCAGCTTCATGAGGCCCCTGAGCGGTCGTCGAGTCGGTCGATGAGCATGGCATCGCCGAAGGACAAGAACCGGTAGCCCTCACCGAGAGCGGTGGCGTAGCGGTCCTTCCATCGCGGTCCAGCAAAGGCCTGCACCAGGGCCAGCAACGAGGATCGGGGCACGTGGAAGTTGGTGAGGAGCCGCTCGACCACCACGAACGGGTAGCGACCATGGATGAACAGGCGGGTGTCGTCCTCGGTGAGACCGGTGGCCGCCCACGATTCGAGGGCCCGCACCACAGTGGTGCCCACCGCTACCACCCGGCCTTCGCGGGGTGCATCGAGCAGGGCCACGGTCTCTGGTGGGATGCGGTAGTGCTCGGCGTGCATCGGGTGGTCTTCCACCCGGTCGGCGGTTATTGGTCGGAAGGTACCGAGACCCACCACCAGTTCCACCCGAGCCACGATGACCCCGCGAGCCCGGCACCGCTCTAGCACCGCCTCGGTGAGGTGCAGGCCAGCCGTGGGAGCGGCCACCGAACCGGGGTGCTCTGCGAACACCGTCTGATAGCGCTCTGGGTCGCTGAGTGACTCGTGGATGTAGGGCGGGAGCGGGATCTCGCCGATGGCTGCCGCCACCTCCAGGTCTTGGGCCAACCCGGGGCCCGAGGCCGAGCCGATGGTGACCGATCGTCGGCCGTCGTCGCCCAGCACCGGCCCCACCGTCACCGATGGTTGATCGTCATGGTCATCACCAGCGCTCTCGCCGGCCGGCACGAGGACGGACCCGTCGGCTACGCGACGAGACGGGCGCACCAAAGCCTCCCAGTCGCCACCAGGGCGACGGGCCAGCAGCAGTACCTCGACCGCTCCCCCGGTGGGTTTGCGCAGGTGCAGGCGGGCCGGAATCACCCGGGTGTCGTTGACCACCAGCAGGTCGCCGGGGTCGAGCAGATCAGCCAGATCGGCCACCGTGCGATGTTCGACGGGCAGAGCCGGACCGTGGTCGACCAGCAGGCGGGCCGCGTCGCGGGGTTCGACCGGGTGCTGGGCGATGGCCGACGAGGGCAGCGGGTAGTCGAGGTCGGCAGCATCCATGGGGGTGCACCAGCGTAGGGCGCCCATGGCCGCTCGACGTCAGCCGAACAGGCCGCTCGGTGGGGCTTCGTCGGGGCCCCGCACCGGGACCGCCTCACCGATGTGCTCCCATGCCGCGGGTAGGGCAACCCGCCCACGAGGGGTGCGCATGAGCAGTCCTTCACGGATGAGGAACGGTTCGTAGACGTCTTCGACGGTCTCGGTGGGCTCGGACACGCTGATGGCCAAGGTGGACAGCCCCACCGGACCGCCCCCGAACCTCCGACACAACGCATTGAGCAGAGCCCGGTCGACCTTGTCGAGGCCCAACTCGTCGACCCCGAACACGCGTAGGCCTTCTCGGGCTGCTTTCTCGTCGACGACACCGTCGCCCCGCACCTCAGCGAAGTCTCGGACACGCCGCAGGAGTCGGTTGGCTATGCGGGGCGTACCCCGAGCTCGGCGGGCTATCTCGGCCGCACCCTTTTCGTCGACCTGCACGTCAAGGATTCCTGCGGCCCGCACCACGATGGATTCGAGGTCTGAGGCCTCGTAGTAGTCGAGTCGGGCATTGAGTCCGAACCGGTCTCGCAATGGGCCGGTGATCAGACCGGTACGAGTGGTTGCCCCCACCAGCGTGAACCGGGGTACGTCCATGCGGATGGACCGGGCCGCCGGGCCCTTGCCGAGCACGATGTCGAGTTGGAAGTCTTCGATGGCCGGGTACAGCACCTCTTCGACGGCCCGGGACAACCGGTGGATCTCATCGATGAAGAGCACATCGCCGTCACCCAACTGGGACAGGATCGAGGCTAGGTCTCCGCCCCGTTCGAGCGCCGGACCCGAAGTGATGTGGAGCTGCGCATCCATCTCAGAGGCCACGATGCCGGCCAGGGTGGTCTTCCCAAGGCCGGGAGGCCCGGCGAACAAGAGGTGGTCGGCGGCCTGACCGCGCCGTCGGGCCGCCTCCAAGATGATCGACAGGTGTTCCTTCAGCTCGGCCTGACCCACGAAGTCGTCGAGGGTCTTGGGGCGGAGGCTGACCTCGTCGGACACCTCTCCGGGTTCCAACGGCTCCGGGATGAGTAGCTCGTCGCGGGCCATCACCGACCCCCGCCCAGACGCCGCAACGCCTCTTTGAGCATGGCTCCAGGATCGGCATCGGGTAGATCTCGAGTGGCCTCGGCGACCTCCTCGGGGCCGTAGCCCAGACCGGAAAGAGCATCTCGTACATCGGCCCGAGCCGACGAGCTGCCAGCCTTGGATGGATCGTCGCCATCGGCTGCTGTGGGACCGGCCGCAGCCATGGGAACATCGAGACGGCTCTTGAGCTCGATGAGCAGGCGCGCCGCGGTCTTCTTGCCGACGCCGGGCACCAGGCAGAGGGCGGCGACGTCGTCGTCGGCCAGCACCCGGCGCAGCGCGACCGGCTCGTGGACCGAAAGGATGGCCAGTGCCAGTGCGGGCCCGACGCCGTGGGCGCCGAGCAGGGCCTCAAAGGCCACGCGCTCGTCCCGGGTGGCGAAGCCGTAGAGGGTCTGGGCGTCCTCCCGGATGTGGTGGTGGATCCAGACGAAGACCTCGGACCCGAGGTCGCCCAGGCGAGCGGCGGTGACCGGGCCGGCGACCACGCGGTAGCCGACGCCGCCGACCTCGACCAGCGCCT
>JBDTBS010000140.1:0-4769 GCA_039924035.1 Aquihabitans sp. | reverse complement strand
ACCGCTATGTCGGAGGCTCCGCCCAGAACGAGAATGGATTGCACGGCGCCGAGGGCATCTCGCATGGGTTGGATCTCCTTGATGGGACGACTTCGGTGGCCCGGACCGTCGCAGACTGTAGGCCGCTCGGGGGGTCTCGGTACGCTGGTCCGACCATGAGCACCCGGAAGTTGATCATCGCGGCCTTGTTGTGTGGGGTGGCCATCCTGGCGGCGTTCACCGTCCAAGTCCTGCTGATCCTGTGACCTGGGCCGACCGTTTGTTGTCGACTCCTAGTGGCCCGGGAACTTCGTGTCCGGGTCGCCCCCATCAGTCGGTAGGCTTCGACGCGGCGACGACTACGCCGCCCCACCACCACCGCTCCGTCATCGTCGACGGAACCATGAGAGGAAACGCGTGAGCCAGGACGCTGCCCCCCGGACGCACTTCGACCTGATCGTCATCGGGGGTGGACCGGGAGGATACGGGGCTGCGCTTTACGGCACCGCTGCTGGACTCGACATCGCCCTCGTGGAGAAGGACAAGGTCGGTGGAACCTGCCTTCACCGCGGTTGCATCCCAGCCAAGGAACTCCTCGAGACGGCCCACGTGTTCCGTACGGTGAGCGAGTCGGCCCGGTTCGGTATCGAGTCCTCCGCCCCCACGCTGCAGTTCGCCACATCCATGGAACGCAAGCAGTCGGTGGTCGACACCCTCTTCAACGGCCTGTCGGGTGTGTTGAAGAAGCGCAAGGTCACCATGTTCGCCGGAACCGGGACCATGGCCGCCGACCGGACGGTCACCGTCACCGGAAACGACGGCGAGACGGCCACCATCACTGCCGACGCGGTCCTCCTGGCCTCCGGTTCGGTGCCGCGGACCATCCCCGGTTTCGAGGTCGACGGCAAGCAGGTGCTCACCTCCGACGAGGTGTTCGAGCTTCAGGAGCTACCCAGCCGGGTGGCGGTCATCGGCGGCGGGGCCATCGGGTGCGAGTTCGCCTCGATGATGCGGGATCTCGGCAGCGAGGTGACCGTGCTCGAAGCACTCCCCCAGATCCTGCCCGGCGTCGACAAGGACGTGGTCCAGACCGTGCTGCGGTCCTTCAAGGGTCGGGGCATGGACGTCCGCACCGGCGTGAAGGTCACCGGCCACCAACCTGGCGACAACGGCACCACCATCCAGGTGGAAGGCGGCGAACCCGTCGAGGCCGATGCGATCATCGTGTCTGTCGGACGTCGTCCGCTATCGGACAGCTTGGGGCTCGATGGTTCCGGCGTGGTCGTCACCGACCGCGGCTTCGTCGAGGTCGACGAGATGTGCCGCACCGCGGTCGACGGGGTGTGGGCCGTCGGCGACCTCATCGCCACGCCGGGCCTGGCCCACGTGGGCTACGCCGAGGCCGTGCTCGTGATCAAGCAGCTACTCGGCGAGGAAGCGATTCCGGTCGACTACGGCAAGGTCCCGTGGGGCATCTACTGCCAGCCCGAGGTGGCCTACGTGGGCCTGTCGGAGCAAGCAGCCAAAGATGCCGGCTACGACGTGGTCGTCTCGAAGCAGCGGTGGATGGGCAACGCCCGGGCCATGATCATCGGAGAAACCGAAGGCGTGGTGAAGATCATCGCCGAGAAGCGGGCCGACGGTACTCCTGGTCAGGTACTCGGCGTCCACATGGCCGGTCCATGGGCCACCGAGCATCTCGGGCAGGGTTACCTGTCGGTCAACTGGGAAGCAACGGTCGAGGAGATCGCTCACTTCATCCAGCCCCACCCGACGCTGTCGGAGAACTTCGGCGAAGCGGTGCTGGCCCTCACCGGCCGCACCCTCAACTCCTGAACATCACGAAACAAACCCCCAAGCAGAAAGCGAGCGGCACGACATGGCCGACATCGAGCTCCCTCAACTCGGAGAGAGCGTCACCGAAGGCACCATCACCCGCTGGTTCAAGGCCGTCGGCGATGAAGTAGCCGAAGACGAGCCGCTATTCGAGGTATCGACCGACAAGGTCGACTCCGAGGTACCGTCGCCGGTATCGGGGTTCCTCACCGAGATCCTGGTGGAGGAGGGCGACACCGTCGACGTGGGCACGAAGTTGGCTGTGATGTCCGACAGCCCCGGTGGCGGCGGTGGCGAAGCTGCCCCCGAGGCTGAAGCTGAAGCCCCAGCCGCCGAGTCCGAGCCTGAGCCCGCCCCCGAACCGGAGGCTGCTCCCGCTCCCGAACCGGCCCCCGCGGCCGAACCCGCTCCGGCGGCCGAACCCGCTCCGGCGGCCCCACCTGCGCAACAGGCTGCCCCGGCACCCTCTGGTGACGCGCCGCTGTTGTCGCCGGTGGTTCGTCGTCTGCTCGATGACGCCGGCGTCGATGCCAGTGCAATCGCTGGAACCGGCATCGGTGGCCGCATCACCCGAGCCGACGTCGAGTCGTACCTGCGGGCCAACCCGTCGACTCCTGCTGCTCCGTCAGCCCCCGCTGCTCCGTCCGCTCCGACTCGGCCGACCCCGGCCGGAAAGCATGGTGCTCCGGCGCCGTCCTCGGCTCGGGTGGCGGCCGCAGTGGCTGCCGCCGTCGGTACCGCCGACGAGGTCCCCCTCAACAAGATCCGTCGCATCACCGCAGAGCACATGGTGCGGTCCCTCGAGATCTCCGCTCATGCCTACGTGAGCACCGAGGTCGACTTCGAGGCCGTGGAACGGGTGCGAAGGGCCAACAGGGATCAGTTCATGGCCGAGGAGGGCATTTCGCTCACCTATCTGCCGTTCGTGTCTCGGGCCCTGGTCGATGCGTTGGGTGAGTTCCCTCACGTCAACGCCTCCATGGGCGAAAACGCGGCCAAGCTCTTGGTCCACGGCAGCGTCAACCTCGGAATCGCAGTCGACCTCGACAACTAGGGCCTCATCGTCCCGGTGATCCATGGAGCTCAGGACCAACGCCTGCGGGCCATTGCCCGCAACGTGTCCGACGTGGCCGACCGGGCCAAGACCCGCAAGCTCACTGCCGATGACATCTCCGGTGGCACCGTCACCATCACCAACGTTGGCAGTACCGGCAACGCGTTCCTGCTGCCCATCATCAACCAACCCCAGGTGATGATCCTGGCCACCGACGGCATCAAGCGGAAGCCAGTGGTGGTGGAAGCGGCCGACGGTAGCGAGAGCATCGCCATCCACTCGGTGGGCAACCTCACCCTCGGGTGGGACCATCGGGCCTTCGACGGGGCCTACGCGGCGCAGTTCCTGGCCCGGGTCAAGGAGTTCCTCGAGACCCGCGACTGGGCTGCAGAGCTGTAGACGTCATGGCCCAAACGCCGGTCGCTGAGGCCGGCCGACCACTGCACGTGCGGTGGCTCGGCCGGGTTCGGTACCAGGATGCCCATGCCCTCCAGCACGGGTTGTTCGACCATGCGGTCGATGACCACCTGCTCCTGATGGAGCACCCTCACGTGTACACGCTCGGGGTGCGAGCCGATACCCGGCACGTGCTGGTCGACCCGGCCACCGTCGGGGCCGAACTGGTCCGCACAGACCGGGGCGGCGATGTCACCTACCACGGCCCCGGGCAACTGGTGGGCTACCCGATCCTGCATCTCCCGGGGAAGGGTGGGGGCACACTGCCCGACTCGGTGGCCTACGTCCGTTCGGTCGAGCAGTTGATCATCGACTCGCTCAGCGACCTCGGTCTGGCTGCGGCACGGCTTCCCGACTACCCCGGGGTCTGGGTCGATGTCGACAGCCCGGCCCCCCGAAAGATCTGCGCCATCGGAGTAAGGCTGAACCGGGGTCGAACCCTCCACGGCTTCGGGCTCAACGTCCGACCCGATCTGGCCATGTTCAACCACATCGTGCCCTGCGGCATCCCCGACAAGGCCGTCACCTCGCTCCTCGAAGAGGGCATCGACGTCTCCATGCAGGAGGTGGTCGACGTGCTGGTGGCTCGGGCCGCGGCCCAGTGGGGGGCCGACGGCCATGAGCGCCAAGATGTCGTGTGGCGTCACCTCGATACCGACCTGGCCCCCTTCTCGCGCGGCGACGGACCCGGCCAACAGGCCGGCACGGTCACCCGCCCCACCCGGGGCCGAGAGGCCGTCGGGGCCCCGAAGATCGATGAACAGGCCAAGGACGAAGGTACATCGGTACGTCTCCTCGGACGCCTGGCCGATGCCGGCGTCGCTCAGGGGTTGGCCATCGGCGAGCGCAAGCCGGAGTGGATGCGGGCCAAGGCCACCATCGGAGACGACTACCTGCGACTGCGCAAGACCATGCGAGACCTGGACCTGGTCACCGTGTGCGAAGAAGCCGGCTGCCCCAACATCTTCGAGTGCTGGGCCGACGGCACGGCCACGTTCATGATCAACGGTGAGCGCTGTACCCGAGCGTGTGGCTTCTGCCTGGTGGACACCCGCAAGCCTGCCGCTCCCGACCCTGGTGAGCCCGAACGGGTGGCCGAGGCCGTAGACCGGATGGACCTGCGCTACGCGGTGCTCACCACGGTGGCCCGAGACGATCTCGCCGACGGTGGGGCCACACAGTTCGCCGACACCATCGCCGCCATCCGGGCCCGTACTGCCGGCGTGCAGGTGGAGACGCTCATCTCCGACTGCAAGGGCGACCCGGCCTCGCTCGACATCATCTTCGATGCCCGCCCCGACGTGCTCAACCACAACATGGAGACCGTCCCCCGTCTGCAGCGGGCCGTGCGCCCGTCGGCGTCCTACGCCCGGTCGTTGGCCGTCCTGGCCCGGGCCAAGGCCGCCGGTCTCACCACCAAGAGCAGCCTCATCGTGGGCATGGG
>JBDTBS010000139.1:0-2625 GCA_039924035.1 Aquihabitans sp. | reverse complement strand
GGCGATGCCACGAACGATGCGTTGGGCGGCTCGCTCCTGGTGTCCGGCGCCGTGATCTTCGGCTTCGGCGCCATCCTCATGATCCCCGCGGCGGTGTGGCGTCTATCCAACCGCAAGCACCGACGTGCCGAACGGTCCGCAACCCCGCCCTCTGCCGGTCCGCCGAACCCCCATTACCTATACCCAGATCACCGGCAGGACCGACGGTGAAGGCCATGCCTGTCACGCCACCGCTGGGGTACCAAGCCCGTGGCGACACGCTCCCTCCGGCGGGCCAGACTGGCCTATGTCGGCCGTGGTCAGACCGCTAACCGACCCCTCTTCTGAAAGCCCGGAGCGCCGACCCATGACGACGACCTTCGACTACTCAGCCCAGCAACCGTCCAAGGGCCCGAAGGTGCTCCTAACCCTCGGCGGGATCGCCTTGGGCCTCGGCGTGGTCATGGTGGTCATCGGCGTTGTGCTCCTCGGCACCGGAATGTTCGACACGTTCAAGGACCTGGCCAACGCACGCGACAACCTCGAAGCGGAGGTAGCGGTTCCCGGCACGGTCGAGGTGTACCTGCAAGCCGACACCTACGACGTGGTGGCCATCGGCGACGGACTCATCCGCGACCTGCCCGACGACAACGACGGTGCCAGCAGCACGACCCGCACGAACTTCCGGGAACCAACAGTGACCGTCACCACCAGCGAAGGCATGCCCCTCACCTTGAGGGAACCGCGGTTCAACGCCATGCTGTCGGTGAACAGCTACGACATGGTGTCGATCAGCTCGTTCAAGGTGATCACGCCCGGGACCTACGTGATCGCGGTCACCGGCGAACCGGGCCCCGTCACGGCCGTCGGTGTGGGCGAGGCCGGCACCATCGCCGATGCCACCGTCGGCAAGCTCATCGGCGGCGGGGTCCTGTTCGGCCTCGGCTTCCTGCTGATCATCCCCGGCATCGGCCTGCTGATCGGCGGCGGGATCTGGCGCTCCAGCGATCGAAAGAACCGGCAGCCCCCAGTCCCCGGCCCGCCGTCATCCTTTGGACCTCCGGGCGGCTTTCCGCCAGGTGGTCCCGGCGGCATCCCCCCGTTCAATGTCCCCGGCCCACCGGGCTCCGCACCCGGTCAGCCACCGATGCCACCACCGGTGCCGCCGTGGGAACCCCCTCAGAGCCCGATCAGCTGACTTCGGACCTGGCCAACGATCGAGAACCCGGCCGAGGACCAAGTAGCGGTCGACGCCGATCAGCGGCTGGGTCCCACAACCCCGACTCGGTGCGCCAGGCCGTGAGCTCGGCGGTGAGCTCGCCCCAGGCGGTGCCGAACTGGGCGTCATAAGAGTCGAGGGGGATGGAGTACCGGGACCCGAAGGCCTTGGCCAGCACCGGCGGTAACGGCACCGTGGAATTCGGGTCGCGGAGCAACTGCTTGGTACCGGTGGTCTCGTCGAAGCTCACCGCCCCTCCGAGGGCCTGATCGATGAGCCAGGCCGCTCGGGCATCGTCGGTGACCGTCTCCTTCAGCACCACGCTCCCCTGGGCCGGGCTCAGACCCGGAGGCGGAGCGAAGGCGGGGGTGGCCAGGTCAGCCAGCGCGGCAGCATCGACGCGTGTTGCACCCGGCGGGACCCCTGGAGGCGTCGATGTCGGCGAAGGGCCCGGGGGCGGCAACGACAGGTCGGCGAACGAGGGGTTGTCATCGACGGGCGAGCGCAACAAGGCGGCGTCAGAGGCTCCGATCCACGAGATGGCCGGGGGTCACCTGCTCGGCCTCGCACCCACCGGTGTCGCCGGTCCGGCCCTGATCGCAGCGCACATCGGTGGCCACCCACGGCACGGCGATGTCGACGGTGGCCGAACGGATCGGCACCTCCCAAGCCGCCCCCACCGCGTCGAAGGCCAACTCCTCACCTCTCATGAGCCCGCCGATCCGGTACCCGATCTCGTAGCGACGTCGACCGTTGACCGTCTTGTCGGGGTCGCCGATCTTGATCTCGAGGCCACCCCAGTCGTTCGTCACCACGAACTGGTCGGGGGCATCGGGGCTACGAACCGTGATGGCCGCATCGGTGGTGAGCCCGGGAACCATCCGGTAGATCCCGTGCTTGTCGCTTTTGGCCGTGCCGAAGTCGTAGTCGATCACCTCGTTCACCTGGGCGTAGCCGTCCTGGGCGATTCGAGCCTGGACCTGGAGCGACGCCACCCGTTCCTGATCACCGGTGACAGCCCCGATCAACGCAGCCAACCCGATGGCCCCGGCACCGACGAGCACAACGACCTTGCTCAGCACCCGCTTAGTCCGTAGCTGCATGGGGCCGACGCTAGTGCTCGCTCGTCGAGGGTTTACCGGATCGCACGCTGGGTCAACATGGGTTGAAACATCACGACAAGCATGGAAACACTTGCTTGCTGACCCCGAGAGGCTGGATATGACCGCAACGATCGCCCCTGCTCAAGACCTGGAGGCTCGCCGCATCAGACGGCTCCTCAAGATCGGGAAGCGAGTGGGCATCGTCGGCCTGGTCGTGCTCCTGATCGGTGGAGCCATGCTCGGCGCTGGTCTGTTCCGGGTCTTCAAAGATCTGAGCCAGACCCGTGAGCATCTCACCACCGAGATAGCCGTACCCGGGACCAG
>JBDTBS010000138.1:0-11196 GCA_039924035.1 Aquihabitans sp. | reverse complement strand
GCCTCCATGAACCTGCTGCTCGACTTCGACTTCATCGAGAAGGGCGTCAAGATGGGCGCCCCCCGGTACATGGAGTGGTACGGAGCGTTCGGGCTCATCGTCAGTCTGATCTGGCTCTACCTCGAACTCCTGCGCCTTCTGGCCAAGCTCCGGGATTGATGAATCGGCAGCATTGCTGAATCACCCTCGGCTGAGCGGGCAGACTGTCCAAGTCAGATGCCGAGGAGGCCATTCCGTTGAGTGACACCATCAGCTGCCCCCAGTGCAGTGCCCCCCTGCAAGCCGGTGCAGTGTTCTGTACCAGTTGCGGTCACCGTCTTGAAGCAAACGCTGCTCCTGCACCCGAAGCGCCCCCGGCGCCGGCTGCTGCGCCGCCTGCTCCACCTGAGGATGCCACCCGAGTCGACACCCCTGGGTTGCACGACGCCACCCAGGCATTCGCGGTACCACCGACGGCTCCGCCCGCAACGCCCCAACCGGGTGCTGCACCAGGTGATGCCCCCGGAGCCCCCTGGCAACCTGCCGATGCCGGAACCCCCGGCCCGGCAGCCTGGAATCCACCACCACAAACCCCCCCGGGTCAGCCCGCCCAGGGCCAGCCCGCACCTCAGGCTTGGCAGCAACCGCAACCCGGTGCACAACAGCCCGGAGGCCCGCCTCCCGGCGCCGCCCCCCAGGGCTGGACCGCCCCGAACCAGGAGCCCTCATCCACCTGGGACACCACCGGGACGGCCCCAACATCGGCCTCGGCCAAGGTCACCTCTCCAATCGGTGGTCTCGTGGCCCTCGTTGGTGGCGTGCTCACCCTGGCCGGCCTGTTCACCGCCTGGTTCGAGATAACCGTCGGTGGGGTCAGCGACACCATCACCGGCTGGGAACTGGCATCGGGCGACAAGGGCCTCGAGTCGAAAGACCCCTACATCCTCCTTGCGCTCGGCATCGGCGCCGTCGTGATCGGGGTGCTGTTGTTCCTCGGTCAGAAGCGTTCCTTGGTACGCATCGCCGCTGTCCTCGTCGGCATCGCCATCGTCGGCGTCACCGCCAACGACTGGATGACCACCGCCGACCTGTTCAAGGACCTGTTCGCCGAATCCGACAAGCTGGCGGGGGCCTTCGGCTTCTACCTGACCATCGCTGGCGGCATTGTCACCGCGGTAGCTGCTGTTCTTCCCGCCAAGAAGTAACCACCAACCCTGCGAAACGGGGTCACCTGATGGTCGCCGAACACGGTGTGGAGGATGCTGGGTCGGTCCCGAACCCTTCGGGACTGATCAGGAGACGACCGAGCACCAGGGTGTTCAGGTGTCCTTGTTGTAGGCGATCGGCGAGGGTGTTGAACTGCGAGGACCCCAGTTCTCATGAGATGGAGCAACACATGGCTGTCCACGAACGGAGCCGATTCGACCTGGCCGAGGTCGACCGGCTTCTGACCACCACCAAGCAGGTGCGGCAACGCCTCGATCTCGAGCGTCCGGTCCCCACTGACGAACTGCTCGAATGCATCGAGATCGCCGGCCATGCGCCGATGGGCGGCAACCTGGAGCGCAATCGGTGGATGATCATCGATGATGCCGACAAGAAGGCGACCATCGCTGAGTACTTCGGGTCGGTCGGGCGCCCCTACCTCGAATTCAACCGTGCTCAGCGCGAAGATGCCCGCAGCCAGCGGGTCATGGATTCGGCGATGTTCCTGGTGGAACACCTGGCCGAGGTACCGGCATTGGTTCTGGCCATGAGACTCGATCGTCCACCCGTCGACCAGTCCCAGGGTCAACTGGCCGCCTACTACGGGTCGGTGGTCCCTGGCGTGTGGAGCTTCCAGTTGGCGGCTCGGGCCCGAGGAATCGGCTCGGCATGGACCACGTTCCACCTCGAACACGAGGCCGCGGTGGCCGAACTACTCGGCATTCCAGATTCGGTCACCCAGGTCTGCCTGCTCGCCGTCGGTTACTACAAGGGAGACACGTTCACTCCAGCCCCCCGCCGCGATGTTCGGGACGTGACCTACCTGAACACGTGGAAGCATCCCGTGGACCGATGATGAGCTGATGTCCACGAACCTCTGGGGGCGGCCCGACGTCGTCGCTACAGACGACCAACAACCCTTCAGGCGATGAACTCCTCGATGGCCTCGACGATCGGTGTCGGGCCGGCGTTGAAGTTCAAGGTGTGACCCACGGTCGCAGGATTGTCGAGCACCGCAGCGGCCACCGCGGCCACATCGTCTCGGCTGACGCTGGAGGCTGCCGGGTGGTCCGCGATCTCGATCCGGCCCGTGCCCGGGTCCAGAGTCAGGGCACCAGGGCCGAGGATGGTCCAGTCCATCGCCGACCGACGTAGGTGATCGTCAGCGGCAGCCTTGGCCTCGGCGTAGGCGAAGAACGACGAGCTCGGGGGGACCCCGTGGTCCAGCCCGGCCCCCAGGTAAGAGAGCATCACGTAGCGCTGGAGGCCGCTGGCCACTGCTGCGTCCATGGAACGGACCGCGGCCAGGTGGTCCACGGCTTTGGTGCGCTCGGGATCACCGCCGCCGGCCCCCGCCAACCAGACCAGCGCTTGATGCCCGCCGACGACGTCGCTCAGCTCGGTCGTGCTGAGCTTTTCGACGTCGGCTATCACCGCTTCGGCACCTGCGGTCTCCACCGCAGAACGATGTTCAGGGTTACGGATGACCGACGAGACCTGGTGGCCAGCCGCCACCAGCAGCGGGGTGAGACGAAGGGCCACCTTGCCGTGGCCTCCGATGAGCAGGATGTGAGACATGAGTCCAGTGTGCCGCCAAGACCACGAGTGCAACCCTGAAGAGTCGAACTCGACGAATGCCTATGGTTGGATCGCTGTTCGATCCTGTTCTCGACGTGAAGGTGCCCGATATGGCTGATCGGCGTCGGAGTCCCCTGACGGTTCCGATCGCGGATCCCCATGTGTGCAGCCCCAACGTCCGGCTGCAACGATTGGGGCAGGTACCGCTGTTCAAGGATCTGGATGCCGCCGGGCTGGCTGAGGTGGACCGGCATTGCCGCACCTATGGGTTCGGCGCCGGCGAGGCCATCTACGTCGCTGGAAGACCCGCCGCCCGGATCTTCGTGGTCGCCACCGGCGCGGCGAAATCGATCCGCACCGCACCCGATGGTCGCGAGACGATCCTCGGCCTGTACGGCCCTGGTGACTTCCTGGGCGCAGTCCCCGCTCTCGGCGAGGAGGTCTATGCCGACTGGGCCTGGTCGTTGACCCCGTCGTGCCTGTTGGGTCTGGATGCCTCCGACTACAACGACCTCATGGAGGAGATCCCGGCCCTGGCCATGGCCACGTTGAAGGGGGTCTCACGTCGTCTCCTCGACTCTCAGCACGCAGTGCATCTTTTGGCCGGGGCGCCGCTGGAATCGCGATTGGCGGCCACACTTTTGCTGCTCATGGACAAGCTCGGCCGACCGTGGGAGGGCGCAACCTTGGTGGACGTTCCGTTGACCCGTGATGATCTGGCTTCGATGACCGGCGCCGCCACCGAGTCGGTCAGCAGGCTGCTGAGCCACTGGCGACGCAGCGGCGTGATCGATTCCGGTCGCCGTTGGATCGCCGTACGCGACGTCGAGGCCCTCGAGGCCATCCGCGACGCCTGAAGGGAACTGACGGCACCCCCGGAGCCTCGTTCCGCAACGATGGTGGCGAGGCAGAGCCTCGATCGTGACGACTTTCTGCAGAACCTGCGGCTACTTGACCTACGTCATGGTTGATCATTGGCAGTCTTCGTATGGTCGTCAGTAGCCCCCAGATGGGTGGCGAAACGACAGGAAGAGATGATGACCATGACGACGACAGCTCGTGTTGTCAGCAAGAGAACCACATTGCGGGCCGAGGGCTTCTCGTGCCCCTCGTGCGTGCCCAAGATCGAAAAGCACGTCGGACGACTGCCTGGGGTGTCGGCAGTGAAGGTGCACTTCGCGTCGGCTCGCATCGAGGTCGACCACGACCCTGATGTCTCCAGCGTCGATGACCTCGTGGCCGCCGTGGCCAAGGCCGGCTACACCGCCCGTCCGGCGGCTTTCTAGCCGAGCCGGCTCCCGCGACGCGGCCCTGGCACCAACTGGTGCCAGTGCCTCGTCGTGGGGTCTGAACCACTGAAGATGACCGATACACGAAGAACGAGGAGCTTGGCAATGAAGACCCTGATCGAACGCATGCGCAACCAGTGGGTGGTCCCCGCCATCTCAGGACTGCTGATCGTCGCTTCCTTGCTGACAGAGCGGGTGCTCGGTCAGGACGCCACCGGTGACTGGCTGATGGTGGCCGCGGCCATCGTGGGCGGTACCCCCATCGCTCTGAAGGCTGCCCGCTCCCTAGGGGTACGCGTGATCGGCATCGACCTACTGGTGAGCGTGGCCGCTGGCGGGGCGGTCATCATCGGCGAGTACTGGGAGGCGGCGGCCGTCACCTTCCTGTTCGCCTTCGGACATGCGCTAGAGGCAGCCACGTTGAACAAGACCCGCTCGGCACTGGCCGCACTGGTGGCCGTGGCCCCCGATGTTGCGGTCGTCCTTCGCGGCGGCGAGCAGGTGGAGGTACCGGCAGCCGAGGTCGCTACCGGTGAGATCGTGCTGGTCAAGAACGGGTCCAAGGTTCCCGTGGACGGCGAGGTCGTCGACGGAACCGGCAGCTTGGACGAAGCCTCCATCACGGGCGAGTCGATGCCGGTGGAGAAGTCTGCTGCCGACCGGGTCTTTGCTGGCACCGTCTCACGGGGCGGCCTCTTGCAGGTCCGGGCCACCGGCGTGGGGGCCGACACCACGCTGGCCCGAATCATCCACCGGGTCGAGGAAGCACAGGACGCCAAGGCCCCGACGGCACAGTTCATGGACCGCTTCGCCGCCTGGTACACGCCCGCCATCATGCTCGGCGCCCTGGTGGCCGCCCTGGTCACCGGCGATGTCGTTCTGGGCCTGACCCTGCTGGTCATCGGCTGCCCGGGGGCTCTCGTGATCTCCATTCCTGTCTCGATCGTTGCTGGCATCGGCCGCGCCGCCCGAGACGGCATCTTGATCAAAGGAGGCGAGTTCTTGGAGACCTCAGCGCGGATCGACACCGTTGCCGTCGACAAGACCGGCACCCTCACCGAGGGTCGTCCCCGCCTCACCAACGTGGTCACCCTGGACCCGAACATGGACACCGACCAGGTTCTGGGCTGGGCTGCCGTCGCCGAAGCTGGCTCCGAGCATCCTCTGGCCAGAGCGATTCTCGATGCCGCCGCCGAGGTCGGGGTCGGTGCAGTAGGCCTTCCCGATCACACCGATCCCGTGCCCGGCAAGGGGATCGCCGCCACCACCGGCAAGCATCGGGTCCTGGTCGGCAATGCCGGTCTACTTGCTCAGTACGGAGTGCCGGACACCGTCGGTGCTGCCCAAACCGCTGAAGAGCTGGCGTCGGCCGGACAGACGCCGATGATCGTCGCCTTGGACAACACCCCGGTGGGAGTGATTGCTGTCGCCGACACTCTGCGAGTCAATGCCTCGGAGATGGTCGCTCGGCTACACCGGTCCGGTGTGAGCAAGGTCGTCATGCTCACCGGTGACGCCCCCCAGGTGGCCCATGCCGTTGCATCTATGACCGGCGTCGACGAGGTCCATGCCGGACTCCTGCCCGAGGACAAGCTCGACGCGGTGGTCAAGCTCCAAGGGCAGGGTCGTACCGTCGCCATGGTGGGCGACGGCGTGAACGACGCACCCGCTCTGGCCACCGCAGACATCGGGGTCGCTATGGGGGCCGCCGGTTCTGCGGTCGCCGTCGAAACAGCCGACATTGCGTTGATGGGCGACGACCTGCTCAAGCTGCCTGAGGCGATCTCACTGGCCAAGCGCACCGTGAACAACATGCGTCAGAACATCACCATCGCCATGGTCACCGTGTCGCTGCTGCTCGTCGGCGTGATCCTCGGGGGCGTCACCATGGCGGTCGGCATGCTCGTGCACGAGGCTTCAGTGCTGGTGGTGATCGTCAATGCCATGCGTCTCCTGCGCCACAAGGATGGATCGACGACTGCGACACGTACGGTCGTACCGATGGCATCACCTTCGCTGGTCGATGCCTGATCGCCATTGGCGAGCGCCGCTCGGGGCCCGAGATCGACGTTGATCGCTACGTGTGCTCCGGCACCATTCAGATCCGGCCCACCTGTCCCGGCCCGCCGGAGTGGGTGGGTCAGGCGGCCGTTGGGGTGTTGCGGACGAGGTGGTCGACCAAGTCGAGCAGAACCGACTTCACGTCTTCCTTCAACCGCGCATCGCAGGCCACGACAGGGACGGCATCGGGGACGCCGAGGGCCTCGCGTACCTCCTCTAGGGAGAACGACTCAGCGCCGTCGAAGGAGTTGACGGCCACGATGAACGGCACCTTGCGGGCCTCGAACCAGTCGATGGCCACGAACGAGTCGTCGATACGGCGGGTGTCCACGAGCGCAATCCCCCCGATGGCACCGACCGCTAGGTCGTCCCACATGAAGCCGAATCGCTCCTGGCCCGGTGTGCCGAACAGGTAGAGGATCAGCGTGGGGTCGATGCTGATGCGGCCGAAGTCGAGCGCCACCGTGGTGGTCGTCTTCGCCGAGACCATGGACCCATCGTCGACACCGTCCGACACCGAGGTCATGGCGGCCTCGGTGGTGAGGGGGCGGACCTCCGACACGGCACCGATGAAGGTGGTCTTGCCGACACCGAAGCCGCCAGCGACGACGAACTTCACCGCCGCCACCTGTTCGGCGACCGCCTGTCCTTCAGAGAGCACGGACACCTTCGACCAACCTTTCCAGCACCGACAAAGAAACGGCTGAGGAGGAACTGCGATGAATGAGGAGCACGTTGTCGTCGAGCAGGTCGTCGACGACGACCGTGACGACCCCGACCGGGAGGTCGAGCAACGTAGCGATCTCGGCGATCGAGAGGGGCTCGACGCAATGCTGCAGCACAGCTCGATGCTCGAAGCCGCGGTGAGCAGCGGAACGCCCCGGTAGGGCCGATACCAAGGTGTCGAGGTGGAGATCGGCGCGGTTCACCTCGGTGCGGCCACCTGTGATGACGAACGGCCTGATGAACCCACTCGCCTGTCCTTCGTCGCTCACCGCGTTCCTCCTTCTCCTCGATGCCGGGCAGAGATGTTCATGTCAGGACCGAGCCCCGGAGTTCGGAGATGAGATCCGGCGTCAACACCGCTCCGGCCCGCTCCACCAGCAGCGTGGTCTGGTACCCGACCACTCCGATGTCGCAGCCGGCTGTGGCGACGACCCCGAGTGCGCTCCCGTCGGAGATCGAGGAAACGAACATGTAGCCCTGTTTCATGGCCACGATCACCTGGTTGAGCCCGGCGAAGTCGAAGCAGGCGGACGTGCTCTGTCCGAGGCTGACGAACCCTGTGACGATGGCGGCCACGTGCTCGGCATCGTCTCGGCTGAGCGATCGGGACATCGCCATGAGCAACCCGTCGCTGGAGACGGCCACCGCGTCGGTGACCCCGGCGGCGGTATCGACGAAGCTGTCGACCAGCCAGTTGAAGTTCTGCGCCTCAGCGCTCAGGACGGCGGACACGTTCAGACCTCTCCATCAGAATCAGGGGCGGGGGCAGTGGCATCGGGATCCGAAGTGCTGGTGAAGTCGGTCCGACCTCGTTGCACCCCGGACTCGAAGGTACTCAACAGCGAGAACATGGAATCCGCCGACGCCGGCCCGGATGGCGAAGGACCATCAGTCTCCGGTGGGGCCGTCTTCCCCCGGGGGATCATGGGGGCGAGACTGCTGGCGGCCAGTTGGTCACCAGGGACCCGCTTGCGCAGGCCGTTGGCGGTCTTGTTCGCGGGGGCGGCAGGGGCAGCAGCCTCGGGCATGGCAGGCGTGGGCCGAGCTTCGGTCACAGGCCCGGCTTCCGGGGCCCAGGTCACAGGGGCGGAGGGCCCCACCTGCTGCGAGGCAGTGGGCGCGTCCTTTGTGGCCCGAGATGCCGAGGCCACCGGGGCGGGAGCCCGCGGGGCCAGCGGGGGCTCTGGGGCAGTGGCTGTCTCAGCTGGAACCGGGGCTGGCGGGGCCGACTTGGCGACGGGCGCTGATGCCACCGGAACGGCCGGAGCCGGGGTAGCGGCCGGAGCCGGGGAAGCGGCCGGCGACGACTGCGCCGGCGCAGGACCGGTGCGGACGGTCGGACCGTCGGCCGAGTCGGAGCGAGGCACCCGTCGACGAAGGCCGTGCTTGGTGGTGGGCACCGGCCCGTCGGACACCGTGGCATCGGTCGAGGCAGGGGCATCGGGGGTCGCAGTCGGACCGCTGTCACCCTTCGAGTTCCCGGTGGCCGGACCACCTTGGGCTGGAGGTGCCAGGCCGGGCATGTCGGGCACCGCATCTAGCACCGCCGCGGGGATCACGATCTTGGCGCTGACGCCACCAGTGGGCGACTCGCTGAGGGTGACCTCGACGCCGATCCGCTGAGCCAGGTTTCCGGCCACGTAGTGCCCGAGGTAGCGAGACGGAGCAACGGTGTAGGACTCTTGACCGGCCAGGCGTTCGTTGGCCGAAGCCAACTCTTCCGCTGTCATGCCGATGCCTTGGTCGACAACAGCCAGCACGTATCCGTTCTTGGTCATTCGACCGTGGACCTCGACCGGACGGCCGGGAGGCGAGAATGACAAGCCGTTCTCGAGGAGTTCGGCAAGCAGGTGCACGAGATCCGAGGCGGCAGCCCCTGGGAACATGGCGTCACCGATCGGGCGGACCTCCACCCGCTGGTAATCCTCGATCTCTCCGAGCGCAGCCCTGATGATGTCGCCCATAGCGATGGGGGCACCCCAGGTGCGGGGCGTCACCAGCCCGGCGAGCACCACGAGGGACTCGGCGTTGCGGCGGGCACGGGTGGCGAGGTGATCGAGCTTGAAGAGGTTGTCGAGCGTGGACGGGTCGGTCTCGTTGCGCTCGAGTTCGGTGATGAAGTCGAGTTGGCGTCCGATCAGGTTTTGCGTTCGGCGGCCCAGGTTCACGAAGGAGTCGGCGATGTTGCGTCGCAGCACCGCCTGCTCGAGGGCCAGGTCGAGCGCTGAGCTCTGGACCGAGTTGAGGGCCACCGCCACGTCTTGCACCTCATCTCGAGTCTTGACCTGCACCGGCGTGACATCGGGGATGACCACGTCCTCGCCGAGCGGCGTGTCCAGGATCTGCTGTACCGCCGACGGCAAGCGGTGGGTGGCCATGTCGTCGGCCTGCTTGGTGAGCGAGAGCAGCGGCCGGGTGATCGACCGGGCAGCGATGACCATGAAGGCACCGCCGACCAAGAGGACGAGCAGCGAGAGGCCGATGAAGTTGCGCTGGCGGTTCTCAGCGTCGTCGAGCAGATCGTTCGACCGGGCCTCGAGCGCCGACGCGGTGTCCGCTGTCAGCGACTCCGTGGTCACCACGCCGACATCATCAGCGACGCCGGT
Organism: Aquihabitans sp.; assembly: GCA_039924035.1. Classification (GTDB taxonomy): domain Bacteria; phylum Actinomycetota; class Acidimicrobiia; order Acidimicrobiales; family Iamiaceae; genus Aquihabitans. The sequence continues at coordinate 1,751 of JBDTBS010000138.1, read as the reverse complement.
ATCACCAGCAGCGTTGATGAGGTCGAGAACATCTATATCAGCGCCGCCCACGTATCCGCGGAGCATCTGGGCCGCCTTCTCGTAGGCGGGGTTATCACCGAAGCCTCGGGCATCCTCTGCGTACGAGCCGGTGGCGAGCAGCTCGATGCGGTCGGTGTCGGCTTCCATCTGGTTGATGGAGACGAGCACATCTTCTGTGGTCGTGCCCTTCACGTCAGCACCGCCGAGAGACGAGAAGGCACCGGTGCGGACCATGACAGCCAGGCTCTCGAACTGCCGACTGAGAGCATCGAGCATCTGCGTCGCGCTGCGCAGCTCCGGATCCTCGATGAGCAGGGAGAGTCGGGTGTTGGCATCTAGGAACTGATCAATGATGGCCGAATAGTCGTCGAACTGTTCGTTGCTCAGCTTCACCTTCTTGGGGTCGATGAGGCTGGCGGCGCCGGGTGACTCCGCGGTGCGCTCCCTCAAGGTGACGAGCGTGGTTTCGAGTTCCTCGAGGGAGGATGCGTAGACCCGCTCAGCTTCGGGCCCACTGCGGGCCAGAGTGGCACGGAAGCCTTCGGCGGCGTCGTCGGTGACCTGCTGGCTGGCGGCCAGGTCTTCGGTTTCCAGCTCCAGTGCCTCACGCAAGCCCACCAAGGTGGTGGCGGTGTCGTTTCGTTCGTTCTGCAGGGCCGTGATCAAGGCTCCCGGGCCGAGGGCAACGCTGGCCAGTTCCGTGTCCTGTCGGACCTGGTCCACCTCACGCCCGGCGTCGCCGACCTCGTAGATGCTGACGACGAACACTGCGAGCACCGGGAGAACCAGGGCGAGAGCCAGTTTGGACCGAATCGGGATGCGTGTGAGCACGGAGACCTCTTGCGATGGGACTTGATGGGCGGAGGCAAGGCCGGGCCTCCCAGGCGGAAACTCCCACCTGGGAGGGCATTCGGTCCGACGAACCGGTCTCCCGATCCACCAGCCGCACCGTGGTCCTCTCGCTCGTACATATCGGCCTCAACCCGGGAGTTCTTGAATGATCGGTCGAATGGCACAGCTGATCTGACCAATCCCTCGTGCAGCCTCACCTGAACCGATAGGTTCCGGCAAGACGACTGCGAGGGGTGATCCGACGGCGGGCACGAAGACGGTCGCTGCACTGACCGGAGGCCTCGCGCTCAGCGCCGCCCTGCTGGTGCCCGGTCCGGGGCTCGGCCCCGCCGACGCCCGGGCCCCCAGGCCACCCCACCGTCGACGAATCCGCCAACTACACCGGCTGACCCCTGATCGCCGGTTCGGCGAGTCCACGCCGCCCCGACCCACCGTGCCGCAGTGGCACGCGCCGTTCGGTTCGGCCGACCGATATCGAGGTCGAGCTACGCGACGGGCTTGAGCGATGTGATGTCACACTCGAAGAACTGGCCACTCGCCCACCGATCGGTGCCATGGAACCATCCAGCGGTGCCGACGGCCGGGATCGAGAACGGACCAAACCGGCGGGTCTCGGTCACCTGGAACCCGAACGGGTGCAGTCCCCACGTGCCGGTCTCGTCAGGGTCGCCCCATCGGTCGAGTCGCACCCGCTCCAGGTGACCTTCATCGTCGATGCGCATGTGCAGCGTGACGTCGGCGCCGTCGATCGTCAGTCCGGCTTGCAAATCGTGCTCGGACGTGGCGTCCCAGCTGACTCCGAACCGGGGCAGAAGCGAAGTCGGTACCCATACTGCCTCGCCTGCGGCTCGCCCGGCGGCACTACGTGTCACGTCGTC
>JBDTBS010000137.1:0-11513 GCA_039924035.1 Aquihabitans sp. | reverse complement strand
GCCGCTGGGATGTATCCGATTGCGGCCACCTACGAACTAAACGACGGCAGCCCACCAGATCCTGGAGATCTCCTTGATGCAATCCGAGAACGTCTGGCTGAGTCCTTTACAGACACAGAGGACTCGTAGCCCTACTCGGGCAATACCCTAGGGCAGACGAATTCCGGTGCCGGGGGTCAGACTGGCAACTTGTGGGGTTGGCTATGACGGTGGGTCCGTTGTGGCTGTAGGGCTGGATGTGGTCGTACTGGAGGAACACTCGGGCGTGACATCCCGGCTGCTGGCATTCGTGATGGAGTTCGTCGAGCACCCGGCGTTGGCGGCGGGTTGGGTTGCGACGACGGCTGGGCGGCCAGTTCATGACGCGCCCGCGGGCGCGCCACAGCCGGATCGCCTGGACCGCCTGACAAGCCCGGAGGCAATCTGGGACCGGTCTCAGCTGCTCCATATGACTCTTCAGTTCGCTGCTCGGCGTGGGTCTCAGAAACCGTGATGGTCATGATGTCACCTCGTTAGGCTGATCGAATGGTGGAGGGGAACGTTTGTTCGATCAGCCTAACGAGGGGGTGTGACATCACTCAGCCGACCGGCGAGGCGCTCAAACCGGGCGATCAGTCCGAGATCGAGTCGGTCCTGGCCGCGCCCGCGGGCGCGCAATCCGCTAGACCACCTACTCTCCCGTCGCGACCGGTAACCACGTCATCACGTGATGTAGACCGAGCTCTTCCTCACTCAAACCACTGAGGCGCCCGGTTCGACGTTCTTCCGGCCACACTGGGAGGGCCTTGTTCCTGGTTCTTGGAGGTTCCATGTCGAAGCCCGATCTCGCCATCACCTACGGCAACGTCGAACGCATCGTGACGATCGCGCCACGAATGATCCGGCTGGTGTTGGGCGGCCCCGGGCTCGACGAGTTCACTTCCAACGGTTCCACCGACGAGTACATCAACGTGCAGTTCGTACCCGAGGGTGCCCCCTACCAAGTTCCGTTCGACGTGGCCGAGGCTCGCGCTTTGGGGGCCGGTGGTCGTCCCATCCCCCGCCGGTTCACCGTGCGGGCCTGGGACGAGCAGGCTCGTCGCCTGACCATCGACGTCGTCGTGCACAGCGACTCAGGGCCCGCCAGTTCATGGATCCATCGGGCCAAGGTCGGTGACCCGCTGCAGTTCCTCGGCCCCAACGGCAGCTACCGGCCAGACCTGGATGCCGACTGGCATCTCTTGGTGGGCGATGAGAGCGCGCTCCCCGCCATCGCTCGGTCACTCGAGGCCATGCCGGCCGATACTCGGGTCACGGCCGTTCTCCTCGTCGACGATGCCGACCACCAGATCGAGCTGGACTCACCGGCCGATGCCGACGTGCGGTGGCTGCACCGAATGGTCCACCCCAACAACCCGGACCTGCTCGTGCAGACCGTGGCCGGCCTCGACCTCCCCGATGGCGTTCCCCACGGGTTCGTCCACGGCGAAGCGGGCGAGACCCGAGCGGTGCGCAAGCACCTGCTGCTCGAACGGGGCCTGCCCAAAGAGAGGTTCTCGATCTCGCCCTACTGGCGTCGGAACTTCACCGATGAGAGTTGGCGTGAGATCAAGAAGGACTGGATGGCCGAGATGGCCCGGGACGCCTGACCGATAGGGGCTTCAGGTTCGGCGCTGCCAGGCCAGAACCAGACCTATGGGGATGCTCACCACCAAGATCACGATCATGGCCCGGTAGAGCCAGATCAGCCGACCACCGATCCCGCTGGCATCGCGGACGGCGGCCACGAACAGCACCAGAACACCGAGCAGTAGGAGGCCACCGACGATGGTGAACACCACAGCCTCGGCCAGGGTGCCGACGATGATCGCCCCGGCACTGAGGACCCAGATCGCCAGTTCGGTGGCGATCACCGGTTTCGACGGTGCCTGACGGGCGAAAACGGCCTGACCGACACCGAGGATCACCAGGGCCACGCCTCCGACCAGCACCAGGTAGGCCGCCAGCCAGGAACCCTTGTCGAAGTCGGTTGGGCCGGTCGCGGCGGCAACGAAGCCACCGGCCACGATCGACACGCTGGCCAGGGCCACGAAGGGGGCCGCAACCGACACCCGGGGATCTAGATCATCGCCGAAGATCGCCATGTTCTGGAGGCTAACGAGCGATCCCCTGGGATCGGCCAGTGGTCAGATGGTGACGTCGGTTTCGTAGGTCCAGTCGAAGCGCTTCTGCCAGAACCGGGGGTCGTAGGTGGCCTTACCGTCGGCGAGATCGACGAGCTTGGGCATGGGTCGATCGCCGGGCAGCGGGCACCGACTCTGCTCGATGTGAGCGGCGAACTCCTCGGGGAAGGCCCGCAGGATGCTGCTCACCATGATCTGCTCCTCCACGGCCAGGTAGCAGCGGTTGCCGTCGGTGACGTGACGCAACCAGCCGGCGATCCCATCTAGGTCGGCATCGTCGCCGACGCCTGATTCCAGACGTTCAAGGTGATCGGTGATGGCCTTGGAACCCAGCTTGCACGGAGGACACTGACCGCACGACTCGACGGCCAGGAACCGCGAGAACCGGTGGGCCACAGCGACCATGCAGGCGGTTTCGTCGTAGACGATGAACCCGGCCGAGCCGAGTCCACCCCCGACGGCTTTCAGACCTTCGTAGGTGAGGGGGGCATCCAGGTCGGCTGCGGTGACCACCGGGTTGGCCACACCGGAGAACACGGCCTTGATCTCGCGTCCGGGGGCTACGCCGCTACCCACGGCATTGATCACGTCGCGCAGAGATGTCCCCATCTCGACCTCGCCCACATCGGGAGCGACCACGTCGCCGACCACAGTGGCCACGATGGTGCCGGGGGATTCGGGGGTACCCATGGACCTGAACCATTCGCTGCCCCGAGCCAGGATGTGCGGCACGTTGGACAGGGTCTCGACGTTGTTGACCAGCGTCGGGTTGGATCCGGGTTCGTCGCCGCGTTGCGGAGTGGCCTGCCAGCCCATCTGCGCATCGGTGGCGAAGAGGCCGTGGATGTACGGGGGTAGCCACCGGGGCAGGGGCTCGTTGCCCTCGATGACCTCGAGCATGGCCTTCTCTTCGCCGAACAGGTATTCCTCGGGGCCGGCCACGATGGTGACCTTGCAGCCGCCGCACAGGTCGGCCGACTGGAGTTCCTGAACGGCCCGGGTGACGGCCTCGATCTCACGTTCGAAACTGGCCTTGAGGCAGATGAACGCCTCTTCGGCGTCGATGGCGAACGCCGCGATCACCAGACCCTCGACCAGTTGGTAGGGGTTGGCCCGCATCAGCGCACGGTCCTTGAAGGTGCCGGGCTCTCCTTCGGCGCCGTTGCACACCAGGTATCGGACGCCCTGGTTCTGCTGCTTGGCGATACCCGACCACTTCAGGCCGGTGGGGAACCCGCCGCCGCCACGGCCCCGCAGGCCCGACCGGCTGATTGCCTCGATCGTCCCAACCGGGCCGAGTTCACGGGCTTTGGCGATACCGGCACCACCAGATTCGGTCGCCAGGTAGGCGTCCAGTGAGGTGATCGGCTCCTGAGGCAGCAAGAAGGTGGTCATCACCTCCGACCGTAGCTCGCGCCTGCACCCGCGAGACTGTGACCATGGCCTCCGAGTTCCGTCCCTCTGGTCGATCGATGGTGCCGCCGTTCGAGGTGATGGCCATCCTCGACCGGGTGGCCACCCTGCGGGCTACCGGGCGAGACGTGGTGTCGCTGTGTGCCGGCGAGCCATCCGGTGGCGCACCGACCGACGTCCGAGAGCTGGCCGTGCAGGTTCATGCGAGTTCGGACCCGCTCGGCTACACGGGTCCGCTCGGAATGCTGGAGCTGCGATCAGCCATCGCCGACCACTACCGACGGTGGTACGACCTCGACGTCGACCCTGGTTCGGTGGGCGTCACCACCGGAGCATCGGGCGCGTTCGTGCTGGTGTTTCTGGCTGCCTTCGATGTCGACGACCGGGTGGCGGTGGTCCGTCCCGGCTATCCCGCCTACCGCAACGTGCTTCATGCCTTGGGCATCGAGGTGGTCGACCTCGACGTGGGACCAGAAACGGGTTTTCAGCCGACGGTGGCCAACCTGGAGGCCGCCGGTCCGTTGGACGGGTTGGTGCTGGCCTCGCCGGCCAATCCCACCGGTTCCATGTTGAGCCGGGCTGAACTGGCTGAGCTCGTCGAGTGGTGCGCAGCCAAGGGAGTGCGGGTGATCAGCGACGAGATCTACCACGGCATCACCTACCCCACCGACCCGTCAGCCCCCGATGCCCGGGGAACCTGCGCCTGGTCGCTGGACCGGTCGACGGTGGTGGTGTCGTCGTTCTCGAAGTACTGGGGGATGACCGGCTGGCGCATCGGTTGGGCGCTACTTCCCGACGACCTGCGGGACCGAGTGGATGCCCTGGCCGGCAACGTGGCCCTCTGTCCGCCGACGCCGTCGCAGGTTCCTGCGCTCGGGGCCTTCACCGAACGGTCCTACCGGGAAGCCGATGCCCACGTGGCGGCCATGGCCGAGACCCGCCAGTACCTGTTCGATGCCCTCCCCCGCCTGGGCTGGGGCCCGGTCGCCCCCGCTGATGGAGCCTTCTACCTGTGGGCCGGCATCGCCGACCAACTCGGCAACCACCCTGACGCCACCTCCTGGTGCAGTGCCCTGCTCGAGGAAGCCGGCGTGGCCCTGGTCCCCGGCATCGACATGGACCCAGTGAACGGCGGCTCCTACGTCCGACTCTCGTTCGCGGCCGGCCAAGCGGCCGTCGCCGAAGCCGTGGAGCGCATCATCGCCTTCCAGGCCTGATCGCGGCACGGGTGCGAGCTTTCGGCTCGATCCGACAGAGCTGAGGCGTAAGTTCAGGGCATGGATGATCCGCGGATGGCTCCTGAGCTCGATGTCAGCCAGTGGCTGAACAGCGATGGGTTGACCCTCTCGTCGTTGCGGGGTCGGGTGGTGCTGCTCGAGGCATTCCAGATGTTGTGCCCGGCCTGTGTCAGCCACTCACTTCCGCAGGCACAGCGGGTGCAGAAGCTGTTCTCCTCCGACGATCTAGCGGTGATCGGGATCCACACCGTGTTCGAGCACCATGACGCCATGGAGCCGCATGCTCTGGCCGCGTTCGCCTCTGAGTACCGGCTCACCTTTCCCATCGGCATCGACCGTCACGACGGCGAGCAGCGGATTCCCGTGACCATGCGGGCCTACGACCTGCAGGGCACGCCGTCGCAGGTGCTCATCGATCGTCAGGGACTGGTGCGGTCCAGCACGTTCGGCATCGTCGATGACCTGGCCCTCGGCTCCCAGATCGGCCGCCTGCTCGCCGAGCCCTGACCACGGAGCCGGTCAGCGCCGAGCCGGTCAGCGGCCGGTGAGGCCGTTGAGCTCGTCGACGGCCCCCTGCACGTCGCCGATGCCGGCGAAGTCGACGGCGATGAAGTTGGCCATCTGGCCGCGTTCCTCCTCGCATTGCCGAGCCCGGTCGACGATGAACTGGCGGCCGTTGATGGCCGCGGCGTTGCTTCGATCCGGGGTGAGGGCCGACAGCCAATGGTTGATCATGAACAGACGGTTGTCGTCGTGGCCTCGACCTGCCTCGCAGGACAAGCTCTCCTTCGTCGGAAAGAGATAGGGCGTGTCCTGGATGAACTCGAAGGCCTCGTGGTACCAAGCCGGGGGCGGGCGCTTGAACTCGGAGAACACCACCAGGCGTTCGTCGCGGTCGATGAGCTGGCCGAGGGTGGGCCAGTCGGCATCTACGTCCTGGACGTGGAGGTAGGGCTCCAGCCCGGCAGCCACGAACTCGGCCTCGGTCTCCTCGGCGGAGATGGCATCTTGGATCACCAGGGTGACCACCTCGCGAGGGTTCTCGTCGAGGAAGTCCTTCACGTCGCCGAGGGCATCACCGAACGGCATCGCTCCCCAGATGCAGTGGTTGTGGCACAGGAAGGTGCCGGGACGACCTCGGGTGAGGTCACGGTCGGCCATCACCGAGGCCACGACGGCCGGCGGCACGTTGGGGCTCAGGGCCTCGATCTGTTCGGGAGAGACGGCACGCGTCCAGTGGTGGGTATCGATGAGCAGCGCCCGGATGCCACCGTCGAGCTGCTCGCGGATGGTCTCGTCCTGCTCGGGCCAGACCCGAACCACGTCGGGGCTCGACATCGAGTTGTGAGTGGCTGCGTAAGCCACCTCGTCGTAGCCCCGGTCGCACAGTTCCACGTGCCCGTTGCAACCATCGGTGTTATCGGCGGCCGGCACCGCCACCCAGGCCACCGCCGTCGCCCCGACGGCCACCACCAAGCCGATGGTGACGGCCCGTCGAACATGGATGGCCGCTATTCCCGCCAGGGCGCCACCAGCCACCAGCGGTAAGAAGGCGAGGCGGCGGGCATCACCGTGGAACGACGACACCAGGTTGCCCTCTACGTCGCCGATCACCGATCGCAGACCGCCCGGAAGGTTCCACGTCCCCGGACCCGTGCCGGTACCGGCCGCCAAGGGCGAGCCGACGGAGCGGGTGATGGACCACCACACCAACAACGTGAGCACCCCGCCAGCCACCAGACTGCTTCCGAACAGGATCGAAAGGCGTCGAGCGCCATCTCGGTGCAAGGCAACCAAAGCCGCGGAACCCAAGATCAGCAGTACGGCCCCGCCGGCCAACGTCCACGTTCCGAACAAGGCCATCAGGTCCCGTGCCTTGTTGAGTTGGTCCACCACCTGAGACCGCCTGTCCCCCTGTCGTTGCGACAGTTGGTCGATGATGTCGAACCGGTAGCCGTCATCGAGCTTGGCCTCTAGTTCACGCCTTGCGGTCTTGGCCCCCGACCTCAAGGCTTCAGTTGAGGCAACGACGAGCGCCTCCCTGTCGCTGCCAGCTTTGCTGAGGGTCTCGACGGTCAGCGGGTCGGCTCCAGCCGACAAGGCGACGTCGGTCAAGACTTCGACCACATGGCGACCGTTGATATCACCCCCTGGAACCGGCAGGGTGTCGGGGATACGACCTTCGGCCACCAAAGCCACCAGTTCTTCCACGGCGGTCCGGTACTCCTCGACGGTCCGGATCTCCTTCGTGGCCATCGATGCCATCGCCGTGCGAGCGTGGTCGATCACGGCCTGCTCCACCCGATCGAGCATCACACTGAGGTCGACGGTGGCGATGATCTCGTTCTGGTCGCCCCGCAGGTAGGCCAAGGTCTCGGTGATGACCTCCTCCGACCCGGCACGGACCAGCGACGGCGGCACCGCCCACCTCAATGCATTCGTTGCCAGCGTTCGGGCCTCAGCGGGGTCCACCCCCTCCAGCTCGAGTTGCCCGACGATCTCTTCGGTGATCTCGGCCAGTTCAGGGTCGGCCAACACCTCGGTGTACAAGCGCTCGTACACATCGGCACGGGCCAACGCACCGGTGTAGACGGCATCGTCGAGCAACGTTCCGCGGACCAGCAAGGCCCCGGCGAGGAGCACACAACCGATGGCGATAGCCACCCCCGCGACGGCGGTAGCTACCCGGCGGGCAGTCAAGCGGACGCCCCGTTGGCCACAAGAACCTTGGCCAGGTCGGCAACCATCGACATCGGTCGAAGACTACCGATCCAAGGTTCGGAGCTACCGGTCGGGGTGGTGCCAACCATCATCCGCCGGAGATCCCCGGCGGATGCGGTCAGCTTTCGGTTCCGGTTCCGGACCCGGTGGTGGTCAGCGCTCGAGCCACGTCGAGGATGGCACCACCGAGATCGGGGTAGACGGTGAACTCTGGCGGGTCGATCTGACCGTTTGAGTCGACCTCGCACACTGCGAACACGGCATGGTCGAACTTGACCACCGACACGGTTCCGGCCTCGGCCCAGTCGAACACGGCCAACGGGTCGACGAGCTCCACGACATTGCTGGTGGCATCCCCGTCGACCTGCTGGCTGGCGGCAGTGGCCCCGCAGCGGGTGGCGAAGGCCGTCAGCGAAGCCACGGCCTCGGCAAACTCGCCGAACGTACCGTGACCGTCGGCTTCGTCGCCCAGGTAGTGGGTCACGATCCACCTGCCGTCAGCACCCTGATCGATGGCCACGTCGCCGGCGTCGCCGCCCCGGAGGACGAAGTGGGGCATCTCGACGGTGGGCACGACTCGTGCCTCAGCCGGGTCGAGGGCAGTCAGGTCGAAGGTATCGAGCGCTTCCATCTCGGCGGGGCTGAGGACGACGGGGTTGGCCTGCTCGGCGACACCCAACAGCTCGCCCTTACGCAACGCTTCGTGGGCCGTCATCCGAGCGATGGGGACAGGCTCCTTCAGCATCAGGATCTCGACGTCGACGAACCACGGGCGATCCGGGCCTTCGTCACCGTCCTCCTGGTAGGCCGTGCTGGTGACCTCGCCGACCCCGACCATGGCCGAGTCGGTGCGCTCCTTGGCCTTGCCGCTCACGTAGAGGAAACAGCGCTGGCCGGGCCTGAGCAGGTCGACCCGCTCGTTGGCCCGCATGGCCCAGGTGGTGATGACCCCGTCGGTCTCCAGTACCCCTTCGATGTCGGACATCACCCGGTTGACCTTGAACGCCCAGCCGGCGACTGGTGCTCCGTCCGTGGTGGTCAGTTCGGTACCCATCTGGCCAGCTCCTCTGATGCCGCAGCTCGTCATGGGGAACGGTACCGCCGAAGACAACAGAGTCGACATGACCACGCCGCCTGGCATGACGAAACTGCGATCTTCCCCGCTACCTTGGCCACATGGGCGCACCAACTCGCTGGGAAACCGACACCGATGACAACCACTCCGACTGGTACATCGAACGGTTCCGGACCATGGCCGCTGAAGGCGTCGACCTCGAAGGCGAGGCCCGGCTGATCAATGCCATGGTCGCTCCCGGGTCACGTCTCCTAGATGCCGGCTGCGGACCGGGCCGGACCTCAGGTGCGCTGCACCGCTGGGGCCACACCGTGGTGGGCGTCGATGCCGATCCGAAGCTGATCGAGGCCGCCCAGATCGACCAGCCCGGACCCACGTTCGTGGTAGCCGACTTGGCCGACCTCGACCTGACCTCGGCCGGTCACGGCGAGCCCTTCGCGGCGGCCGTGTTGGCCGGCAACGTGATTGCCTTCATCGCCCCCGACACCGAGGCCGACGTGTTGCGCCACGTGGCCAACCATGTGGTCGACGACGGTTTCATAGCCGTCGGATTCCACATCTCGAAGCTGGCCATCGACCTCTTCGAGAAGGCCGTGGCCGACGCCGGACTGGCCTTCGAACATCGCTTCGCCACCTGGGACCTGAAGGCCTGGCACCCCGACGCCGACTTCGTGGTGGCCATCCTCCGCCGCCCTTCAGCACTGCGCTGACGGGATCCCCTGACCAGCGGGGCTGACCGGAGCCTCGACCTAGCCGTCGGACTCTTCGCTAGGGGTGGCCTGTTCGAGGGCCGCCATCATCAGGCGGTGCACCGTCTGCACGGCCTGGAGCGGGCGGATCATGACCCGGAACTCCACGATGTGGCCGGTCTCGTCGGCCGTGATGATGTCGACACCGTTGACGTGCTTGCCGTCCATGGTGGTCTCGAACTCGAGCACGGCGGTGTCACCGGCCAGCACCTGCTTGGTGTAGCGGAAGCCGCGATCGCCGGCTACCTCGGAGGGAGCATCAGTCGGGTCGGCACCGCTCGTTGACGCATCGGCCGGCGACCCGGCGAAGGTCTGGGCCGCCATCGACAGGTAGAGCTTGGTGATCTCCTTGCCCCGCTGCGGGGTGAACACCACCGGTGAGTAGAAGACCACATCTTCGGCCAAGAGCTCATCGAGCCCTCCGGGCAGGTCACCGCGTAGGTGCTGGTGCCAGCGTTCGATCACGGCATCGATCAAGTTGAGCTCCTTCGTTGGCTGATCCCTGGCCAGTCGGTCCGGGGTCAGAGCGGGCAGAGCGCCCAGATGTCGAGGTCGAGCAGGACCCCAGGCGCATACTTGCCGTCTTCGCCTCGGAGGGTCATGGATTCGTCGCGGCCCTTGGTGGCCACCAGGCGCAGGCGCAGGGCTCCGACACCGGGGGCCGAGGTCTCCGCCTTGTCGAGCACCTCGGACCAGGCGTAGATGGTGTCGCCGGCGAAGGCAGGGGCGGCGTGGGCTCCGGCGTTGATGGCCGAGATCAGCTGAGCGTTGGCCAGGCCGTTGAACGACAGGGCCCGGGCCAGCGAGATGACGTGGCCGCCGTAGACGAGGCGGTTGCCGTCGGGGCGGGCTTCCACGTTGAAGTGGACCTTGGCGGTGTTCTGCCACAAGCGGGTGGCCATCATGTGCTCGGCATCGGTGAGGGTGACACCGTCGACGTGATCGATCTTCTCGCCCACCTCATAGTCACCGAAGCGGTGGGGTTCGCCGGCGGCAGCGAAGTCGTACGAAGTGAAGTCGAGACCGTCGGGTAGAACCAGGTCGGTGGCGGCCACGGCATCGGCCAGATCGGGCACCACGGCTTCGGGGGCCGGCGCGTCGTGGTCACGCTTGTGGACCATGACCCAACGGGCCCAGTCGATGACCGTCCGATCGTTCTGGTCCTTAGCGGTGGACCGCACGTAGACCACGCCCGTCTTGCCGCTCGAGTTCTGCTTGAGCCCGATCACCTCCGATGAGGTGCGGATGGTGTCGCCAGGAACCAGCGGGGCATGGAAGCGGCACTCGGCGTAGCCGAGGTTGGCCACTGCGTTCAGCGACACATCGGGCACGGTCTTGCCGAAGGCGATGTGGAAACCGATCAGTTCCTCCACCGGAGCGACCGACAGGCCCGAGGCAGCGGCGAACGCAGCCGAGGACGGCAACGCGAACCGGGTGGGGTACAGCGACCCGTACAGCGCCCGATCACCTTCGGTGATGGTGCGGGGGGTGGCGTGCTCGATCACCTGCCCAAGGGTGAAGTCTTCGAAGAAATTGCCCGGGTTGGTCTTGCTCATGTCGCCCTTTCGGGGTTTCGCTGGTCGGCCCAGCGAATGTACAAGCGAACGGGCAGGTCCCTCACACCGACCGTCTGGTTCCCGGTTCGATCCTCCGGCACGGAACGGGCAAGATTGACCGAACGTGCTCGGAACCATTGGTTCACGATCCGGCCCCACCCACCTGATCGACGCACGCCCCCGCCGCCATGCACACCAGGAGATCCCACTGATGTCGAACTGGAGCGGTGGCCGAACCCCACGCCCAGGGGGCGCAGTGCCGCCGGCATCGGAGCAGAAGCCGGTTGCCCATCTGGCCCCTGTGGCCGACCCGCCTCCCCACGGTTCGATCCACCGGCATCCGATGGTGGGCCGCGACCGCGACCTGGCCGTCCTGTACGCCTCCCTTCCTCCCCCGGGTGGTGCGGCCCGATTGACGTTCATCACTGGCGAACCGGGCATCGGCAAGACCCGCCTGGCCCAGGAGTTGGCCGAGTTGGCGCGGGCCGACGGATTCCGGATCGTCAACGCCCAGGTATGGCCAGATTCAGGTGTTCCCCCGTTCTGGCCTTGGACCCAGGTGGTTCGACAGCTGACCGGGGTGACCAACGGCGTCGACC
>JBDTBS010000136.1:0-17044 GCA_039924035.1 Aquihabitans sp. | reverse complement strand
CATCTACACGATGCACAAACTCACCCGGTTCTACCCTCCGGACCGCGAGGTGCTCAAAGACATCAACCTCTCGTTCTACCCGGGGGCCAAGATCGGTGTCCTCGGAGCCAACGGTGCCGGCAAGTCGCCGCTGCTCAAGATCATGGCCGGCCTCGACGACGGGTACACCGGCGAAGCCCGCCTGACCCCCGGGTTCACCGTCGGCATGCTCCAACAGGAGCCGGAGCTCGACGAAACGAAGACCGTTAGGGAGAACGTGCTCGACGGGGTCGCCGAGGTCGCCGGATTGCTCGGCAAGTACGAGGCCTGCCTGGCCAAGTACGCAGATCCTGATGCCGACTACGAGAAGATCGGCGAAGAGCAGGCCCGTCTCGAAGCCGAGATCGAGGCCAAGGGGGCGAACGACCTCGACCGCAAGATCGAGATCGCCATGGACGCGCTGCGTCTGCCGCCAGCCGATGCCAACGTCACCAACCTGTCGGGTGGTGAACAGCGCCGGGTGGCCCTGTGTCGTCTGCTGCTCTCGGCCCCCGACCTGCTGCTGCTCGACGAGCCCACCAACCACCTCGACGCCGAGTCGGTGGCCTGGTTGGAGAGGTTCTTGCGCGACTACGCGGGCACCATCGTGGCCATCACCCACGACCGCTACTTCCTAGACAACGTGGCCGGGTGGATCCTCGAACTCGACCGTGGCCGCGGCATCCCGTTCGAAGGCAACTACTCCAGTTGGCTGGAACAGAAGAGCGCTCGGCTGGCCCAGGAGGAGAAGCAGGACTCCAACCGGCAGCGGGCTCTCAACCAGGAGCTCGAATGGGTGCGGATGTCTCCCAAGGCCCGCCAGAGCAAGGGTAAAGCCCGCCTGGCCGCCTACGACAAGCTGCTGGAAGAATCGAAGAACGCCGACGGCCGGGACCAGCAGTTGCAGATCTTCATCCCCTCGGGTGACCGCCTCGGTGACCAGGTGGTGGAGGTCGAAGGACTCAGCAAGGGCTTCGGCGACAAGTTGCTCATCGAGGACCTGTCGTTCTCGCTACCGAAGGCCGGCATCGTCGGCATCATCGGCCCCAACGGTGCCGGTAAGACCACCCTGTTCCGGATGTTCACCGGCCAGGAGAAGCCAGACTCCGGAACGATCACCGTCGGTTCCACCGTGCAGATGGCCTACGTCGACCAGAGCCGCGACAGCCTCGACGACTCCAGGACGGTCTACGAGGAGATCACCGACGGCCGCGACGACCTCGTGGTCGGGGGCCGGGAGATCCACGGCCGGGCCTACGTTGCCTCGTTCAACTTCAAGAGCGCAGACCAGCAGAAGCCGGTGGGCGTCCTTTCGGGCGGCGAGCGCAACCGGGTCCACCTGGCCAAGCTCCTCAAGGAGGGCGGCAACCTGCTGCTCCTCGACGAACCCACCAACGACCTCGACGTCGACACCCTCCGAGCGCTCGAAGACGGGCTCGAGGCCTACGCCGGTTGCGCCGTGGTGATCTCCCACGACCGCTGGTTCCTGGACCGCATCGCCACCCACATTCTCGCCTTCGAGGGTGATAGTCAGGTGTGCTGGTTCGAAGGCAACTTCAGCGAGTACGAGGCCTTCCGCAAGAAGGAACTGGGCGCCGAGGCCGACCAGCCTCACCGCATCAAGTACAAGCCGCTGGCCCGCTGACACTGCCGCCCTGACACCCCTGAGCTTCCGCCTGGCCCTGTAGGTCAGCCGGAAGCTCTGGGCCACAGGTCTGGAAACGTCCAGGTGGGATCGACGGCCCGCAGCTCAGCGATCAGGTCGTGGGCCGACCGCCCGGGCCCGGTCACGCAGGTGAGCGACCCGCCCGCCCCTCCGGCGCCGTTGACCTTCCAACCCACGGCCCCCTGTGCCTTGGCCACGTCGATGGCACGGCGGTGAGCTTCGCCCACCAGTTCGGGGTGCAGCCTGGCTTGCGCGTCGGTGGCTTCCACCAGCGCTTCAGCCCAACGGTCCACATCTCCAGAGCGGAGAGCGGCGGCGGCCTCACCGGCCAGCTTCGCCAGATCTCGCAGCGCCTGGCGGGTCCGTTCATGGTCCTCGCCATCACATCCAACGACGTCGTTGATCACCTGAGCGTGTACGGCCGAGGAGTCGTGGGCCCCCAGCACCACCGTGACCAGGCGCTCCCCCAGTTCCCGCACGGTCGATGGGGCCAGATCGATTCGTTCGTGGGTCGCGTGTGGGTAGGCGCCGATGGTGAGCAACCCACAGCCACCAGCGGCGGCGGCCCACTGGTCTTGGACCCCAGACTCTCGTCCGGCCCGTTCGGTCTCCACCTGGTGGGCCAGCACGGCCAACTCGGCTGGTGTCCGTTCCCCGCCACCCACGAGCCGGTCGAGGGCCGACAAGACACCGACGACCACGGCGGCCGACGTACCGAGCGACGCACCCGGAGGCACCGCCGAGGTGACCGTCACCTCGATGCCGAGGTGTTCGGGTAGCAGCGCATTTTCCAGGACCGCCCCGACGGCATGCTCCAACAAGGGATCTACTCCGGGGTCGGGGTCGGCCCATCCCCCGTCGACCGATGGCGCGATGTGGTGGTCGACAGCCAGGGCAGGCGCCAAGAGATGCACCGGGCCGAGGTCACCCGGTGGCCGAGGCTCGAGGGTGGCGACCACCCGCACCGCAGGCCCGACCGCAAGGTGGCACACCCGACCAGGAGAACCGAACCAGGTATCGGTCCAGCCGCCGACGTCAGCCACCCGAACCGGTACGTCGACCACCACCCGTTCTCCCGGGATCAACCTTGCGAGCCCGTTCATCGCGCCAGCGGTCAGGTCAGTCCCACCAAAGATCCTGGGCCAGCACACCCCGGGCGATCAGGCCCAGTTGTACCTGGCTGGTGCCCTCCACGATGGTGAGCTGCTTGGCATCTCGGTAGTACAGCTCGGTCATGTGGTCCTTCATGTAGCCCGCGGCTCCGAGCAGTTGCAGGGCCAGGTCCGAAGCCCTCACCGCCACCTCGGTGGCGTAGTACTTGGCCATCGACAATTGAGGCACGTGCTCTTTGGTGTACTCGCCCCGATCGGCCATCCACGCGGCGCGGTAGGTGAGCAGGCGGGCCGCTTCGATCTCGGTGGCCAGCTTGGCGATCTCCCATTGGATGCCCTGCATGTCGGCAATGGTCTTGCGGAACGCAGCCCGCTCCTTCACGTATTCCGTGGCGTACATGAGTGCCCCCTCGGCCAGACCGATGCCGCGGGCAGCCACGATCGGTCGCATCGAGTTGAGGCCGTGCATGGCCAGTTGGAAGCCACCGATCTCGCCGATCACATTGGCAGCAGGGACCCGAACGTCGTCGAGCAGGAGTTCACCAGTGTCGACCCCTCGTACCCCCATCTTTCGGTCGAGGGACCCGACCTGCACACCGTCCCAGGACCGTTCCACGATGAACGCCGAGATGGAGTTGTGGTTGCGCTCGGTCACATCCGATGACGTCTTGGCGAACACCGTGTACCAGTCGGCCTGGGCCACGCCGGAGATCCAGCACTTCGTGCCGTTGAGGATCCACTCCTCGCCGTCGGCCACAGCCTTGGTCCGCATGCCCATGACATCGGATCCGGCCTGCGGTTCCGACAGGCAGAACGCGGCTCGTTGCGAACCGTCGGCGATGGGAGCGATGTAGCGCTCGTTCTGGGCTTCGTTGCCGGCGATCATCACCGGTCCGGTGGGTAGCCGGGTGAGCAGCAACATGAGCGCGGCCGTGTTGGAGTACTTCGCCACTTCCTCGATGGCAATGGTCAGCCCGAGGATCCCCGCCCCCGAGCCCCCTAGGGACTCGGGGATGCACAGGCCGAGCAACCCTGCATCCCGGAACACCTCGAACAGGTCCTGCGGGTATTCGCCGGTCTCGTCGATCTCTCGAGCACGGGGTTTGACCTTGTCCTGGGCCACCCGCCGACACGTCTCTTGGAGGGCCGACAGCTCAGGCGAAAGTTCGAAGTCCATGGCTGGACCGTACCGGAGGCCGGTCGGTGGGCTCAGGCCGTGCGGCGTCGTTGACGGATTATCCGACGCCGTTCACGTTCGGTGCAACCGCCCCAGACCCCGTCCTTCTCACGGCGAGCCAAGGCATATTCCAAACATGCTGCTTGCACGTTGCAGACCGCACAGACGGCCTTCGCTACCTCGGCCTCTTCATCGGTCTCGGGATAGAAGGTCTGGGGATCGAGACCGTGGCATGCGGCCTTGCTGCGCCAGGACATGTTCATGGGTGGAAGGTCGCTCCCTCAACGTGGAGTCGGATGGCGGCGGCGGCCGGGACGGGCCCCGTCTGGTGGACGGTCCGGTGGGTGCGTCGGGCATTTCGACCCGACCGAGGCCGGACGAAGGGACGAGTATGGTCGCCTACCACCCAGAGTGTCCAAGTCAGATCGGCTCGTCCGATCAGGTGACCCCCGTCTCAACGAACGAGCGCGTTCGTGAACGGCCCGTAGGATCCCGGCATGAGTCTCGCCTCCTACCCCGCCTACCCCGCAACCGTCCGATGATCGGGCCCGGTTGGTTTGATCGTGCCGACGGGCTGCGTCGGCTGGCCGATGATCCATTCGACGTGCTCGTCGTGGGTGGTGGCATCACCGGTGTCGGCGTGGCTCTCGATGCCGCGTCCCGGGGCCTGCGCACCGCTCTGATCGAACGGGACGACTTCGCGTCGGGTACCTCGTCGAAGTCGTCGAAGCTGGCTCACGGCGGGCTGCGCTACCTCCAGCAGGGCGAGATCCGGCTCGTCTATCAAGCTCTCCACGAACGTCAGCGGCTCCGTCACAATGCCCCGCACCTGGTCAAGATGCTGCCGTTCCTGCTGCCGGTCTTCTCGGGCAAGGGCGGTGTTATCCCGAAGAAGCTCTCCCGCGCTTTGGGCATGAGCATGTGGCTCTACGACCTCACCGGCGGAGCCCGCATCGGCAAGCTGCACGAACGGTTGAACCGGGAGGACACGCTGGCTCACATGCCGACGTTGCCCGCCGAGAAGGTGTCGTCTTCGTACCTTTACTACGACGCCACCGTCGACGACGCCCGCCTCACCTTGACGGTGGCGCGGACCGCGGCCATCGAGTTCGGGGCGGTGGCTGTCAACGGCACATCACTCACCGACGTTTTGAAAGACGGCGAAGGTCGCGTCCACGCGGCGACGGTCGTGGCCGACGGCCAGGAGATCACGGTGCGCTGTCGGGCGGTGGTCAACGCCACCGGGGTCTGGTCCGACGACGTGCGGGCCATCGACGAAGGGACCCACCCCGACTCGATACGCCCGGCCAAGGGCATCCACATCACCGTGCCGTGGGACAAGATCCGCAACGACGTGGCCGTGGTCGTCCCTGTCCCCAAGGACAAGCGGGCGGTCTTCGTGGTCCCATGGGGTGACCTCACCTACATCGGCACCACCGACACCGACTACGACGGTCCACTCGACGACCCCGAGGTCACCAAGGACGACGTCGACTACCTCTTGGGAGCAATGGCTTTCACGGGTATCACCGCCGACGACATCGTGGGCACGTGGGCTGGCCTACGACCGTTGGTCAAGAGCGTCGAGAGCGGGCGGACTGCAGACCTTTCCCGTCGCCACAAGGTCACCCCGTCGCCAAGTGGTGTGGTCACCATCACCGGCGGCAAGCTCACCACCTACCGGGAGATGGCGGCCGACACCGTCGATGCCGTGCTGGCCCACCTGAAGCTCAAGGGCAACGGGGTGGCTCGCCGGTCACAGACCAAGAACCTGAAGCTCCGGGGGGCCGACGGTTTCGAAGCGCTCGAGGACAGCACCGACCCGCTGGTGGCTCACCTGGCCGACCGCTATGGGGGCGAGACGGCCACCCTCCTGGCCATGATCGAGAGCGATCCGTCGCTAGCCGAACCGTTGGTGGCTGGCCTGCCATACGTCCGGGCCGAAGCTGTCTACGCCGCCCGTTACGAGATGGCCCGCACCGTCGACGACGTGTTGAGCCGTCGCACCAGGGCCCGCCTGTTGGCCCGTGACGCGTCGGCCGCGGCCGCCGCCGATGTGGCCCTCCTGATCGCCCCCATCGTCGGGCTGACCGCCGACGAGGTGGATGCCCAGGTGAGTGCCTACCGGGCCGCTACCGAACTGGAACGCACCGAGGCCGAGCTCCCCCGCACGGCCTTCGATGGCCACGTCGACGTCTGATCGGGGGCCGGTGGCCGTCACGCCACCGTTGGGTGCCGCCTACGATGCGAATCCGATGACCAACGGAACGCCCTCCCCCGGTTCGCCGCAGCCGCCGATCCCGCTCAACGGGTCCGCAGCCGAAGCCACCGGCCACCTGATCGCCCCCCAAGTCCTGCTCGACGACAACTTCCTCGAGCGACTCTCCGACGTCTGCGCCGACGTGCGCCTCGATGCCGGCGAACGGGCCGAGGCAGGGCGCGACTGGTGGCCTCTGGCCATGATCTGGGCCACCGAGGGCCAGGTCGGTGAAGTCCCCGGGGTCATCGTGCGTCCCACATCGGTCGATGAGGTGGCCGCCGTGCTCCGGCTCTGTCACCAGCGACGGGTACCGGTCACCCCCGCGGCCGGCCGGTCCAGCGTGGTGGGTGGGGTCATCCCCGTTCACGGTGGTGTCTCACTCGATCTCACGGCCCTGTCGGGCATCGGTGAGGTCGACGAAGAGTCAGGCATCGTCGAGGTCTGGGCCGGCACCTTCGGCGAACCGTTCGAAACCGAGCTCCAGGGCCGATACGACCTGACCGTGGGCCACTGGCCGCAGTCGATGGCATTGTCGACGGTGGGTGGCTGGTTGGCTTGCCGCGGCGCCGGTCAACTGTCGAACCGCTACGGCAAGATCGAAGACATCGTCGTCGGCCTCGAGGTGGTGCTGCCCGATGGACGGGTCATCCGTACTGGCGGTCAGGTTCGCCAAGCCGTGGGCCCTGATCTCAACCAGGTCTTCGTGGGCTCCGAAGGGACCCTCGGTGTGATCACCCGGGCCTGGCTGCAGGCGTGGCCCAAACCTCAGTACGACGCCCGTTCGGCTTGGGGGTTCGCGTCCTTCTCGGAGGCCCTGACCGCCATGCGCCGCATCATCCAGCGCGGGGCCCAGACGGCAGTGCTGCGCCTCTACGACGGCATCGAATCCGAACGCAACTTTGGCGTGGACCGCTCGGTCAACATCCTGCTGGCCTACGACGAAGGCGACCCCACCATCGTGGATGCCGGCATGAGCGTGGTGGCCGAGGAGTGCGCCGGTGCCGACAGGCTCGACGACAGTCTCGTGGAGCAGTGGTTCGGCCACCGCAACAACGTCGATGCGCTCGAAGCCCTGATCTCGAAGGGGTTCGTGGTCGACACCATGGAGATCACTGGTCCCTGGTCACGGCTAGATGCCATCTACGAGGCCGCCACCACCGCCATCGCCGCGGTTCCGGGCACCGCGTCGGTGTCGGCCCACCAGTCGCACTCCTACCCCGGAGGGGCTTGCCTGTACTTCACCTTCGGCGCCGCAGTCGCTCCCGAAGAGCGAGATGCCTACTACGTGGCCGCCTGGGATGCCGGTACCCGAGCAGTGCTCGACAATGGAGGTTCGCTCAGCCACCACCACGGGATCGGACTCAACCGGGCTCGCTTCGTGCGGGAGGCCCTGGGTGACAGCCTCGACGTGCTGGCCGACATCAAAGCGGCCCTGGACCCCCATGGCATCGCCAACCCCGGCAAGCTCGGCCTGCCCGACCGGTTCGGGGCCGTGCGCTGGCCAGCCCCGTGACCTTGGAACCGCTGTTGGTGACCCGGGGGGCGGCCACCGCTCTCGTGCTGGCCGCACCGGCAGCCCTGGCCAACGTCGTGCTGGCCAACCAGGACCCCAAACCTGAAGGGCTGTTGAACCTCACGCTGCTGGTGATGCTCATCGGCTTTTTCTCGGGTGGAGTCCTCAGCGGGCGAGAGGCCCGGGCCGACGCCGCCCTCCACGGAGCGTTGGCCGCGGTGCTGGCCTTCGTGCTCGTGCAAACCATCGGCATCCTCGGTCGTCTCGACCGGGGAGAGAGCATCCAGATCGGCGGGATCATCTTCCTCGGGTTCCTGGCTGCCTGTACCGGAACCCTGGGGGCCCTCGTGGGTGCCCGACGAACGGCCGGGAGGGCCACATGAAGCTGCTCGTGATCGACGTCGGCACCAGCGCGGTTCGCGCTGCGGTGGTCGAACCAGAGTCCGGCGTTACCGCCAGCCACCGCCGAGAGATCCTGCCTTCGTCGCCGGCTCCCGGACTGGTCGAGTTCGATGCGACCGAGATGGCCGATGCTGTCCTCGCTGTGGCTGCGGAAGCCTTGGCCGAGGTCGGCACCGTCGACGGCATAGGCATCGCCAACCAACGGGCCTCCACCATCGTGTGGGACCGGAACACCGGTCAGCCGGTCGGCCCCGGGCTCGGCTGGCAAGACCTCCGAACCATCGGAGAGTGCCTCACCCTCGCTGGCCAGGGGTTCCGGATATCACCGACCCTGTCGGCCACCAAGGCCGCCAACCTGCTGGACACGTTCGATCCAGGCCGAGACCGGGACCTGTGCATCGGTACGGTCGACAGTTGGCTGATCTGGACGCTGACCGGCGGCGAAGCCCACGTGACCGACACCACCAACGTCGGTCTCACCGGGCTGCGCACCGCCGACCAGCACAATTGGAACATCCCTTTGCTGGAGGCACTGCGCATCCCCGTCGAGGCGCTGCCCACCGTCGTCGACTCGTCGGGGGTTGTCGCCGAGGCCCGCGTGCTGGCCGGCAGCCCGCCCATCGCCGGCATCCTCGGTGATCAGCAAGCATCACTGCTCGGTCAAGGCTGTGTGCACCCCGGTCAGGCCAAGATCACCTTCGGCACCGGCGGCATGCTCGATCTCTGCTTGGAGGAACGCCCGGCCTTCGCCACCCAGGGCGACGGGGGCACCTTCCCGATCGTGGCCCGGAGCAGCAACGGCACTCGAAGCTGGGGTCTGGAAGCGCTGATGTTGGCCGCCGGTACCAACATCGAGTGGCTTCGTGACGACCTCGGCATCATCGAGTCAGCGGCCGCATCGCACGACATCGCCTCGCAATGCGACTCCGCCGACGGCGTGGCCTACGTGCCGGCCCTGCTCGGCTTGGGTACCCCCACGTGGGACTACGGGGCCCGTGGCGCTCTCCTCGGGCTAACCCGGGGTAGCGGGCGCCCACAGATCGTGCGGGCGGTCCTGGAGGGCATCGCCCAGCGGGCCGCCGATCTGGTCGATGCCGCCGAAGCCGACGGTGCGACGCAGATTCCTTCGCTGCGCGTCGACGGCGGCATGTCGGGCAACCCGACCTTCGTCCAGGCGCTGGCCAATGCCACTCAGCGCCCAGTCGAGGTCTCTCCCGAACGGGAAGCCACCACGCTCGGAGCCGCCTACGCCGCAGGGCTGGCCCTCGGGGCCTGGGCCAACGATCAGGAGATCGCCGAAACCTGGCGCCCATCTCACGTCGTGGAGCCCGGTGACGCTCTGGATAGAGAGCGCTGGGCCGATACTCTGCAGCGTGCTGAGCGCTGGTTTCCCGAGCTATCCGCCATCTCGTTCTGACCTCCGTTGGACTCGGAGCACTCGCAGTGACCACACTTCCCCACAAGAACGTGAAGTACCAGGAGGAAACACGCGTGCCGATAGACAAGCCGAATGCCCAGGTCGATACGACCAACCGCAGGACGTTTCTGACCCGCGCCGCCATGGGCGGTGCGCTGGTTGCGGTCGGCACGGTGGGCCCACTCGGCCGCCTTCTCCCCGTTGCCGCCCAGGATGGCGGCTCCCCCGAGGAGCCTGCGGATGGAAAGCTGGACGACAATGCGGCTGGTGAAACCCTGGCCCCCATCGAGTTGGCTGCTGTGAAGGCCTACGAGGCTGCGCTGGCCGACGGAAAGCTCGACAGCGACTGGTCGGCGGTAGGTCGCCAGTTCCAACGCCACCACCTCGTGGCCGCGGACGCACTCACCGGCCTGATCGATTCGGGGGCAACACCTGTTGCCGATCCGACCATTCAGCTCGGCACGGTGGCCGCCATCAGCGGAACCAGCGACCAACAGACCATCCTCGACGCGCTGTCGGAGATGGAGACCGCAATCGCCGCTACCCACCTGTGGGCCCTGGAGAGCGTGACCGACAAGATCACGGCCAAGACGATCGGCCAGTTCCTGGCGGTCGAGTCACAGCAGGCTGTGTTCTTGGCCCGAGATTCGGCTGGAGATCTCGCGGCGCTCACCCCGGCTGTGGTCGAGCCCGCAACTTCGGGTCCCACACCGGCGCCCACCACGACCGAGGAGACCGGCAACTGATGTCCGAGAACGTGATGTCCGAACACGCCGAATCCCCCACCACCAGCCGCCGGTCGCTGCTGAAGACAAGTGGCCTCGTAGCTGCGGGCGCGGCCTTCATGGCAGCTTGCAGCCCCGACCACCAGAAGGTGGGCGTATCAGGCGAGCCTGCCGTTCCCACCAGCAACCCACCCACCTTGCCCGACGCTGAGCCGACCGCGGCGGTCATCGCGGCCAACCAGTCGCAACTTCACACGCTGGCTTCGGTCGAGGCTCTGGTGGCCGAGGTCTACGGCAAGAACGCCGCCGCCATCACCGACGGCCAGCTCCGTGAAGCTGCGGTCCGCTTCGGTCAAGATCACGAGACGGCGGCAAAGGCGATTGCGGCCGCCACCATCGACAAGGTCGCTCCGCCGGCCAACGAAGAGCTGCGCACCGCCATGGTGGCTCCGATGCAGGGCCTGCTGAACACTCAGGAGCACGTCCTGTCGTTCCTGGCCGACCTCGAATCCACCCTGGCTGCCACCTACATCACCGCAGCCGGCGTCCTCACCGTGGCCAGCGACCGCCAGCTCGTGATGACCTACGGAGCGGCCTGCGCCCGTCGGGTAACCGTGCTCGGACATGGTGGCGAGGGCGAGATGCCCAAGACCGCCCGCTTCCCCACCGACGACCTCATTCCCGGTGCGGCCTACCTCGACCTTGCCGCTGAAGAAGGCGACAGCCCCGAGGGCGATAGCGCCGAAGCCGAAGCCGACAACTGACCCCATGGTCGTCCCCGCTAGGGTGAGGGCGACGACGAGCCAGCCGGGTGACCGCGGCGTCGACACGGTTCGCCGTAGCGATGTTGAGGAAGGTCGGGGCTCCGAAGGGTGACGGTGCTGGCGCGAGCCAGGCGGGGGCGACCTCGCGGATCGGGCCACAGAGAGATAAACCGCCGATGGTCGGGTTCGCCCGACACAGGTAAGGGTGAAACGGTGCGGTAAGAGCGCACCAGCGACCGGAGTGATCCGGTCGGCTAGGCAACCCCCACCGGGAGCAAGGCCGAACAGAGGACAGGGCTACCCGTCCGCCCCTCCCTCGGGAGGGACCCTCAGGTGGGCCGCATAGATGGATGGTCACACATCGGGACCCCGGTAACGGACCCGAGGACAGAACCCCGCCTACAAGCTGGCTCGTCGTCACCCGCTCAGCTAGGGAGCGTCAGGCGCCCATCTTCGATGAACCGGCGTCGAACGGCAGGGTCTCCGAGGCCGAACAGGCGCCATGCCCAGAAAGCCATGGCCACACCGACGATCTCCAGGGCCAGCGACACTCCCAGGTGCGACAGTTCGGGTAGCTGGCCCGACGCGAACTCGGTGCCGGCCAGCGGCCACCAGAACGTCTCGGTGCGGGTGAACGAACCGTCGAGCACCAGATGGCAGAAGAGCCCGATCGGAATACCGAGAAGCCGCCGTCTGAGCAGTCGGCGGTTGCGGGTGGCCAGCATCACCACGCAGAGCAGAGCAACCGCTCCGACCACCGAGTGGAGGAGCTTGGGTCCGCCAGCCAATACTTCGATCCACGGCAGCAAGGCTCCGAGGATCACGGTGCGATAGTCGATGGCCGGGCTCTGGAAGACGATGGCCACAGCCAGTACAGAAGCAACAGCGAACCAGACGACCACGATCAGATGCCGTGACTCAGAGCACGAGGAGTCGGCCGCACTCCTCACAGTGCGCCACCTGGTCGGTGTTCTTGCGCAGAGATGCGACCTCCATGGCCGAGAGCGTCAGGTGACAGCCCCCGCACTGGTTGCCCACCAACCGGGCCACTCCGATGCCACCTCGACCGCCCCGGAGCGACTGGTACTCGGCCATCAACTCGGCGGGTACCGAGGCGGCCACGGCATCACGAGCGGCCTGTTCGGCCTCGAGCTCGACAGCCAGTTCGGCTTCACTCGCGGTCAGGCGCAGTTCGGCATCGTTGAGCGCGGCGTCGCGCTGCTCCCGACGATCGGTGAGTTCGGCCAGCAACTGCTCCACCGGCTCATGTTGTTCCATGAGTGCGAGGTTCTGGTCTTCCAGGTGGGTGATCCGTCGGGCGAGAGCCTCGGACTCCTCCTGGAGGTCCTGGAGTTCGCGGGCGTTGGTGACACTTCCTCCGTAGAGGCGGCCCTCCGCCTCCAGGCGCTTGGCCCCGATGCTGGCGATCTCGTCGTCGAGCTTGCGCATGGCTTTGGCCAACTCGTTACGGCGGGCCTCCTGCTCCACGATGGTGGCCTCGACCTCGTCGAGGGCCGACCGGGCCACGTTTCGCTCTTCGCGTGCGGGCAGGACCTCCATGCGGCGCAGGATCTGATCGATCCGAGTGTCGTGGGCCTGAACTTCGAGCAGGGTGTCGAAGGCGTTGGTCATCTCAGTCTTCCGGTTCTTCGGCCGGTGGCGGTTCCGGGGCTGGGGGTTGGGTGTCCGGTGGGTCGGTGGGCGGAGGAGCCTCATCTGGCGCCTCGGCCACGGTGGTTGGCGTCGTTCCGCCTCCACCACGGGCAGGAGGTGTGCGTCGCCGGGGGGTGGACCGCCGACGGGGAGACGACGAGCCGCCGCCCTCATTGGGAACCTTGCCAAGGGTCTTGCCCCGTCGGGTGAGTTCCGGTTCGGCGAACTCCTCCTTCGGCTTCCCGTCGAACACCAACGAGTAGTAGCGGCCCCAGGTGGCAGCCGGGAACCGCCCGCCGGTGGCCCCGGCCAGTTCACGGTTGAGCGAGAGGCTGATGTTCTTGACGGGCACACCCATCCAGATGGCGGTGGACAATTGGGGGGTGTAGCCCACGAACCACACGTCGATGGAATCATCGGTGGTACCGGTCTTGCCTGCCGCCCGCTGCCCGTTTGCCACCTGGGCTCGAGTACCGGTGCCGTATTTGACGTTGTTCTCGAGGACCTCGGTGACCAGCCGGGCCGTCTGACGGTTGATCACCCGAGTCGATTGGGACTGGTGTTGATAGAGCACTGCCCCCGTGCGGTCTTCGATGCGTTCGACGTAGTACGGCTCGTTGTACAAGCCGTCGTTGGCGAAGGTGGCGTAGGCCGAGGCCATCTCCAGCGCTGACACCTCCTTGGTACCGAGGGGCAGGTTCTGCGGGGGAGCCGTGTACTCCTTGGTGATGTTGTTGTAGTCGTAGAGGTTGCTCTTCACGCCGGTGAGGTTGGCGATCTCTGCGACACGCTC
The DNA here is from genome assembly GCA_039924035.1 of Aquihabitans sp. Classification (GTDB taxonomy): domain Bacteria; phylum Actinomycetota; class Acidimicrobiia; order Acidimicrobiales; family Iamiaceae; genus Aquihabitans. The sequence goes on along the minus strand of JBDTBS010000136.1, from coordinate 3,544 downwards.
CACGGTGGCCAGTTGGCCGAGCGCCATGAAGCCGCAGTTGGACGACGATGCCACCATCGAGATGATCGTGCTGCGGCGCCCTGTGTAGCGCTTGGGGTCACCCTTGAAGACGCAAGATCCGCCACCCAGCGAGTCGTTGGGGACGGCGCCATCTTCGAACATGGCCGCGGCAACGAAGGTCTTCATGGACGACCCTGGTTGCCGCTTGGCAGTGGTCAGGTTGAACTGAGAGCTACTGAAGTCCGAGCCGCCGACCATGACCCGCACGGCCCCACTGACGGGCTCGACCGACACGATGGCCTGGGTGCCGGTGGTGGGCTGGCCGGATTCAGGATCTATCACCTCGAAGGTGCCGTCGCCCTTGCCACCGGGAACGGTTTCGTTGCGGGCCACGATGGCGGCGAGTTGCAGATCGGGGTCGAAGGTGGTGAATACCTTGATGCCGCCCTCGTACACCGTTCGGTTGCGGGCATCGTCGGTGGAGCCCAAGCCGTACTTGGGGTCGGTCAGGAGCTCGGCCTTCACCTCTTCGGCAAAGTAGTCGTAGGGCGCGGAGATCCTGTTCGGCTCGGTCGGTAGCGGGACCTGTTTCCAGTAGGCCACGTGGTCGGCTTCCATGACCCCGGCAGCCACGAGGCGCTTGAAGGCAAGGGTCCGACGCTCAGCAGCCCGCTTGGGAGACCGGAACGGGTTGTACTCGTTAGGGCTGCGGACCAGCGCCGCCAGCAACGCGCCCTCGGCCCAGTTGACCTCGCTCACGTCCTTCTTGAAGTAGTACTCCGAGGCAGCCTGCACGCCGTAGGCCCCACCACCGAAGTAGACGCTGTTCAAGTAGTACTCGAGGATCTCGTCCTTCGACATCTGCTTTTCCAGTTCGACGGCCAAGAAGGCTTCACGGAGCTTTCGGCTGAAGCTCTGCTCGTCGCCAACCAGCGAGTTCTTGACCACCTGCTGGGTGATGGTGGAGCCACCCTGGCTGACTTCACCGCTCTCCAGGTTGGCGTCAACCGCCCGGACGATCGAGCGAATGTTGATGCCCTTGTGCTTGTAGAAGTGCTCGTCCTCGATGGCCACCACTGATTGCTTCACGGTGTCAGGGATCTGATCGAGCGAGACCTGGGAACGGTTCTGGGGATTCTCCCGGTTGGTCAACACCCCCTGCTCGTTGCCCTTGGAGTCGTAGATGTAGGAGCGTTCGGCCAGTGGCTTGAGGCTGATCTGTTCGTGGTCGGAGTTGTGCGCGCTGACGAAGTTTCTGATCTGCGGGCCAGCCATCGCGAGCGACGCGGCCATGACCGCCACCATGGCGGTCATGATGGTCACGAAGCGGAGCAGGCGTTTCACGATGGTCACGACGGCAAGAGCGTACTGGTCACGAGCCAACTGTCCGCAGGCAGGCCGTCGCCCTTACCCGGTAGCCTCCCTCCGATCCCCACCAGTGGACCGGAGGAACTCATGGCCCATCCACGTCGTTTCCGCTTCGGAGTGCAACTGCACACCGCAACATCAGCAGAGCACTGGACAACGCAGGTCAGGCGGGCAGAGGAACTCGGCTACAGCACTGTGTTCCTGCCCGACCACTTCGGCGACCAACTGGCACCGGTACCAGCACTGGCCGCGGCGGCTGCGGTCACCACCGATCTGCACATCGGGTGCCTCGTGTTCGACAACGATTACCGCCATCCGCTGGTGCTGGCCAAGGAACTGGCCACGCTCGACGTGCTGTCGAGCGGCCGACTCGAGGTCGGGCTCGGAGCCGGTTGGATGAAGAGCGACTACGACGAGTCCGGCATCGAGTTCGACGAGCCCGCCACTCGAGTCGATCGCTTCGAGGAAGGTCTGACGGTGATCAAGGGGCTTCTCGGTCCCGACCCAGTCACCTTCAGCGGCAGTCACTACGAGATCACCGACCACAACGGTCTACCGAAGCCGGTGTCAGGCCGACCACCTGTCCTCGTCGGTGGGGGGATGAAGCGGATGCTGTCCATCGCCGGTCGTGAGGCCGACATCGTCGGCGTGAACCCAACGATCCCCAACGGGGCCATCGATGCCGACGCCGCCCGCAGTGGCACCGCAGAGCAGACGGCCCTCAAGCTCAGCTGGATACGTGATGCTGCCGGAGACCGCTACGCCGACCTCGAGATCAACCTGCTCAACTTCGCTTGCCTGGTCACCGACGACCGTGACCAGTTGGCCGAGCAACTCGCGCCGGCCTTCGGCCTGTCGCCAGCCGACCTTCTCGCTTTCCCCCACGCTCTTCTCGGCACTGTCGACGAGATCGCAGAAGACCTGGAGGACCGTCGGGATCGGTACGACGCCAGCTACATCGTCGTGCAATCCGACGCCATGGAACCCATGGCCCCTGTAGTCGCCCGTTTGGCCGGCACGTGATCACCCGGGGGGAAGCGTCCGGGTGACCGACGCCTTCAAACCGCAAGAATTGCCGGGACCATCCACCGACGATCGGCCGCTGGATGCAGCCTTCGACGCGCTGCGGCAGCGCCGGCCAGAGACCTTCCTCGCCCTCTTGCGCGACGCCGAACTGGATTCGACTACGCCACCCATCTTCGCCCACTTCGAAGATGCACTGTGGATCGCTCCTGATGGCCACCCGATCAGCTGGGTAGACCCCACCTGGCACGCCACCGTCCACAACGCATGGTTGACGGCCACCACATCCAGGGGGCGGGTGGCCCGGACCACCATGCGCACCCATCGCCCTTTGACCACGGTCGACGGACAGGTCGAGATCCCCATTGGCTGGTTCGAGCTCACGCTCATAGATCTGACCGGTGTGGCCGGCTTCGACGAGCTCATGATCCTTCTCCACCACCTTCCGGCTGGTCCTGCCGATGCCGATACGGCGACAGACGATGTCGAACAGACCACCAGTGATGTCTCGTCGGACGCGGCATGGTTTCGAGGGACATCGAATTTCCGCCTCCGTCTCGATGCCGCCGGACGCATCGCTGGCGGCACTCTGAACGTGGCCGAGGTCCTCGGACGGTCGGTCGCTGATCTAGTGGGCACGAGCGCAACCCAACTCATCCACGTCGACGACACCGACAGCGTGCGGGAGGCATGGCAGGAACTGGTCCAGGGCGGCGGCAGCCGGAAGGGCCGATGCCGGTTGCAGACGACTTCCGGAGCCTGGAGATGGTTCGAGGTCACCTGTTGGAACCTGATCGATGCACCCAGCTACGGCACCATCATCGGCGAGTTCCGCGACATCCACGAACAGGCCGAAGCCGAGATCGAGAGTGATGCAACGTCGCGGTCGCTCGAGCGCCTCCTGCAGATGCTCGATCAGATCGGCGATCTGGTGATCGTGGGCCGAGTGGGCGCCGGAATCATGTATCTCAACAACATCGCTTCAGCCCATCTCGGGCGGGCGAAGACCGGAGCGCGATTGTTGGATGTCCTACATCCGACAACCGCCACGTTCGTAATGGAGCAAGTCCTCCCCACGATGTTGCGATCTGAGCAGTGGATCGGCGATATCGCCATCACCCTCGCCGACCACCCTGACCCCGATCGGATCTTC
>JBDTBS010000135.1:0-4089 GCA_039924035.1 Aquihabitans sp. | reverse complement strand
CGGATGCGGGTCTGGAGGCGACGGACCAACCCGGCAGGCAGGTGGGCCGGGACCTTGGTGAGGATCAGGTCGAACCCGTCGACCACCGCGCCCATCACATCAGCCCACCGAGCCTGGTCGGCCGCTTGCGCACGGGCGACCGCCCCGGCGTTGGTGTTGGTGTTGCTACTGACTTCCGGGCCGTCGGCTCGGGTATCGATCCGCACCACCCTCTCCACCGGGATGCCGGCCTCGACGGTGGCCTCCACCCCCAGCCACGACAGATCGACCACGGCCAACCACGCCCCTTCCCGACAGGCCTGGACGGCCAACGAGAGCCCGAGAGCCGGTGCGGCCAGGCCGTCGCAGGCCACCGTGCGCCCCCGCACCAACCCTTCGGGGAGCAACGCTTCGAGCGCGGGCAGGACCGGAAGGGTGCGCTCGGCAGCCATGGCGGCCGGGGCAACCGCGGTGGCTAGCGCAAGATCCATTCCCACAGAGTACGAACACCTGTTCGATCCCGCAAGGGCCCGGTTCGGACCGACCACACCGGGGTGGGTCACGTAGGCCTGCACCACGGTGCGACGGTGGCGAAGAAGTCCGACTGCACGAACCCTTCGAACCCCCAGTCGTCACGCAGGATGCCTTGCAGGAGGTCGGGGTTCTCACAGGCGTAGACCCCGTTTACCTTGTTGTAGGAGCACATGAACGATGCGACGTCCGCGTCTCGCACGGCGGCCTCGAACGGTGGCAGGTAGATCTGGCGCAGGGTGCGCTCATCGACCTGGACGTCGATCTCCGTGCGGTTCGTCTCCTGGTTGTTGACCGCGAAGTGCTTGACCATGGCGATGATCCCGTGGTCCTGCACCGCTTCGATCTGCGCCACCCCGATGCGGGCAGGTGGCCACTGCGGCGGCCGAGTAGAGCAGACCCCCGGAGCGCCAGCGGCAACCACCCGTCGCCTCGGCGCTCTCCGTTGAGCCGGGTCGGCCACGCTCGGTACGCTCCCTCGATGGACGAGTTCGACTACGTGGTTGTCGGGGGTGGCTCGGCGGGCTGCGTGGTGGCCAGCAGGCTGAGCGAGGACCCGTCGGTGACGGTGTGCCTGCTCGAAGCCGGCGGCGAAGGTCGAAACATCGTGATCCGAGCTCCACTGGGCTTCGCCGCGGCCATGCCGCGAGGCATCAACAGCTGGAACTACGAGACCGTCCCCCAACCAGGGTTCAACGGGCGTCGTGGGTTCCAGCCCCGGGGCAAGGCGCTCGGCGGTTCGAGCACCATCAACGCCATGATCTACGCCCGCGGGCACCGCTCGGACTACGACCGGTGGGCGGCCCTGGGCAACCCGGGATGGGGCTTCGACGACGTCCTGCCCTACTTCAAGAAGTCCGAGTCGAACGCCATCCACCGGGACTCGGAGTTCCATGGCGTCGATGGTCCGCTGCACGTCACGAACCTGCGCAGCCCGAGCCCGCTCAACGATGTGTTCCTGGAGGCCTGCCAGGCGCACGGCATCCCCTTCAACGACGACCTCAATGGAGCACGACACCACGGCTGCTACCACGTGCAGGTCACCCAGAAGGACGGCGAGCGCCACAGCAGCGCAGCGGCGTTCATCCACCCCAACCTGGACCGTCCCAACCTGGAGGTGCGCACTGGCGCCCACATCACCCGGGTGCGGTTCGACCAGCGCCGCGCCACGGCGGTGGAGCACGAGCAGGGCGGCCAGGCGCGCACCGTGCGCGCTCGCCGCGAGATCGTCATGTCGGCCGGGGCGTTCGGTACCCCGCAGATCCTGATGGCCTCCGGTCTCGGACCCGGAGCCCACCTCCAAGGGCTGGGGATCACGCCGGTGCTCGACGTGGCCGGCATCGGCCAGAACCTGCAGGACCACATCTCCGCGCTCTTGATCTACCGGTCGCTGGTGCCTGATCACACCGTGGGCATCTCACCGATCGGCGTAGCTCGGCTCCTCAAGGCCATGTGGACCTGGCGTCGACACCGCACCGGCACCATCACCAGCTGCGCCGCCGAATCGGGCGCCTACTACCGGACCAGCCCCGACGTCGAGGTGTCGGACATGGAGATGGAGCTGATCATCGGCATCGGCGACGACCACGGCCGCAAGCTCCACCTCGGCCACGGCTACTCGGCCCACCTCCTGCTGGCCCGACCCAAGAGCATCGGCGAGGTGCGCCTCGCCAGCCCCGATACCCGGGTGGCGCCGCTCATCGACCCCCGATACTTCAGCCACCCCTACGACATGGAGACCCTGATCAAGGGCACCCAGATCGCTCTCGACATCATGAGCGACAAGGCCTTCGACCGCTACCGCGGCGACATGCTCATCCCCTACGACCGCGACGACCCCGCGCAGATCGAGGAGACCCTGCGCAACCATGCCGACACCGAGTACCACGTGTGCGGCACGGCCAAGATGGGCCCCGCCGATGACCCGATGGCCGTGGTGGACAGCGAACTTCGGGTGCGGGGGATCGAAGGCCTGCGGATCGCCGACGCCTCGGTGATGCCGAGCATCCCCAGCAACAACATCAACGCCGCTGCGCTCATGATCGGCGAGAAGTGCGCCGACATGATCAAGCACCCTGCCTGACCCCGGCTACCTACCCACTCGGCCAGACCGACGCGGCCGGTGGGAGAGGTCGGGCTCACAACGGCAGCGTCGATAGTTCCTGCCCCGCTCCCAGAAGCCCGGCCTGACCTGGCCACTTGCCGAAGACGAACACCTGTTCGATACTCGCGCGGTGGGATTCAACAACCCGTCGTGGACCTGGAAGCAGTTGGACGATGCCCTGTCGGGGCGCTCGTCCGACGCGCCCGACGGCAGCCCCCACAGCCCCACAGCCCCCGTCGGGCGGGACGGGCGCGGCCCCGGGTCGCCGTCGTGGAACGCCGGCGGCGACAGCCCGGCCTGGTCCCGCAAACGCCAGCCCTTCGAAGCCGACGGGCTCGAACGTCGAACCGGGTCGGTGCCCTATGCCGAGCTCCACTGCCACTCGAACTTCTCGTTCCTCGACGGGGCCTCGCATCCCGAGGAGCTGGCCACCGAAGCAGCCCGGCTGGGGTTGGAAGCCTTGGCCCTCACCGACCACGACGGGTTCTACGGGGTGGTCCGCTTCGCCGAAGCGGCCCGGGCGGTGGGGCTGCCCACCGTGTTCGGCACCGAGATCACCCTCACCCCCGGCCTCGCTCCCACCGACCGGGTGGCCCGCAGCGAAGCCGAGACCACCACCCAGGTCGACACCGGTCGACTCCCCGATGCCCAGGCCCCCGACCCCCACGGCCAGCACCTCGTGGTCCTGGCCGACGGGCCTACCGGCTACTCCCGTCTGGCCCGGGCCCTCAGCACCGGTCACCTGGCCGGCGAGAAGGGGGCACCCCGCTTCACGTTGGCCGACGTGGCCGAGACCACCGCCGGCCACGCCTGGGTGCTCACCGGGTGCCGCAAGGGCTCGGTACCCGCCGCGCTGGTGGCCGACGGCCCGTCCGCAGCCCGCCGAGAGCTCCACCGTCTGGTCGAAGCCTTCGGGAAGGACCGGGTGCTGGTGGAGCTGTGGGACCACGGCGACCCCACCGACTCGGTCCGCAACGATGCCCTGGCCGAGCTGGCCGTGCGGTCCGGGGTGGGCTGCGTGGCCACCAACAACGTCCACTACGCCGACCCCTCTCAACGTCAGCTGGCCACCGCCCTGGCCGCGGTCCGCTCCCGACGCAGCCTGGAAGACCTCGACCCGTGGCTACCGGCGGCAGCCACCGCCCACCTGCGATCAGGAGCCGAGCAACACCGTCGCTTCGCCCGCTACCCCGGGGTGGTGGAGCTGGCCGCCGAGATAGGACGGGCCGCGGCGTTCGACCTGGCGCTGATGGCCCCGTCGCTACCCCCCTTCGACTGCCCGACCGGGCCCGGCGGACGACCGGTCACCGAGATGGAACACCTCCGCCAGCTCACCGAAGTCGGTGGGCGACGGCGCTACGGCGAACGGCCCACCGGGGGCGAAGACCTGTCGTTGCGGGCCCGGGCCTGGCAGACCATCGACCGGGAACTGGCCGTCATCGACCAGCTCGACTTCGCCGGCTACTTCCTGGTGG
>JBDTBS010000134.1:0-16891 GCA_039924035.1 Aquihabitans sp. | reverse complement strand
CCTGTCGGTTGAGTGGGTGCTCTTGGCCGGGTTGTAAGTAGTGAAGCCGTTCCCTGTCTAGCGTTCGGGCTGTCTAGGTCCGAGCAAGAAAGGGAACGGCTTCGGTGATGAATCTATGGCGTCAGGTGCTGGGTCTGGCACCTCTGGGCCGGGCGGTGGTGGTCGAGTCGATCGACCTTGATCCCGACACCCAGGTGCTGTTGGCCAAGGTCCGGTTGCGTCGTAACGCCAGGAGCCGCTGCGGGGTGTGCGGTCGGCGGGCACCGGGCTATGACCAGGGCCGTTCAGCGACTGGAGGTCGGCGCCGTTGGCGAGGGCTTGATATGGGCACGGTCAAAGTGTTCCTCGAGGCGCCGATGGTCCGGGTCCGTTGCCGCGACCATGGGGTGGTCTCGGCTCGGGTGCCGTGGGCGCGGCACGGTTCTTGGTTCACCCGGGATTTCGAGGACACCATTGGCTGGTTGGCGACCGCCACTTCGAAGACCGCGGTCACCAAGCTGATGCGGGTTGGGTGGCGGGCGGTCGGGGGGATCGTGGAACGCATCCAAGCTGACATCGACTCTCAGGTCGACCGGCTCGATGGGGTGCGTCGCATTGGTATCGACGAGATCTCCTACAAGCGCGGCCACAAGTATTTGACGGTCGTCGTCGACCACGACAGCCGCCGACTGTTGTGGGCTGACGTTGGCCGCGACAAGGCCACCCTCGACAAGTTCTTTGACCTGCTCGGCCCTGAGCGTTGCGCCCAGATCACTCATATCTCAGCTGATGCTGCACCGTGGATAGCGAAGTCCGTGAAGGCCAACTGCCCCGACGCGGTGCAGTGCGCGGATCCCTTTCACGTGGTCGCGTGGGCGACCGAAGCCCTTGACAAGCTCCGCCGTGAAGCCTGGAACGATGCCCGAGCCGAAGCCCGCACTGAAACGAAACGGGCCCGGGGCCGGCCCCGCAAGGACGAGGCGGCCAGGCCCGGCCACCAACGAGCCGACGCTCTCAAAAAGGCCCGCTACTCGCTTTGGAAGAACCCCGAGAACTTGACCGACAACCAGGCCGCCAAGCTGGCCTGGATCGCCAAGGTCGACCCCCGGCTTCACCGCGGTTACCTCCTCAAAGAAGGCCTCCGTTACGCGTTCCAGGTCAAAGGCGAAGCCGGTAAACAGGCCCTAGACCGGTGGCTCAGCTGGGTCCAACGCTGCCGGATCCCGGTCTTCGTTGAGCTCGGACGCAAGATCCGACGATTCCGGGCTTCTATCGACGCCACTCTCGATCACGGTCTCTCCAACGCCCTCATCGAGTCGACCAACACCAAAATCCGGGTCCTCACCCGGATCGCCTACGGCTTCAAATCACCCCAAGCACTCATCGCCCTAGCCCTGCTTTCCCTCGGCGGCTACCGCCCGGACCTCCCCGGACGAACCCCTAAATGACCCACTCAACCGACAGGAGAGCCAGATTTTGGTCGTCACACGACGAAAATCTACGCCGATCCGGTCGGTTCGGCCGTCCCGGTCGCAGCGAGAGGGGCTGGGCGTGCGACAATCGCCTTTGTCGTCGAGTGTCGTCAAGGAGGCTTGCATGGGCCGTCAGATCGTGGTCATGAGCAACTGCCAGACCGGTGGGCTCCATGCGACGTTGGCGGGAATGCTTCCCGATGACACCGTTCGGTCCACCATGTGGTTGGGTCACGAACCAGCCGACCTAGCCGAATTGCTGCCCGGCGCCGACGTATTGGTCACCACGGCAACGCGGGAAGAAGCCAACGAGTTGGTGGCTCGCCATGGCTCGTCGGCCGAGATCTTCGTGGTGCCCTCGCTCTACTTCCGCGCCCTGCACCCCGACCTCAGCCAGTTCCTGGTGCGCGGCGGCGGCGAACTGACGGCAGTGGCTGGGCCATACCACTCGAAGATCGTGGTGTGGGGCTGGCAACACGGTATGACGCCCGACGAGATCCTGGCCCGGTTCACCACCGATATGTTTGCCCGGCTCGGCTATTTGGAGCAGTGGGCAGAGGGCGTGGCCCAACTGCGTACCCGCTTCGAACCCACCGACATCGACTTCGCTTCCTGGTACCTGCCCATCGTCAGGCGAGGGGCGTTCATGCTCACCAACAACCATCCTCGATTCGACGCTCTCGTGCAGATGGCCCGGCCCATCGCCACTCGCCTCGGCGCCGACCCCGCCCTGGTGGCCTACCCGTGGGAGCACGTGCTGCCCGACGGACTCATGGCCACTTCGGTGGTGTGGCCGATCTATCCCGGTGTGGGACCGTCGCTGGACCTGCCTGGTGCCTACGTGTGGCGGCTGGCCTCCGGTGAACTGATCGGCCTCGAACGCTTCGTATCGGCCAGCCTGGCCACCTACTACGAACTCGATCCGTCCACGATCGACATCGACCACCTCGATGCTGACCCCCGATTCGCGGCCGTGCTCGGCGCCGGCTCGGGTCGGGTTTCCCAGACAACCGGAGGACGCTGAGATGGCCGACCATCCCTACCGCGGCATTCCCGACCACCAGTTCTGGAACCGGGCCGTCACCTGGGCCCCGCCCGGGGCCCTCGACCCTGTGGTGCACACCAAGTTTCAGGTGACCGAGGCCGACCAGGTCGGCACCATGGGTAGCTGCTTCGCCCAGCACCTGGCCCGTCACCTGTCGCGGTCGGGCATCGACTACTTCGTGCCCGAGACCGCCCCCGAGTCGATGACTCCCGACGAGGCCGACCGGCACCACTACGGCGTGTTCTCAGCCCGCTACGGCAACGTCTACACCGTGGCCCAGGCCGTGCAGTTGTTCGAGCGGGCCTACGGCACCTTCGTTCCCGATGAAGGCCCGTGGCAACGCGGCGACGTGGTGGTCGACCCGTTCCGGCCCATCGTCGAACCCGGGGGTTTCGCCGACGAGGCAGCCCTGCTGGCCGACCGCGAACGCCACCTCGCCGCCGTGCGTTCGGTGTTCGAGGACTCCGACGTCATCGTGTTCACCCTGGGGCTCACCGAGGCATGGCGGAGCCGGAGCGACGGCGCCGTGTTCGCCACCGCCCCCGGCGTCAACGGCGGGTCCTGGGACCCGGAGCTATACGAGTTCGTCAACTACGGCATCGACGAGGTTCGGGCCGATCTGCGTCGCTATTGCGAGCTGGCCCAGTCGGTGAACCCCGACGTGCGGATCTTGCTCACGGTGTCACCGGTACCGCTGATCGCCACTTACGAAGACCGCCACGTGCTGGTGTCCACCACGTGGTCGAAATCGGTACTTCGGGTTGCGGCCGAGGATGCCATGCAGCGCTACGACTTCGTCGACTACTTCCCGTCCTATGAGCTGATCAGCTCGGCCAGCGCGCCCCGCAACTACTTCGCCCCCGACCTACGGGAGGTGGAGGAGATCGGCGTGTCCCACGTGATGCGCACCTTCACCCACCACTACCTGGAGGGTCGCCCGTGGTCGGCCGCGCCCGCAGCATCGGTGGCCCCATCGGTGGCGACATCGGGCCCCGACGCGGTGATCTGCGACGAAGAGACCATCGCCGCCGCCATCCAAGCCTCCACCTGACCCAAAACAGCGAAATGGCGTAGATCCTGGTTGCGTGGCAACCAAGATCTACGCCATTTCGACAGTACTCAGGGCAGGTCAGTCGTGCTTGTGTTCGGCTTCGAGGAGATCCAGTACCTCGCCGGCAGCATCGACGATGTTGGTACCGGGACCGAACACGGCGGCCACGCCGATCTCGTCGAGGAACGGGTAGTCCTGCGGGGGGATGACCCCGCCCACCACTACCTTCACGTCGCCGGCGCCACGAGCCTTCAGTTCCTCGATCAGTTGAGGGACCAGCGTCTTGTGGCCGGCGGCCTGGCTGGACACGCCGATCACGTGCACGTCGTTGTCGACGGCATCAGCAGCGGCTTCGGCCGGCGTCTGGAACAGCACGCCCACGTCGACATCGAAGCCGAGATCAGCGAAACCGGTGGCGATCACCTTGGCGCCACGGTCGTGGCCGTCCTGGCCCATCTTCACCACCAGCATGCGGGGCCGACGGCCAGCAAACTCGGCGAAGGCGGAGATGCGGTCCGACAGGTTCTGGAACCGGCTGTCGTCCATGTAGCCCTGTCCGTAGGTTCCGAGACCAGTACGTACCTCGGCGGCATGGCGACCGAAGACCTCTTCCATGGCGTCACTCATCTCTCCGACAGTGGCCCGGGCCCGGGCCGCGTCGATGCACAGTGCGAGCAGGTTGCCGTCGCCACGGGCACCATCGGTGAGGGCCGTGAGGGCGGCGGCGACTGCATCGTCGTCACGGTCGGCCCGGACCTTCTCGAGCTTGGCGATCTGCTGGGCCAGGACCGACGCATTGTCGATGTCGAGCACGTCGACCAGTTCGGGGTTCTCGACCTTGTACTTGTTGACGCCAACGACCACGTCTTCGCCGCGGTCGACGCGAGCCTGGCGGTGAGCGGCCGACTCCTCGATGCGAAGCTTGGGCATGCCCGACTCGACGGCCTTGGTCATGCCGCCCATCTCTTCGACTTCCTGGATGAGCGCCCAGGCCTTGTCGACCAGGTTCTGGGTGAGCGCCTCCACGTAGTACGAGCCGCCGAGAGGGTCGACGACGTGAGGAATCCCGGTCTCCTCTTGGATCACCAGCTGGGTGTTGCGGGCGATGCGGGCCGAGAAGTCGGTGGGGAGTCCGAGGGCCTCGTCGAAGGCATTGGTGTGCAGCGACTGGGTGCCGCCGAGCACGGCCGCCATGGCCTCGATGGTGGTACGGATCACGTTGTTGTACGGATCCATGGCGGTGAGCGACACACCCGAGGTCTGGCAGTGGGTGCGGAGCATGAGCGACTTCTGGTTCTTCGGCTCGAACTCGCTCATGACCCGGTGCCAGAGCAGCCGGGCAGCCCGCAGCTTGGCCACCTCCATGAAGAAGTCCATGCCGATGGCGAAGAAGAAGCTGAGGCGGCCAGCGAAGCTGTCGACGTCCATGCCCCGGCCGATGGCAGTGCGCACATACTCGAGACCGTCGGCGATGGTGAACGCCAACTCCTGCTCGGCGGTGGCTCCCGCCTCCTGCATGTGGTAGCCGGAGATCGAGATCGAGTTGTACTTCGGCATGAAATCCGAGGTGTAGGCAATGATGTCGGCCACGATCCGCATCGAGGGCGTGGGCGGGTAGATGTAGGTGTTGCGGACCATGAACTCTTTGAGGATGTCGTTCTGAATGGTCCCCGAGAGTTGGTCCTGGCTCACGCCCTGCTCTTCGCCGGCCACCACGAACGAGGCCAGAACCGGCAGCACGGCACCGTTCATGGTCATCGACACCGACATCTTCTCGAGGGGGATCCCGTCGAACAGGATCTTCATGTCCTCGACCGAGTCGATGGCCACACCAGCCTTGCCCACGTCGCCCACCACCCGGGGATGGTCGGAGTCGTAGCCCCGGTGGGTGGCCAGGTCGAAGGCCACCGACACACCCTGCTGACCGGCGGCCAGGTTGCGACGGTAGAAGGCGTTGCTCTCCTCGGCGGTGGAGAACCCGGCGTACTGGCGGATGGTCCACGGCCGGTTGGCGTACATGGTGGCTCGCACGCCCCGGGTGAACGGCTCGAAGCCGGGCAGCGTGTCGGTGTCGAGGTTGGCGGTGTCCTCGGCGGTGTAGATCGGCTTGACGTCGATGCCTTCTGGACGGGTTCGGATCAGCTCCTCGGGTGACCGACCCTTCAGGTCCTTGGCCGCGAGGGCCTTCCAGTCGTCGAGCGTGGGCTCGTTACGAGGCTTGGAATCGTCGCTCATCAGGGTCGATCTTACGATCCGTCAGGTTTTGGTGCCCAATGCATCGCAGGTCAGCTGATCTCCTACCCGTTGCAACGACCACCGAGGACGTGGGGGTCGAACCTGAATGTGGTGGTGTTGCCGAGAGGGTTGCGGACGAAATCGAGGCCACCGTCTACGACATCGCGGCCTGTTTGGTAGAGATCGCCACCGAGGTCGACTCCGTCATTAATCAGGTCTTCGGTCTTGGCCCGAGCCACCTTGGCGGCGCTGCCGGCATCGCTTTGGACGCGTGTCCCTATCCGCATCGCGTCGCTCACCGTCTCCTTTGGGTTGACGGAGAAGCCTCCGCTACCACCGGCCCCTAGTCCGAACGCCAGACCGGCGCTCACCTCGATTTCGATCTTGTCCCACCCGAGGTGGCCTTCACCGCTGAAGTCGCCACCGATCCCGGCCCGTGCCTCGGCCGCTCCCTTGAGCCCGACACCCATGGCCTCCACCTCGCCGTCGAGTGCGCCACGAGCACCCACGAACGCGCCACCGGAAGCATCGACGTGGACCTCTTCCAGGCTGATCTTGGCGTGGGCAGCCGCGGATGCTTCTGCACCCACGCTGGCCTCGGCGTGACCTCGGGCGGTGAGCACCCCAGCTTCAAGGCTGGTATCGGCTTCCAGTCGAGCACCAACAAACGCCGAACCCTCGACCCCCGCGTCCAAGCCTTTGCCGTCGAGGTCGAACCGGCCTTTCCGGGTGACCTCGGCTCCGGCGAAGGCCTCGAACGTGGATGTCACCTCGACAGGACCGATCTTTCGCGTGTCCTCGAACGGTTTGCGCCAGCCCTTCTCGTAGACGGTCTCGGTGTCGACAGCTTTGCCGAACACGGAATACGGACTACCCGCGTAGACCCGACCGAACCGTTGGTCGTCCATGACGGCCACCGGGTGACCCCGGGTATCGGCCATGGTGAAAGCGACCGCCACCCGACGGACCCTGGCGATCATTCCGTCGGACCGGGCCAGAGCGGCATCGGTGACGGCGGAGGCGTCGACGGTCACTGGTAGGTCGATGCTGGAGTAGTGGTAGGCGGCCAGCGCCACCGCGGCACGGGTGTTGGCCGAGCGGGCGGCGTTGGAACGGTCGGCCACGAACATGGCATAGCGCTGCAGGTAGTCGGGGCGGGCGGAACTGATGGTCATGGCGGGTCCAGTTCGGTCGGTGCGGGTCAGGGTAGGGCCGGTCAGGGTGACGGCGGGGGAGTGGCCAGGGCTTCGAGGCGGGCCACCTCGACTCGATGGGCAGCCTCGGCTTCGGTGTTGCGGTGGAGTTGCTCGGTGGCTGCGAGGTGCTTGGCCCGACGCAACTCTTCGGCCCCGGTCTGAGCCCGGTTGATGGCCTGCTGGACGGTCTGGGCAGTGGCCGCGTGCTCGCCGTCGAACCAAGTGCGGGCCGGCCCCCGCCAGTCCCGCCGGAGCGGAGCCTGGAGTTGGCCGTCGACCTGCAGGTAGCTGCGCAGCGCAGTGGCGAGGTCTTCGAGCGCGGCGATGGCCTGATCGGCGGCGGCATCGTCGAAGCGGACCGGCAGAGCGCCGAAAGCGGGATGAGGGGGCATGGCATCCTCCAGAGAAAGAAGCGGGGAAGTAAACGGAGAATAACAGAACGACATGAAAAGCCAAGAGAGTTAACATCCGGGAGTCGAATGCGGTGTCCGGCGGCGGCACGGGTACGGTCCGATGCGTGCTCCCTCTCATCTGCCTCGACGTCGACGGAACTCTCGTGGGATCGGCTGGCATACCCGCCGATGCCACCTGGGAGGCGGCCGAACGGGCCCGCAGGCGGGGGCAACGCCTCACCTTGTGCACCGCACGCCTGGCCGCCGGACCCACCAGGGACTGGGCCGAGCGACTCGACCCCGAGGGATGGCACATCTTCCACACCGGCGGCGCCCGCTGGAACCCAGCCACCGGTGAGGTGCGGGCCGACCCACTGGCGCCCGAGGTGATCGAAGCCTGCATCGAGATCGGCGAACGACACGGTTGGGTGCTCGAGGCCTACTCGTGGGACGACTACACCGTCGATACGGATGCGCCTCTCGCCGTCGGCCACGCCGGTCTGCTCGACATGCCGTTTCGTCGGCGTCCCCTGCTCGACCTGGCCGATCCCATCGTGCGCATGCAGTTCGTCGTGCCCATCGCTGAGACAGCGGTAGCCGCCGCCGCGGCCCCCTCCGGGGCCGGTGTTTCCACGGCCACCTCACCAGCCCTGCCCGGCGCGGCCTTCGTTTCGGTCACCGCCCCCGGGGTCACCAAGGCCCACGGCATCGAGGAGGTGGCCTCAGACCTGGGCATCACCATGGCCGAGGTGATGATGGTCGGCGACGGCCACAACGACCTTCCGGCCATCGAAGCTGTGGGTTGGGGTGTAGCCATGGCCAACGCCGAACCGGAACTGCTCGCCGCCGCCGCCTTCGTGGTGGCCGATGTCGACCAGCACGGTGCCGCGGAAGCCATTGACCGATCTGCCGACCTGGAATCAGCGCCGACCCGATCGTAGGTAACCTGGCCTACATGGCTCATCGGTTCGTCGTCATCGGAGGGGGGCCGGCTGGTAACGAGGCGGCCACCACAGCGGCCCGGCTCGGTGCCAAGGTCACGCTGATCGAACGCGATGTGGTCGGTGGCGCCGCCCACCTTTGGGACTGCATCCCGTCGAAGGCGATGATCGCCACCGGTGGGGCCATGAACGAGATGCGACGGGCGACGGGCATGGGGCTCACCGAGGTCCACGCCGAGCTCGATTTCGATGCCCTGCGAGCTCGCATCACCGGCATCGAAGATCGTCTGGAGAACTCGGTCACCAGCCTGTTGCACAGCCAGGGGGTCCGTATTCTGGAGGGCACCGGTCGGGTCAGCGGGACCCACGAGGTGACCTTCGAGGCGCCCGACGGCAGCACCGAGGTCATCGCCGCCGACACCATCGTGTTGGCCACCGGTAGCCGACCTCGCATTCCCGAGTGGGCCCCGATCGACGGCGAACGGGTCCTCACCACCCGAGATGCCTACCCGCCGCCCGCCCTGCCCGAGCACCTGATCGTGGTCGGGTCGGGCGTCACCGGCGTGGAGTTCGTGCACATGTTCTCGGCCTTCGGCTCGAAGGTCACGCTCATCGTCAGCCGCCAGCAGGTCTTGCCGCAGAAGGACCCGGAAGTGGCCGCGGTGCTGGAGGATCACTTCATCAAGCAGGGCGTCAAGCTCTTCAAGGGTGCCCGGGCTGAAGGTATCGACGTGACCGACGACGAGATCTCGGTGCGCTGCGACGACGGTCGAGTGGCTCGCGGGTCCCACGTGCTCATGTGCATCGGATCGATCCCCAACTCCGAAGGGCTCGGCTTGGAAGAGGTGGGCATCGAACTCGATGGGGGCTATGTGCCCGTCGACCACAACTGCCGGTCGAAGGTTCGCCACATCTACGCAGCCGGCGACCTGTCGGGGAAGCTACCGCTGTCGTCGGTGGCCACTGTGCAGGGCCGCAAGATCGCCGAGCATGCTCTCGGGCTCCACATGGGCCCCCACCGTCACCTCGACTACGACAAGGCCGCGTCGGCCATCTTCACCGACCCTGAGATCGCCGATGTCGGCCTGGCCGAGGCCGACGCTTTCGCTGAAGGTCGCAAGGTGCGGGTCACCAAGGTGCCGTTCTCGGCATCGGCCAAGGCCCTGATAAACGACGACCCACGCGGGTTCGTGAAGATCGTGACCGACCCGGCCACTGGTGTGGTCCTCGGCGGTTCGATCGTGGGCAGCCACGCCGCCGAACTCATCTCGGTGATCGCCCTGGCCGTCACCGCCGGCCTCCGCGTCAACGAGTTGGCCGAGAGCATCCTGGTCCACCCAGCCCTAGCCGAGGCCCTGAGCCAAGCCGCCGAATAGAGCGAAATGGCGTAGATTTTGGTTGCATCGCAACCAAAATCTACGCCATTCATAGATGTCTGGGGTGCTCAGGCTGCGGCCTGGACGTGGAAGCCGATCTCGTGCAGAACCATCGGTCCTCGCTCGACCACGTCCTTGTAGGTGAACTCAAGGACGGTCCAACCGAGGCGATTGAGCCGCCGTCGGCGTTCACGATCCCAACGGAACGCGGCAACGCTCATGTGGTGCTCGATGCTGTCGCACTCAACGGCGACACGTTGGGCAGTCCAGGCCAGGTCGAGATAGCAGACGAATGATCCGTCACGAACCTGGTGTTGGGTGACCGGCCTGGGCAGCGGGCTGTTCTTGATCAGTCGAAGCGCCCGCCGCTCAAACCCGCTGTCGACCAGGTCCTTGCCCATGCCCCGCTCCTCCAGCAGTTGGCGAAGCTTGACCGTGCCATCGCGCCCGCGCCGAGCAACCTCCTGATGTCGGGCGCGGACGCGCTTGAGGATCGTCGGATTCCTTCGAAAGGCCTGGTCAAGCGCAACCCCAGCCCGAAACTCGTGCACAACAGCTGGCAGGTCGACCAGGGTGCGAACCACCGAGGTACAGGGGATCCCGTCGACGGACTCATGGTCACCACCAACTAGGTCTTTTGTCTCGTGGACGATCACATGCGGGGGTCGCTGGCGCCGGCCCCACCGTTGAACCACTACTTCGACCGGTGCGGTGTCGAAGCCATCGAGCCCCCAGAGCCTTGCTGCACACCGGTGGGAGGCCAGCGATCCCGGAAGCCACAACGATGCCGCCCAAACGGCTTGGTGCCAGGTGTTCGGAGAACCCGTCAACCTGAACACGCCTGGAAGATGTGGTGTGATCAGGCGGCGCTTGACGAGCGTTCGAAGTTGGGCCCTGGAGTGCCCGTGCTCGTCTGCCTGCTGGATCGAGAAGAGGCCGTGCTGTCCAGAAGCAGTGTCGAAGAGGTCCATCGTCATCCCTGCGGGGTTCAGGTGCAACGGTTGCGTTGCACGTTTGTCCTGTAGGGAAGGCGACGGGGTGAGGCTCGCACAGGGGCCGCCAAGGGGCAAGAGTGCGGCAAAAATCACGAAATAGCGTAGAAATTGGTCGGCTGACGACCAATATCTACGCCATTTCGAAGTGGTAGGGCTGGGGCTATTCGGTTTCGGTGGGGGCGGGGGTGATTGCGACGATGATGTCGCCGGGTCCTACGGACTGGCCGACCTCGACCTTCACCTCGGCGACCGTGCCGGCGACATCGGCGGCCACGTTGTTCTCCATCTTCATGGCTTCGAGCACGCACACCACCTGACCGGCGGTCACGGTGTCGCCCACGGCCACGTCGACCTTGACGATCGTGCCCTGCATGGGAGCAGCGATGGCCCCGGTACCGGCGGCGCCGCCACTCGAACCGCCAGAGCGGCGGGGACGGGCCTTGGCCTGCGGCGACGAACCACCAGCAGGACCGGCGGCCATGGCCGATTCGGGGACCCACATGGCCACCGAGAAGCGCTTGCCGTTGACCTCGACGTCGAGATCGCGACGCACCTTGGCTTCGGGTTCCTCACCGTCGGCAGCCGGAGTTGATTCGGGGTCGGGGGAACCGAAGCGACCGGTGATGCCGGTGAGGTCGAGCGCGTTGCTTTCCACCCAGTTGGTGGAGTGGTCGGCGTTCACGAAGTCGGGGTGTTCAAGGATGAGCAGCTGGGCCGGAAGCGTGGTGTCGATGCCGTCGATCACGAACTCGCGGATGGCCCGCTTCATGCGGTTGATGGCAGTGTCTCGGTCTGAGCCCCACACGATCAGTTTGCCCACGAGGTTGTCGTAGTACTGGCTGATCTCGTCGCCCGACTCGTAGCCGCCGTCCCAACGGGTGCCGAAGCCCTGCGGGGCCACCAGCTTCTCGATGCGACCGGGGGCGGGGAGGAACTTGCCTTCGGCGGGGTTCTCGGCATTGACCCGCACCTCTATGGCCCAACCACGGAGATCGATGTCGTCCTGGGTGAACGACAGCTCCTTGCCGGAGGCCACCAGGATCTGCTCGCGGACCAGGTCGATGCCCGACACCAGTTCGGTGACGGGGTGCTCCACCTGGAGGCGAGTGTTCATCTCGAGGAAGTAGAACTCGCCGTCCTGGTACAGGAACTCGACGGTGCCGGCGTTGTAGTAGCCGCAGGCCTTCGAGACCTTCACCGCGGCCTCGCCCATGGCCCGACGAGTTTCCTCGGGGAACTTGGGGGCCGGGGATTCTTCGATCAGCTTCTGGTGGCGACGCTGCACGGAGCAGTCGCGCTCGCCGATCCACACGCAGTTGCCGTGCTGGTCGCCGACGATCTGCATCTCGACGTGGCGAGGGCGGGTGAGGTAGCGCTCGACGTAGCACTCGTCTCGGCCGAAGCCCTTGAGGGCCTCGGACTGGGCCGAAGCCAGGGCGCTGTGTGCTTCGGTGGCCGACTCGACCACGCGCATGCTGCGGCCGCCGCCGCCGTACGCGGCCTTGATGGCAACGGGCCAACCGAACTCTTCGCCGAAGGCCACGACCTCGTCACCTGACGACAGGAACTCGGTGGTGCCGGGCACGCCTTGCACGCCGGCTTCTTGGGCGGCGATGCGGCTCGACACCTTGTCGCCCATGACCTCGATGGCCTCGGGCGGGGGACCGATGAAGGTCACGCCCCGCTCGGTGATGGCCCGAGCGAAGTCGGTGTTCTCAGAGAAGAAGCCGTAGCCGGGGTGGACGCCGTCGGCCCCGGACTGCTCGATGACCTCGAGAATCTTCTCGGTGTTGAGGTAGCTCTCGGCCGCGGTCTGGCCGCCGAGGGCATAGGCCTCGTCGGCCAAACGGACGTGGAGCGCGTCTCGGTCGAGCTCGGAGTAGACCGCCACGGTGGCGACGCCCAACTCCTGGCAGGCACGGATGACACGGACGGCGATTTCGCCCCGGTTGGCGATCAGGATCTTGGACAGCACGCCTGCATGTCTAGAGCCTGCGGGGGGTCGGTCAGAAACTTCGTCGGGGTCAATTCGCCGTGCTCCCCTTCGGTCGAGGCCCGACCGAGCGTCGAGGGTCGGGCTTGCTCCAAGACCCTTCGACGGGTTCACTTCGTCTCGTGACCGACGAAATCGAGCCCACCGAACCGTCTCCCACCGACCGGGAAGCAGCCGCTGTCAACCAGGCTCGGGTCCGGACCGCTCTGGCCCGATCCACCTTTGCCGACGTTCGATGGCTGGCCCAGACCGGCTCCACCAACGCCGATGTGATGGAGTTGGCCCGTCAGGGTGAAGCCGAAGGCATCGTGGTGGTGGCCGACCACCAGCACGCGGGCCGGGGCCGACGCGGTCGGACGTGGGATGCGCCCCGAGGAGCGTCGCTCATGTTCACCACCCTGCTGCGGCCACCTTCGGCGGTGGCTGGCTTGGCCACGATGGCGATGGCCGTCGCCGCAGCCGGCGCGGTGGAAGAGCTCACCGGGGTGCGCCCAGGACTCAAGTGGCCGAACGATCTGGTTTGGCCCGGTGACGGATCGGCGGCCGACCGCAAGCTGGCTGGCATCCTCGCGGAGGCCGACTGGCCGGCAGCCAGCAACATCACCGCCGGGTGGTCCGAGCCGAAGCCGACCGATCGGGTGGTGGTCGCCGTCGGCATGGGGATGAACGTGGCCTGGGCCGGTCGCACCCCCGATGACCTGGTCGACCGGGCGGTAGCCCTAGATGAGATCACCGCTCCAGAGGCAGCCCCCGACCGCGCTGATCTTTTGGTGGCCGTGCTCGGTCAGCTCGACCGCTGGTACACCACGTTGCGGGAGCCCGATGGTGCCGCGGCGTTGATGGCGGAATGGCGCGAGCGGTCGGCCACGCTCGGACGTCAGGTGCGCGTCGAGCTCGGCGTCGACGATCTCGTTGGTCGAGCCGTCGACGTGACTGATGCTGGTCACCTGGTGGTGGACACCCTGGAAGGTGAGCGTCGCACGGTGGCCGTCGGCGATGTGGTCCACCTGCGCCCCATCGCCTGAGCGCCCCGGAGAACTAAAAAGCTCCCCAAACGCCTGGAACAGCGCACACATTCGTCGTGACACGACGAATATGTACGCCGTTTCGCTGTATCTATTTCGCTGTATCTATTTCGCTGTATCTGGGGTTGCTGGGGTCAGGCTTTGTCGGCGGGGGACTCGACGTCTTCGTAGGAGCGGTCGGCCATGCTCGGGATGGTCTGACCGACACCGGCGCTCGACCAGTCGCACACACCCGACGGGAACGTCTCCAGGAGGCGCTCGTAGTCGTCGTCGGTGATGCGCACTTCGTAGTCGGTCGGGTCGATGGGCTTGAGCGTGCACTTCAGGACGCTGCCGGTCTCGGGGCTACCGGCGGCGATGCGGGGATCACCCGATGCCGGGTAGGCCTCTTCGCAGGCCCCAGCGAGCGGCTCGTAGACATCGGAGCCGCTCAGGTCGTCGGACAGATCGGTCGAGGGAACGGTCGTCGTACCTGGCACCGAGTCGGTCGTGGGCCCGTTGGATGGACCGGTGGGCGACTTCGGGTCGGTGCAGCGGTCGATTGCGGTGGTCGGTCGGTGCTCGATCAGCGCGTCACGTCGGTTGACGCCCATGCTGTCGGCAAGGTCGGAGGCCCACTGGTCGACGTTGGTCACCGCATCGAACCGGGCGTCGTCGGCATCCCGGCTCGAAAGGTCCGAACGGGTCCAGATCTGGAAGCCGGGGGCGACGTCGGGATGGTCGCCGAAGGTCAGCCGATAGCGCTGGGCCAGGAGGTGGTGGTGGCTACCGATGGCCCCTTCGTCGTCGTCGTAGTGGTCGACAGCGATGATCGGGACCTTCTTCTGGTCGCCGGTTCCTGCCGACACTCGACCGGACTCGTAGGCGGTCTGAACAGCCACATCGTCGGCTTCGTGGCGAGCGGCCTGCACGATGCCGTCGTCGTCGTAGCCGCCGATGTGAGCGTTGAGGTCGATGAACTGGTCGAAGCTGATGTCGCCTGCGTTCAATGCCTTGAGGCCGTACTGGAGGCCAACGTTGTCGAGGAGGCGTAGGGCCCGACTGGGGCTGTCCTCGTCTCGTCCGAACTGCGCGATGTTCAGGTCTTCGACGGTGCAGCGGACGCCACCCGGGTTGGTGTCGGCGGCATAGATCTCCTCGGCGGGGATCTTCGGGTCACACCCGGTGGACGGATCGACCAGTGACCCGTAGCCGGCCACCCAGTTTTCGCAGGTGGCCGCGGAGGCGTGACCGTTGACGGCAACTCGCTGCTCGTCGGTGAAGCGGGTCCCCCCGGCGGTGGCGTAGAAGTCGTCGAGAAGCCCGCAGTCGGCAGCCCCGTTGAGGGTGGTGACGATGTCGGGGAAGGCATCGCTGACCGCGGCGGCGTCGACCAACCCTGGATAGTTCTGGGTGAGCAGCAGGACCTGGGCGCCGCCGAACCCACGACCCTCGCCGACGGTCACCTCGGGTACGCCGAACACTTCGATGAAGCGTTCCTTGACCATCATCACCGTCTCGGCCGACACCACGTCGTTGCACTGAACGGCTCCGGTGGTGAAAGAGGCGGTGGCCACCGCGTAGCCCGCCTTCAGGTAGGTCGGGCTCAGGGCTGGTGCTGACGAGGAACCCTGCCCGTGGGTGGCGCCGCAGCCGTCACCGAACCGGTAGAGGAGCCGTTGGTTCCAGGCGGCATCGCTCTGATCGGAATCATCGCCACCGGGGCTGGGGTCGATGGTGGCGATCTCGTAGATCGACCGGTTGACC
This sequence comes from Aquihabitans sp., assembly GCA_039924035.1. GTDB lineage: Bacteria > Actinomycetota > Acidimicrobiia > Acidimicrobiales > Iamiaceae > Aquihabitans. Next base: position 1,445 of record JBDTBS010000134.1, on the reverse strand, counting down.
ACGCCCACCTCGTGGCGGATCACGAGCGGCACGTGGGACTTCCCGGCCACCGAGGCGGTGGCCACGTCGGCGGGAAGAGGACCGGTCGGGTCGGCGAGATCGTGGACCTGGTCGTCGGCACTCAGGTAGCTCCAGGTGACGCGGGTGGCGGCCGAGCACTGCTTGTCGCCGCCACCGAGCCCGTGCTCTTCGGTGGAGCAAGCCAGGAGCGGAATCTGCGGACCTGAGATCATCGGGCCGGTCAGGGGCCAGGATCGCAACCGTTGGGTGACCGACTCGCCGCCACCGCTGGCTATCAGCGTGTTGGTTCCTTCGACGAGGCCACCGACCACTCCTTCGAGCCCTCCGTCGCTGGCGACGAACTGCCCGGTGACATCGTGATCGTCGAGCGTCACCTTCAGATCTTGAAGCGAGCCGTTCGAAGCGGGAACGACCCGGATGCGGGCCTCTGGTCCGCTGATGCGGTCGGGTTGGCTGGACAGGACCTCGATGCGGATGACGTCCTGGACGGGCTCATCGCCGGCTCCACTGTTGGGGGCGATGGTGCTGGACGGGCCGCCAGCTGTCCGGTCTGTGGTTGTGCTCGACGGGATGGCGGAATCGTCGTTGCTGGAGCACGCGGCCCCGGTGAGGGCCGTCGCCAGCAGGACGGCCAGCCAGGCGGCGGATCGATGACGACGGCGGCGCATGGCCCCATTGTTCCCGATCGGGCCTCCCCTTCTCCCCTCGGCGTAGCTCTGGTCGTCAGCAGACTCGGGATCGTTGGGCTGTGACCGTTGTCGGGCCGTGGACCGAAAGCAGCCACGGAACCGGTCGATAGGGTGACTCGGTGCTGTATGACCCCATCATCTCCCTAATGGCCCCTTGTGGCCGTTGACCTCGGGGACCTGCGTGGTCCGTTCACCTTCGAGTCCACGTCGGTCGACGAAGGGCTGGTATCACTCCGTTACCGCATCGGTACCGACCTCGTGCTCACCGAGACGGTGAAGTTCCCCTTCGCCCTTCCCGACACCGATGCGGTGGCTCGACTGATCCACGTTCTGCACCTGGTGGTCGGCGTCTCCTATTACAAGACCGTGGCCCCGGTCCCGTTGGTGGCGCCGCCGCTGACCAAGGCTGAGCGGGCGCTGGTGGTCCGGTTGTACGACGACGGATTGCGCGAGTTCGCCTACCGCAACGACATTTCGCTCCCGCTGCCGGTGCAGATCGAAGCCGACGACGCCGCCGAACCAGCATCCGCCGAGCCCGCCGGCCACGGGGCCCTGGTGCCGATCGGTGGCGGCAAGGACTCGGCCCTGGTGGCGGCCCTCGTGCCCGACGGGGAGTTGTTCGCCGTCAACCCGGTAGGCGCTCAAGACGACCTGGCCGAAGCTCTCGGTCGACCACTGGTCGGGGCCCACCGCACCCTCGACCCAGTGCTGCGGGAGCTCAACGAGCGCGGGGCC
>JBDTBS010000133.1:0-12610 GCA_039924035.1 Aquihabitans sp. | reverse complement strand
CAGACTCGAAGTAGAGCAGCGACCCCTTGTCTTCGGGGCAGGCGAGGATGTCTAGGAGCTTCGAGTCGAGGGCCATGTGGTCTATCCCTTGGTGATGAGGTGAAGGAGTTCGGACGTGTGGGTGTCGCACTCGTCCCGGGTCTGGGCCTCGAGGTTGAGACGCAGAAGCGGTTCGGTGTTCGACGGTCGGAGGTTGAACCACCAGGTACCGAGATCCACGGTGAGCCCATCGAGGCGGTCCTGGCCCGCGTCGGGGTGGGCCGCGGCGAAGTGGGCGGCGATGCCGTCGATCACCTGGGCGGGATCGTGGACCTGGGTGTTGATCTCGCCAGAGTCGGCGTAGCGGTCGAAGGGTCGACGCACCACCGACATGGGCTCGGTCCCCGCACATAGCCGCTCTAGCACGAGCATGGCCGCGATTAGCCCCGAGTCGGCCCGGTAGTTGTCCCGGAAGTAGTAGTGGGCGGAGTGCTCGCCACCGAAGGCCGCGCCGGTCTTCGCCATCTCGGCCTTGATGAACGAGTGGCCGACCTTGGTGCGAATAGGGACGCCGCCGTGTTCACGGACGACCTCAGGAACCACCTTGGAGCAGATGAGGTTGTGCAGGACCGTGGCCCCCGGTTCCTTTTCCAGCACGCCCACGGCCACCAGAGCGGTGGTGACCGAGCCGGAGAGGCCGTTGCCGAGCTCATCGACCACGAACACACGGTCTGCGTCACCGTCGAAGGCGAAGCCGACGTCGGCTCCCACCTCACGAACCCGGGCGCACAGGTCTCGCTGGTTCTCGGGTTGGATGGGATCGGCCGGATGGTTGGGAAAGGTGCCGTCGAGCTCTGGATACAGGATCTCGAGGTCGAAGGGCAGCGAATCGAACACGGCCGGAACCACGAGCCCGCCCATGCCGTTGGCGGTATCGCACACCACCTTCAGCGGACGGAAGGCCGACACGTCGACGAACGAGCGGACGTGGTCAGCGAACTCGTTCAACAGATCGAGCTCGGATGACGAACCGGGGGTGGCCACCGCCGGAACCCCCGCTATGGCCAGTTCCTTGACCTGTTCGAGGCCAGTGCCAGACCCCACCGCACGAGCACCGGCCAGGCAGAACTTGATGCCGTTGTACTGGGCCGGGTTGTGCGATGCGGTGAACATCGCCCCGGGTGCGTCGCGGGATCCGGATGCGAAGTAGACGAGGTCGGTGGAGGCCAATCCGAGGTCGACCACGTCGACACCCTGCGATCGGACACCGTCGCTGAAGGCGGCGGCCAACTCGATGCCCGACGGGCGCATGTCTCGGGCCACGAGGATCTCGGGTACCGGTCCCCCCTCGTCTAGGGCGAAGCGGGCAAAGGCCGCTCCGATGGCGTAGCAGCCCTCGGCATCGATCTCACCGGGATAGGTCCCACGAATGTCGTAGGCCTTGAAGATGGCATTGAAGTCGCCCATGGCGAAGGTGACCCTACTCCCCCGCCGCCGACAGCCGATCCAGCTCGCCCGGAACCAAGTCGTAGACGCCCCGGCGGGCCCCCCGCCGAATTCGCACGAGGTCGACCAACAGGCGCACCGCGTCACGAGCCACCCGAACCGTGGAGCTGTCGGAGTTCTCGACATCGACGGGGACCTCGGTCAGCGACAACCCGTAGCGCTCGGCCAGAAAGAACAGTTCGATGTCGAAGGCGAACCCATCGGTGATGATGTGGTCGAAGAGCACGGTGGCCACGTCGGACCGGAAGGCCTTGAGCCCGCACTGCGTGTCATCGTGGCCTCCGACCAGCACCAACCGTGTGGCGGCGTTGATCACCCGTCCACCAGCGTCACGGAGACGACGGGCCGCCACCACCGTGGTGGTCTGGTGGTGGTGGCGACTGCCGACCACGACATCCCAACCGGACTCCACCGCATCCAGCAGCCGCAGGATCTGAACCGGGGCATAGGCCAGGTCGGCATCGGTGAACGCGATGGTGCGGCCGTTGGCCACCGCCACCCCGGCAGCCACCGCGGCACCCTTGCCCCTGTTGGTGGGTAGCTCCAGCACCTGGTCGGCCGTCGAGGCGCGGGCCGCGTCGGCAGTGCCATCGTCGGAGCCGTCGTCGACCACCACTATCTCCAGGTCGTGCCCTTCGATGCTGTCGGCCAGATCCCGTCGCACCCGCTCCACCGATGCGGCAATCCGGTCGGCTTCCCTGAAGGCGGGGATCACCACGGTCAGGCGACGGTCGCCGGGTGGGGTGGGGCGTGCCCGACGGGTGGCGAGGGAGCGACGGATCTCGGCGCTGCGGGTCCTGGTCACAGTTTGCTCGGATCGGTGTCGAGTTCGGGGCCATCGGGAGCCGACGAAGAAGGGCCGGGGTCGGGGGCCGACGACTCGGTCACCGTGGTCTCGCCGGTGGTGGTCGTCGCCGCCTGCTCGCTCGACGCCGACCAGATGTCGGGGTCATCGACCGACCCGAAGTCCGGCCCGTCGAGTTCAGTCGGTGGCGGTGGCGGTGTCGGCCGGCCGCTGACCGGGAGTTCCAGGTGACGGTCGATCCACGCCGAGGCCCGGGACGGGACGTAGGGCGGCACGTCGAGTACAGGGCGGCGGGCCAACAGGAACAGGCCGATGAGGCCGAGGAGCGAAAGAGCCATTCCGATCACGTCGGGTGGGGTACGGCCGTAGGTCAGCGCGACTTCGGTGTCGGTGGGGATCACCACCATCAGGTTGGGAGTGACCCGGTAGGGGCCTTCGGCTCCGCTCACCGTCCAGTTGGGGAAGTACGACACCTTCACCAGCACCGGCACACCGGGTTCCGACACCGAGAACGAGACCGAGTCGTCCCCCTGTTCGATGTTGGAGACCTCGACTTCGGGCAGGGGCGAACGGCTGGTGGTCGGCACTTGGTCCATGGAACCGGTGAGACCTAGTTGATCGCGGGTCCAGCGCACCAAGCGACGCCAATCGGTGGGGACGGGGTCGCCAGACACCCGCTCCCAGTCGGCAGGGCCGTCGATGGCCAGGGGCACCTGAAGGTCGCCGTCGAGCATCCATGCTGCTGCTGTGGGGAGCCAGTCGTCCTGACTTTCTCCGAGGCCAGTAACGACGGTCGGTTGGTAGGCCAGCGGGCTCACCAACTCCGAGTTGGCCACCTCATAGACGTGCCAAGGTCCGGTGACCGCCACCTCGGTGAGGTCGGGATGCTTCGTTGCCGCTTGCACCGCGGTCTCGCTGACCGCCAGGTAGTAGCGGACGCCGAGCAGCTGGAGGTGTTCGACGCCGGAGTCGATGTCGAAGCTCGGATAGGGCAGCTCACGCTGAGGGTTCGACGGCTTGGCCGACAACTCGGCCTGCATGAGGAAATGGTGGGGAACGGTGGTGGAGGATTCGAAGTAGAGGCCCTCCTGGGACCCGATGCACCCATCGGTCCAGTACGGCAGAAGCATGGGGGCCATGGGGGTGCCGTAGCCGTTGATGCGGTCGCCGTCGTATTCCCAGAAGGCCCGACCGCACCCGTGGTCTGGGTCGTTGCCGATGGCCCCCATGGTGGCCATGAGGTCTCGGTATTCGGGCCACCCGCCCGAGGTGGCGGTGGGTTCCTTGAGCTCGAGCCCCCGGTAGTTCCACTCCGACCAACCGGCCACCGGGTTCGAGACCGTGGTGGAGACCACGGACCGCCCGAACAGCACGATGGACGACTCGGTGAGCGTCTCGGTGAAAGGGGTGCCGTCGTCCTTGTGCCGTTGGATGGTGACGGATCGACGCCGGAGCCCGAAATCGCCGTCGCTTCCATCGGCCAGGGCCTGAACGGGGAGGGCCACGTAGACCAGGGTGGCCAACCCGACGAGCAGGCTGGCAGTGACCGTGAAGGCTCGCAACGGTCGGTCCACCCTTCCGCTGGCCACCGTGCCCGCCACTCGGATCAACTCGCCGACGCCAATGGCTGCCAGCAGAGCGACCGACAGATACATGAAGGGCAGTAGCCGGGCATTCCACAACCGGTACTGCGGCATGTGCCAGAACCCGACCATCACCCCAGCCCAGGCCAATGCCAGCACCAGACCCACCGTGTAGCGGCGAATCAACGACACCACCACCCCGACGGCACCGGCCACCAGGAGCCACTTCAGACCGGTCGGAAAGAGGTAGTAGACGACTGACTGCTGGTCGCCGGCCATCTTCTGGGCGGCCTCGCCGATGTTGGCATTGGGGACCGGTAGCCGCTCCCATCCCATGTCGTTCACATAGTCGCGACGCCACCAGAACGGCAGCACCCAGAACGCGGTCAGCAGACCGGCCACCGGGACCATGCTGGCCAGCCACTTGAACCGGGCCTTGTCGGGGTGGACCAGGAACATGGCCAAGGTGCAGGCCAACACGAAGAACGCGGGGATCAGGTGGGTCAGGCCTGCGAGAGCGAACAGTCCTGCGGCCAACGCCCGATAGCGGCCGGTACGCAACCCCCTACAGGCGACCCCGAGGTAGAGGATGGCCACCGTGAGGCTGATGGAGAAGGCGAACTCCCCGGCCATGGTCGACTGGAAGTTGCCGCCGATGATGTTGCCGGTGTTGTTGTAGACCGGTTCGCGGTTGTACAAGAAGATCAGGCCGGCCACCGAGGCCAAGGGCGGGATGGGGAAGGGCAGGTCGGCCAGCTTGGCGAAGGCCCAGCACGCCACCGGGATCCCGAGCAGACCAATGGCTGTGATCAGCTTGAAGGACCGGTTGTAGCTCAACGGCACGGCCAGGACGGTGATCGACACGGCCAGGCCGAGGACGACCCGGCGGTACGGGTAGAGGCGAGGTCGCATCCAGGCCAGGGCGGCCACCGCGAACGAAGCCAGCACGACAGGGATGGCGATGAACCAGGCCAACCCGACGTGCAGGATCACGATCAACAACGACGGGATCACCATGTAGAACTGGTAGGCGGGGAAGCCGTTGTACCAATCGGGGCTCCACCCCGTGAGGCGGCCCTTGGGCAGCACGTGGTCGAGCAAGTAGCGAGGCCCCCACACATGGGCACCCATGTCGCCCCCGGTGGGCGTGGTGTCCTTCCACAGCAGGTCGGGGTGGAGGGTGGCCAGGACCAGGGCGGTTCCGAGAGCCACGAGGGCCACGGCCAGCCCGGCTTCGGCGGCTCGACCGGGGTCGTCAGCGACGTGCTGTGCTTGCCGCCTCCCCCAGTCGCCCAACCGCTGGCCGATGGTCGGGAAAGGAGTGGCCTCCTCGACAAGACCAGAGTCGTGGTCATGAGTCGGGCGATCGCCAACCGGGTCGACCATTGCGGGGTCGTCCATCAGAGCCATCCCACCAGTGAGGCAACGGTCAACCCGTTGAAGGCCATGTGGGCGAAGATGGCAGGCCCCAATCGGTCGTATCGCACGGTCAACAACGCGAACACCAGACCAGCACCGGTGAGGGCTGCGAACTGGAGGGCTTGGAAGTGGGTGGCCCCGAAGACCACCGACGAAGCCACCACCGCTACGGCGGTGCCGAAGCGCTTCTCGAAGGACCTGAGCAGCAGCCCTCGAAAGAAGATCTCTTCGGCGATCGGTGCCCCCACCGCCACCGCCGCGAACAGCAGGAACACCCCGAGCGGACTGTCGGCCTTGTCACCGAGCTGACGCGCGGGCTCGCTCAGCTTGTCCATGTCGGTGTTGGTGAGCCACAGGATGGGCAGCGAGAGGAGCGGCACCAGGATCAGCTGGGCGGCCACACCCGATGCCAGACCGACGGGCACGTCACGCAGCCGAAACCGCACCCGGAAGTCGCGGATCCAACCAGTTCCCTTCACCGCCGCCACCAGCACCGGAACCCCGATGAACCCGATCCACAAGGGCGGGAACTGCAGGGCCACCATGGTGATCGGCAGGTTCTTCAACGACTCCGAGTCGGTGCTGTAGCCGAAGGCAGAGACGAGCAACACGCCGAGCAGCCCGGCCGAGATGTTGGCCACGATCCATCCGACGAGGGCATCGGGCAGGCCCCATCGCTGATGTTCGGGATCGACGTTCGACGTCGAAGACAGGGCGGTCATGGCTGGCGGAGCCTACCGGTCACCGTGTGGTGGCCAGGAAGCAGGGGCGATCGCCCTCTGGTCAGGAGGCGAGTGATTCCTCGGCCAGGCGATGGTCGACCAGGCGCCACCCTCGGGGCGGAGCGGTGCGAGCCGTGTGACGATCACAAAGGTCGTGGGTCATCGGATGACCTTCGAGAGACAACGGCTCCAGCCATACCGTGGCTGCCCCGTAGTCGTAGGAGAGGGTCACGGTGGCAGGTTCCCCGCAACCGGGACGGGCACAACGTCGACGCATGCCAGGCAGGGTATCGGCGTTGTGACGTCTGGGGGCGGATGCCGTGTCGACCATTCTGCCCCCTAACATGATGGGATGTCAGCCGAGGGTCCTCCCCCGCCACCACCCCCACCACCACCCCGTGGCCGCGGTCCCATCGGACCTGGTCGAGGCCGCGACGGCGAGGGCGGTTCAGGTCAACCTGGCGCCAAGCCGCCCATCGCCAACAGTCGTTGGCTCTTGTGGGCTGTCCTGGGCGTAGCGGTCATCGCCATGCTGTTCGCCTTCAACCAGGGGCCCGACAAAGGCGAGAAGTACACCTACTCCGAGTTCCTCAAGCAGGTCAACGCGGGCAAGGTCGTCGACGTCACCTACGACAACAACACCGGCGAGATCACCGGATCGCTCAAGGGTGACGACAAGACCTTCCACACCACCGGACTCCTACCGTTCCCCGACGCAGACCTCACGCTCCTCCAGGACAAGAAGGTCGACCTGTCTCCAAAGACGCCGACGGCCGGGTTCGTCGAGACCTGGCTACCCATCCTGATCTTCCCCGTGCTGATCATCGGCTTCTTCGTGCTCATGCAGCGCCGGGCCCAGGGGCAGATGGGCAACATAATGTCCATCGGCCGATCTAAGGCCAAGACGTACTCCACCGAACGGCCGGGCACCACCTTCGCCGACGTTGCCGGCTACGAGGGCGTGAAGATGGAGATCCGCGAGGTCGTCGATTTCCTCAAGTACCCCGAAAAGTTCTCCCAGATCGGCGCTCGTATCCCAAAGGGCGTCCTGTTGGTCGGGCCTCCCGGCACCGGAAAGACCCTCATCGCCCGAGCGGTGGCCGGCGAGGCCGGCGTGCCGTTCCTGTCGGTGAGCGGCTCGGACTTCATGGAGATGTTCGTGGGTGTCGGCGCCAGCCGGGTCCGCGACCTGTTCGCGTCGGCCAAGAAGATGGGCCGGGCCATCATCTTCATCGACGAGATCGACTCCATCGGGCGCAAGCGTGGGGCCGGGGTGGGCGGCGGTCACGACGAACGTGAGCAGACCCTCAACCAGATGCTCAACGAGATGGACGGCTTCGAAGCCACCGAGGGCATCGTGATGATCGCGGCCACCAACCGGCCCGACGTACTCGACCCAGCCCTGCTGCGTCCGGGCCGCTTCGACCGCCAAGTGGTGGTCCCGCTCCCCGAGCACGAAGAACGGTTGGCCATCCTGCGGGTCCATGCCAAGAGCAAGCGCCTCAGTCCCGAGGTCGACCTGTCTGTCGTGGCACGCGGAACTCCCGGCATGAGCGGTGCCGAATTATCCAACCTGGTCAACGAGGCCGCTCTGCACGCAGTGCGCCGTGGTGGCGAGATGATCACCAAGGACGACTTCGAGTACGCCCGAGACCGTGTGCTCATGGGCCAACGCCGCGAGTCCATGGCCCTCTCCGAGAAGGAGAAGGAGCTCACCGCTTACCACGAGGCCGGGCACGCAGTAGCTGCCACCGTCCTCGAAGAGGCAGACCCGGTGCACAAGGTCACCATTCTCCCCATGGGGATGGCCCTCGGCGTCACCCAGCAGCTGCCCCGTGAAGACAAGCACTCCTACAGCCAGGACTACCTCAACGATTCGATCGTGGTGGCCATGGGTGGACGCATAGCCGAACGCCTCGTGTTCGGAGTGGTGTCCACCGGAGCCAACAACGACCTGGTCGTGTCCACCTCGCGAGCCCGCAAGATGGTCCGCGAGTGGGGCATGTCTGAGCGTGTCGGGCCCATGGCCTGGGGCTCTCAGGGTCAGGTGTTCCTCGGTGAAGACCTCATGGGCAATGCCCGTGACTACTCCGACGAGACCGCCCGGGTGATCGACGAAGAGGTCGAGCACATCCTGCGGGCCTGCGAGACGCGGTGCATGGAATTGCTCACCGAACACCGCAACGGCCTCGATCTGGTGGCCCGGGGCCTGCTCGAGCACGAGACGCTCGACGGCGCCGAGGTCCGTCGCTTGGTGGAGTTGGGCATCAACGCCCCGGCAGCCACTCCGGCCCACAGCAGCGGTTCCCCCACCGAAGACTGAACCACCCAGCACTGACCAATCAGTACCCATGAAATGGCGTAGATCTTGGTCGCCCGACGACCAAGATCTACGCCGTTTCGTTGTTTTACGGCAGTTCGGGGAGGCCGGTGTTGGTGGTGGTGCACGTCTCGGGGGCTGTGCCCGGTTCACGCACTTCGGCCACTGCCGCCCACAGGTCGGTTGCCGTGGGCGGACCCACGAACGACCGTTGAACCATCCCCGCGGCATCGGCGACGACAACCATGGGAACGGCGTCGATCCCGTAGCGGTCATGGAGCGCCTTGTCGGCAATGGCCTCCACCTCTTGCACGGCGACCACGTCCGAGTCGAGTAGCTGTGCCTTCTGCCAGGTGCTCTGGCAAGCCAGGCAGGTGGCTGAAGAGAACACCACGACCAACCATTCGGCATCGGGCCGGGCGAAGTCAGAGCGGTCGAGGTGAGTGGGGACAGCCCATGACGACCCCTGGTCGGGGGCTTCCACGTCCCGGCGACGGAGCACGGAGGCCACGCCGAGCGCTATCGCACCAATGACCACGATGGCAACGACGGTCCACATGGCTTCCATTGTGCACCTGCGGCGGCGTTGGTCCCCAGCCAGGGGGCCGCGTCGGCCCGCCCTGGGTTCACATGCCGGTCCGGCGCCCGGCTGCGGGCACCCTCCTGAACAGCCCGGATCCTGTGCCGTCAGCCGACCCCCGCCAGACCCAGGTGGTTCTGAGACTCAGCGCAGAGGTGGGAGGACCATCACCGCGTCGGGCAACGGACTGGCCAAGGCCCCCGAGCTCCCGAGCCCGGCGGTGGATACCGAGGTGGCTTGCACCACCACAGCCCCATCGGCGGAAATGACCAGCGCGGCCGACGGACCGATCGTGGTGAGGTTGAGGCTGCGTCGGTCTCGGGGCGGGATCTTCACCGTGGCCCCCTCGACGGCCTGGCGGCGACCGCCGACCACTGCCTCCACGGTGACCTCCACAGTGGTGAGCGACGGGTTGGCCACCACAACGTTGGCACCCCGAGTCGGGGTGCCGCCGCGGCTGGGCAGTATCCATTCCGACGCTGCTACTGGTGCGCCAGGCACCACCGAGAAGCCGGGTACGAACTCGACGCCAGCGAGTTCTTCGGGCGGAGCACCGTCGCCGGTGGAGTCACCGTCGTCGGGTGGTAGTTCGTCCACGTCGTCGCTCGGTGGCTGTTCGCCACCGGCCTCGCCGTCGGGCGGTGGCTGGGGGGACAGTTCGCGAAGCCAGTTGAAGGTGAGCAGCTCGGCTACCACCGGTTGCGCCGGGGCCCCGTCGATACCAAACGAGACCAGGCCGATCGTGTAGTCGAGCCCGTTCTCGATCCCCACCACATCGGTCAGATCGACCAGCCGCTGCTCGCCGGGCGGAATGGTGACGGCCACCGGTTCCACCTCGGGCATGCGGGCCGGGTCTTCGAAGGTGACGATCACGTCGACCTCCGCGGTGTTGGTACCGGGGTTGTAGAGGGCCACCTGGTTGCGGACCTCCTGGTCGTTGCGGCCCTGTGGGAACACCCAGGTCAGGGAGGCCTGCGGAATGGCGCTGGAAGATGCCAGTCCCCGGGGAGGCGGGCTGGTGACAGCGTCGTCACCGTCACTACCCATGGCATCGCCACTACCGTCATATATCTGGAGGCGGTCGACCACGAGCCGGCCGGAGCGGACCTGCACGTGGGTGGAAATCTCGGCCCTACGAGCCGGAAGGCTGTCGGTGGGAACCAGCCGCACCGAGCGCCCGGCCACGGTCAGACCCTGGAGCGGTCTGGGAGCCAGCGCACCCTCGTCGGTGGCGAAGGTGATGTCGACACTGGTGGCCGCCGGGAACGGGTTGTAGAGCAGCAGATATTCCTCGGCCCCGATGACCGTGGAGCCCGAGGGCACGAACCACTCGGTTGCGGCGTGGCTGGAACAAGGGCTCACGTCGTAGCCATTGGGGCCCACCACCTCGCGTTCTACGGCGATCTCACCACCGAGCACTTCTACGGTCATGCCTACCCATTCGGCCTTCAACACCTCCGATGCCGTGACCCGGGTGCGGCCATAGGCCGGTACTCCGATGGTGGTCGACTCTTCCCCACCATCGTCGTCGACCACGGTGACATCGGCAGTGGTCGGAGCGGCGGCCGCGTTGGCGATCACCACCGATAGCTCGGCCTTGCCGTCCTCGCCCATGGCCGTGCCGCCCGAGCAGTACCAGGCCGTTGACAGGGCTGCCGACTCGGTGGCCACCGGCAGCCGAGTCGAGGCCAGGTTCACCACGTTGGAGGGTGCCGCCTCGTCGGTGAGGGAACGTTCAACCACGAACGCATCGGCAGCTATGGCCACCAGAGCCACGAACGGGAGCCAGCGGCGGGGCGTGATGCGACGGCGTTTGGACCGAACCCTGCGGGCTTGGGGCTTCTTGGTGGCCATCAGCGGACCTCCGTCTCATCGCCGACCACTACCGCGGCGGCCGTTCGCCGTTCGGATATTCGGATCCGCCGTCGAAACACGATCACCAAGACCCACAGAGCGACCTGCCCCAACCCGGCCAGCGTGTGGGCCAGCGGTGTGGTGAAGTTGAGCGCTGCCGGTCCGGTACGGGTGGCCGCGAACTGGTTGGCCCATCCGTAGGTGGTGCTCCGTCCGACCGGGACCCCGTCGATATCTAGATGCCACCCAGGGTCACTGGTGGATGCAAAGAGCAGGTCGCCTTTGGCGTCGACGGTCCCTCGGGCACCAACCGCCCCGAACCGCTCTTCCAGCACCGGCGTGGAGCCCGTGAGGTCGTGGCGGATGGCATCGGTGTAGTCGTCTTGAGCTCCTTCGCGTTCGGGGAGCACCGACCGCATGGAGGTCCAGGCCGTGTTCTCGTAGATGGTGATGCCTTCGCGTATGGGAATCTCACGCAGGTCGAGTTGCTGACCCAAGGCATCACGCAGATCGGCGGGCACAGCGACCGATCCGACCATGGTGGACGGGGCCACTTGTTCGGGCAGCACCAGGTACCGGACCCCCATGGGGGCAAGCAAGTGCCCGAGCCGATTGGTCCACCGCTGCTCGGCGATGCGCACCGAGTCGGCGAGCAACGGTGACGCTCCCGTGGGCGGACCCGGGAACCGGTCGAGCACCGTGGGTACGCCCCCTTCGGTGGTTGCATAGGCAACGTCGTCGTCGTAGCGCCAGCCCGCCACCGGGAGCAGGGTGGCATCGCCCAGCCACAGCACCCGGTAAGCCGGACCGTCTTCGTCTGTGAACAGGGTCTCGTAGGACGATACGAAGCTCTGCGAGGGAGTCCGCCAACGACCGTCGATCAGGCCGCTGGCCAGGGGAAAGGCCCCGAGGATCACGCCTAGGGCGGCCGCGGCCGACAGCAGTTGCCGCCATCCGAACCCATAGGACCGCAGGTCGGTCTCGAAGGAGGCGAGCCCTAGCGCGGCAGCCAATGCCAACGCTGCTGCCACCGGGGCCAGCACCACCTCGGCAGTGGGCAGCCCAACGGGAAGGTGCCCCGCTTGAGAAGCCCACAGCACACCCCAGCCAGCGATGACCACGAACCAAGCCCGCACCGCCCATTCGAGGCGCCACGACCGGCCGATCACCACGGGTAGAGCTCCCGCCAGCAAGAAGGCCCAGCCAAGCGGAGCGGCACCCCACGGGCCGCTTTCGAAGCGCAGCAGGTGCCCCAGGGTGAGCGAACCGCCGGTGGTGGACCCGAGGCCGGCGATGCCTTCCCATGTGGAGTCGGCAGTGACCAGATCGAGGCTCCACGGGGCGTTGAGGGCAATGGCCACCAACGAGGCCGCGGCAGTGATCACCAGGAGTCGAACCACGCCGGCCACCCGGAAGCACAGCAACGACCCAACAGCGATGGCCAGGGCCACGGCCGCGGCCAACACGATCACGAACGGTACGAACGCAGCGACGACCGCCAGCGTCAGACCCATGCCCAAGATGAGGCCCACCGGGCGGCGACGAACCGACGATTCCGCCTGGTCGCCAGGGTCGGCCTGTACTGGACCGAAGGGGGCGATCCCGCTAGCTCGACCCATGGCCAACAGAAGCCACGGGGCGGCGGCGTAGATGAGTAGGCCGCTCCATGACCCCCGGGCCATGGCGTTGTAGGGCACGGGGATGGCCAGGTAGACGGCGAAGGCGGCGACGCTGGCCCGCACCGACCCGATGGGACGGGCCATGCGCCAGGCACCGACGGCCCCGATGGGGATGGTGCCCACTATCAGAACGGTCCGCAGCACACCGGTGGCGCCGAAGAAC
>JBDTBS010000132.1:0-24429 GCA_039924035.1 Aquihabitans sp. | reverse complement strand
GGTCCGTCATCGCATCGTGGCCGCCATCGTCCGCGCCTACGAGCGAGAAGCGGCGGCTCCGTCGTGAGCCAGGTGTCCGTGTTCGTCACCGACGAGCAGACCGACCACGAGGTCGACGTGTCTCGCTGGGAAGAACTGGCCCGCCGGTCCCTGGAGGACTCCGGGGTGACTGGGTCGGCCGAACTGTCGCTGCTGTTCGTCGATGAGGCCACCATGGCCGAGCTCAACGTCGAACACATGGGCGAGCAAGGCCCCACCGATGTGCTGTCGTTTCCGATCGACGCCGAAGACGTCCTCACCGACGAGCAGGACCATCATGTGCTGCTCGGCGACGTGGTCATCTGCCCAGCAGTTGCCCACCGCAATGCCCCTGGCCATGCCGGGACCTACCCCGACGAGATTGCGTTGTTGACCGTGCACGGCATCCTGCACGTCCTCGGTCACGATCACGCCGAACCTGAGGAGACCATGGTGATGCAGGCCCGCGAACGCGAGCTGCTCGAACGGTTCCACCGGAGTGTCCGGTGACCCCCGATGTCGTCGTGGATGACGACCCCTCTAGCAGTCCCGAGCCGGCGCCATGAGCGTCGGCGTACTAGCGGCGGAGGCGTCAACGGTCGATCTTTGGTTGATCGCGGCCATCGCCGTCCTGATCGTGATTTCCATGCTCACCGCAGCGGCCGAAACCGCCCTGGTGCGGATCAGCAAGGCCAAGGCGTCGGCGCTGGCCGAGGAGGGGCGCCCGGGCGCCAAAGCCCTCCTGTCGCTCGTGCAGGCCCCCGAACGCTGGCTCAACGCCTTGCTTCTGGTGGTACTCATCGCCCAGATCGTGCAGGCCAGCCTCACCGGTGTGGTGGCCGGCAACCTGTTCGGCGGCTGGGGGGTGCTGACCTTCACCATCCTCAACGTGGTCATCATGTACGTGCTGGCCGAGACGGCACCGAAGACGTGGGCCATCCAGAACACCGAGCGGGCCGCGCTCATGGCCGCCCGACCGGTCAAGGTTCTGGTCGACTTCGCGCCGCTGCGCCTGCTGGCCCAGTTCTTCATAATCATCACCAACGTGATCCTGCCGGGCAAGGGGCTGAAGGAAGGCCCCTACGTCTCCGAGGAGGAACTGTTGGCCGTGGCCGCCGAGGCCCATGAATCCCATGCCATCGACAAGGACGAACGCCGTCTCATCGAGTCGATCATCGAGTTCGGCGACACCGTCGTGCGCGAGGTGATGGTTCCCCGACCCGACATGGTCACCGTCTCACACGAGTTCCGGGTGGCCGACGTGATGGAGGTCGTCCTCATGAACGGCTACAGCCGGGTCCCCGTGCTCGGTGAAGGCATCGACGACGTCATCGGTCTGGTCTTCGGCAAGGACCTGATGCGAGCCGAACGCGACGGGCGTGAAGACGAGCCGGTGGCCAACCTGGTGCGCTCAGCGCGTGCGGTACCCGAGACCAAGCCGGTATCCGAACTGCTACGCGAGATGCAGTCCGAGCAGTTCCACATGGCCGTGGTCATCGACGAGTACGGCGGCACCGCTGGCCTGGTCACCCTGGAGGACCTCATCGAGGAGCTCGTCGGGGAGATCATCGACGAGTTCGACACCGAAGATGCCCGCATCGAGCCCGTAGCCGGTGGCGGGGTCCGCGTCAGCGGCAGCCTGACCGTCGACGACGCCAACGACCTCCTCGACCTGAAACTGCCCGAAGGCGAGTTCGACACCATCAGCGGTCTGCTGCTGGCCGACCTCGGGCGCATGGCCACGGTGGGAGACACGGTGGAGTGCGCCGATGCCCGCCTCACGGTGGAACGGGTGCAAGGTAGGCGCATCATGCGGGTCCGCATCGACAAGATGGAGCGAGTTGATGCCCCCGACGAGGCCCGGGACCGCAAGGGTCGGGGCTCGAGCAGTGACGACGTGGATGGTGACCAGTGAAATCCGGATTCGTGTCCCTTGTGGGACGACCCAACGTGGGCAAGAGCACCTTGCTCAACAACATCCTGGGGCAGAAGGTGACCATCGTCTCCGACAAGCCCCAGACCACCCGAACCCAGGTGCGGGGGGTGCTCACCCGTCCTGATGCCCAAGTGGTGTTCGTGGACACGCCCGGCATCCACAAGCCCCGCACGCTCCTCGGCGAACGGCTCAACGAGACAGCCACCAGTGCCATCAAAGGCGTCGACGTGGTGTGCCTGGTGGTGGATGCCACAGCCCCCATCGGTCGTGGCGACCAGTGGGTGGCATCACGGGTTCCCGCCGACGCGATCATCGTGGTCAACAAGACCGACCTGGCCCCGCCGGCCGACATCCTCAAGCAGCTGCACAAAGCCGCTGAGCAACTCGACGGCGGCAACGAATACTTCCCGGTGTCGGCCCATACCGGCGATGGGGTCCCCGAGCTCGTCGACACGATCATCGGCCGGCTGCCCGAAGGCCCGGCGTACTACCCCGACGACATGGTCACCGACGTGCCCGAGGCTTTTTGGGTGGCCGAGTTGGTGCGTGAACAGTTGCTGGCGGTAACCCGAGAAGAGGTACCCCACTCGGTGGCCACTCGGGTGACCGAATGGGAATGGCCCCGCATTCGCTGCGAGATCCTGGTGGAACGCGAATCTCAGAAGGGGATCGTGATCGGCAAGAAGGGGGCCGTGCTGAAGGCTGTGGGGATCGCGGTGCGGTCCCAGCTACCGCCGGGCGCGTTCCTGGAGCTCTTCGTGAAGGTCGACAAGGACTGGCAGCGTCGCCCCGGGGCCCTGGAGCGTCTCGGCTACTGAGGGTCGTCTAATCAGCGCTGTCTCGGATGGCCTCCAGGAAGGCCACCGTCTCGGCCTGATCCTTGGTGCGCCGCAGCGGGGGGAGCGCGTTGAGCAACGTCCACCGGTAGCTGCGGGCCGTGGCCAGGCGCGGATCGAGCACTGCCACCACACCGCGGTCGGTGGCATTGCGGATCAACCGGCCGGCACCCTGGGCCAGCATCATCGAGGTGCGGGGCAGATCGATCAGCCTGAACGCGTCGGCGCGGGCCAGTTCGCGGCGGGCTTGGAGCAGTGGTTCGTCGGGCCGAGGGAACGGCAAACGATCGATGGTGACCAACGACAAGGTACGACCGGGTACGTCGATGCCCTGCCAGAAGCCCATGGTGGCGAACAGGCTGGCTGACTCGTCAGCGGCGAAGGCTGCCACCAGGGCCTGCTTGGGGAGGTCCCGTTGCCCGAACACCGGTGTGTCGATCCGGGCCCGTACGGCAGCGATGGCCGCGTCCATGGCCCGGTACGACGTGAACAAGGCCAGCGTTCGGCCACCAGCAGCTTCGATGAGCGTGACCAGTTCGTCGTGGAGCGCGGGTTCGAAGGCGGCGCTGGTGCGATTGGGCAGGTGGGTGGCGCAGAACAGGAGCCCGTTGGCCGCGTAGTCGAATGTGCTGCCGACATCGATCTGTTCGTGGTCCGATGCTTCCAGGCCGAGCCGTTCACCCAGCCCTTCAGGGATGGTTGCACTGGTGAGCACTGCGGTGCAGCGATCCCAGAGCCCTGCCCGCAACACGTCGGCCACGTCGATGGGAACCACCCGCCAACGCGGGTTGGCTTCGGGGCCCTCCACCCAGGCCACTGACGTGGCCGGCACGTCGCCGGCGGCGGTCACGTCCATCTGGAGGCCGGTGGTGAGCTGGACGGCCCGGTCCTTGCGGGTGGACACGTCGTCACCCTTGTCATCGGGCACCGACCGCAGCGCGGCCGACACTCGGTCTAGGCGGCCTCGGATGAGGGCGAGGGCATCGGCGAGGTCGGGGTCGAGCTGGCCCCGTAGGCGGCGGCCGACGTGGTCGGTGAGCACCGCAGCCAGCAACGATGCCGAGGTCTCGACGTCGTCGGCCAGCGCGGGGTCGTCGATGATGGCCCGAACAGAGCGGGCCAGGTTCTGGAACCGACCCGCGGACAGCTCGAAGCCACAGGTGTCCGAAACGATGTCTTCGAGCTGGTGGGCCTCGTCGACCACTACCAGTTCGTGCTCTGGCAGGACGGCGCCATCGGTGGCCAGGTCGAGGCCCAGCAGGTGGAGGTTGACCACCACCACGTCGGCTTCCGCGGCGGTGCGCCGGGCTGCCTCGGCGAAGCACGTGTCACCCTTCGGGCATCGTCGGGCGCCAGGGCACTCTTGAGCCGAGACGCTCACCGCGGCCCATGCCTGCGGTGACGGTTCGACGGGGAGCTCGGCCCGGTCTCCAGACACGGTGGTGGCTGACCACTCCTGCAATGCCGACAGCTCCGCGGGCGACGCCCGGTTGGCGAGACCGTCGAGCGCCAGTTGGCCGGCGCCGGAGATCTCCGAGAGGCGCTGTTGACAGACGTAGTTGGAGCGACCCTTGAGCACCGCGAACTCGAAGTCGGTGCCCAGGTGAGCCTGGATGAACGGCAGGTCCTTGCCGGCCAACTGATCCTGGAGGGCCTTGGTGGCCGTGGCCACCACCGTCCGCCGCCCCGACAAGATGGCGGGCACCAGATAGGCCCAGCTCTTACCGGTACCGGTACCGGCCTGGGCCAGCAGGTGGCGACGTTGCCCGATGGCGGTGGCGACGGCCGTGGCCATGTCGTCTTGTGGTTGGCGGCGTTCTCCGCCGTCGGCGGCGTCGGCGAGACGGCCCAGGGCGGCAACGACACGATCGGGGCTGGTCACTCGGGCGAGGGTACCGCCGGGGGATCGTCATCGGCGCCGACGGCGATCCCTCCACGGGTGGCGGCTGTCGGTGTCTTGCCGGCGATGTCGGGTACGTGCACGGGAACCTGCACCGTGCCCTCGGTCGACTCGTAGAGGACGGCATTGAGGGTGGAGGCGTAGACGATCAGCCGTGCGAAGAGAGCCAACCAGGCCAGGATGGCGAACACGATGCCGAGCGAGCCATATAGGCCCGACGACCGGGCCACGAGGCGAGGCACGTAGACGGTTCCCACCAGCTTGAGCACCTCGAAGCCGACACCGGCCATGATCGCCCCCGGTAGAAGGCGGCGGTTCGGGACCCGGCCGGTCCCCAGGCCCTTGAACATCCACCAGAACAGGCCAATGTTGAAGGTCATGCCGACGATCACCGCCAACGCGGTGATCAGCACCACCGGCACGCCGTCGGGCAGCACGTTGAGCAGGCCGCCGAGAGCGATGGATGCCGCGAACCCGAGGCCGGCAGTGGCCAACCAGGCCATGCCCCGGAAGCGGTCGCGCATGCCCGCGGACCGTTCCTGCCACGGGGCCCGAATGCCCTGTTGCAAGGCCACTGCCACCCCTGAGCCGGTCCACAGCAGACCGAGAAGGCCCACGATCGATGCCGCTTGCTTGCTGTTCGATGCCCGCTCCAGGGAATCGGTCATGGTCTGAGCGGCCGTTCCGGTGAGGCCGAGCTCGTCGATGAGCTGGCTGGCGAACTGGTCGTTGTTGGAGGCCACGAACCCCACGATGGCGATGGCCACCAGCAGCAGGGGGAACACCGCGATGAAGATCGCCACGGTGATGCCCGAGGAAACGAAGCTGCCGTTGATCTCGCCGTACCGGTCTTGCACGTCGAGGACTCGATCGAACCAAGGCCACCTCTGTCCGAGTTGGCGCAGGCGTTGCTTCATGCTGCTCGACGTTCCTGTTCATTGTCGGGTGGAGCGGGCAACGATCCTCGCAGACGGTGGCCATCGACAGGGGAGGCGGGCGGTAGGTTGCCAAGCGTGGACCTGACCGGCATCGATCCGACCCGCATCCCCCGCCACGTGGCTGCCGTGATGGACGGCAACGGCCGCTGGGCCACCAACCGGGGGCTCAAGCGGACCGAAGGCCACGCTGCCGGCGAGGTGGCGCTCTTCGACACCATCGACGGGGCCATCGAGCTGGGGATGGGGTGGTTCACGGTCTACGCGTTCATCACCGAGAACTGGAAGCGACCGCCCGACGAAGTCCGCTACCTGATGGGGTTCAACAAGGGGATCTTGGATCGCCACGCGGAGGACCTCCATGCTCGCAACGTGCGCATCCAGTTCATCGGCCGCCGAGACTGGCGGGTACCCCGTGGGGTGGCTGGCCGCATCGACTGGGCCACCGACCTCACGAAGGACAACACCGGGCTGACGTTCACGATTGCTTTCAACTACGGCGGTCGGGCCGAGATCATCGATGCTGTAAAGCAGTTGGTGATCGACGGAGTGAAGCCCTAGAAGATCGACGAGAAGGCCATTCGGAGTCGTCTCTACGACCCGTCGATGCCCGACCCCGAGCTGATGATCCGCACCTCGGGCGAGTATCGGATCTCCAACTACCTGCTGTGGGAGCTGGCCTACAGCGAGCTGGTGTTCACCGACGTGCTGTGGCCCGATTTCCGCAAGCAGCACCTGGCCGATGCCATCCGGGAGTTCCAGGCCCGTGATCGGCGTTTCGGCGGGGTACAGCCGTGACGGGCTGATCGATGGCTCTCTACCGGGATCAGGGCATCATCCTGCGCACCTACAAGCTGGGGGAGTCGGATCGGATCATCTCGTTCATCACCGAGCGGCACGGCAAGGTCCGCGCGGTGGCCAAGGGCATTCGCAAGACCAAGAGCAAGTTCGGTTCCCGCTTGGATCCGACCAGCCACGTCGCGCTGCAGCTCTATGAAGGTCGCGAGCTCGACATCGTCACGCAGGCCGAGACCCTCGACAACTTCCGGACCATTCGCGAAGACCTCGACCGCCTGACGCGAGCCGTGACCATGCTGGAAGCCGTAGACCAGCTCAGCCTCGAGCGGGAACCGAACCCCGGCCTCTACCGGATGCTGCTCGGCGCACTACGCGCTCTGGCCGCCAACAACGGCCCGTTGGTGGTGGCTGGGTTTCACTGGAAGGTGCTGGCGCTCGAAGGATTCCGACCCCACGTCGAGTCCTGCGTGACCTGCCAGGAGGAGGATGGCCTGGTGGCCTTCGACCCGGCGGAGGGCGGCCTGTTGTGCAACGACCACCGACGGGGCACCCGTCTGTCAGCGGAGGCGGTGGAACTTCTCCAGCAGATCCTCTGCGGGCAACTGGGGCGGGCATTGGAGGCTCCACCTTCGCCGGCCACCCACGAGGTCGACCATCTGGCTACCAGGGTCATGGAGCACCACCTCGAACGCCGGTTGCGTTCGGTGGGCCTCCTCGACTGAGGACGTTCAGGCCACAGGGGAACCAGGCGGCATTTCGGTGTCGGGGCGCAACAGGTGCACGGTGCCGTCGGGGTCGACGCCGCCGAGAACCAGGAACTGGCTGACGAAGCCGGCGATGCGACGGGAACCCAGGTTGATGGCCCCCACCACCTGTCGGCCGACCAGGTCGTGGGCGGTGTAGTTGGTGACCTGCGCGCTGGTGGCCAGGGAGCCCACGATCGGACCGAAGTCGACGGTGAGCTTCCAGGCCGGCTTGCGGGCCTCGGGAAACGGATGGACGGCAGTGACGGTTCCCACCCGCATGTCTAGACCTGCGAAACCGTCGACGCCGACATCGGGTTTCCTAGCTGTCAATGGGCTTCCACTGCTGGGTGCCGTTGTCGAACTGCATCCACGCGCCCCGGGTCTGGTCGTACTGGATGTAGGCATTGCGGGCCGGGTCCCAGGTGGGGCCGCCCTCGGGGCCGGGCGCGGTAGGTGCGCTCGGTGTGGTGGGGTCGGACGGCGTGGGCTGTGACGGCCAAGCTGATGGCGCTGTCGGGTCGCTCGGCATCGGATCGCCGGGGAGGTGAATGCCGCCGGAGGGATCCCATGATCCGGTGGCAGGTGACGAAGGCTGGTTCTGGTTGGTCCACTGTTGGGCGGCGAGGTCGACTCGGCCAGGAAGGGTGTGACCGGACCGGGCCAACACGAGGGCATCTTGGTCGTCTCGGCCGATCACCATGGTGCTGGCCGCCATGTCGCCGACCCGGCGGTGACGTTTCGAGTTGAAAGCGGTGAGCAATCCGATGATGGCGCAGCAGGAGGCATCGATGGGCAAGAGGATCGTGCGCACCAGGCAGCGCAGGACCCCGGCGTTCTCCCCATTTTCCTTCACGACCCGCAGGCCCAGCATCAGCTTGCCCGGCGATCCGCCGACCAGACCTTGGAGCACGATGAGCATCAGGAAGCTCGCCCCTCCGCTGACCAGAGCGACGGTGGTGGTGAACTGGCCTTCTTCGCCAACGGGGATGTAGCGGACCTCGTTGCCACTTTCGAAGCAGAAGTTGACCTCGGGGGCCCCGGGCCGGGACCTGAACTCGCTCGAGTCGCTACCGCACGTCACCGTTCCCGATGGAGCAGTGACGCTTTTCGATTGCCACAACGGGACCAGGACCGCGAAGGTGATGATGAGTAGGAGGACCACGTCGATGATGTAGGCGCCGATGCGGCGTCCCATAACGGCGGTTGGATCTGCGCCTCGATACGTCATGGCTCTGTCTCGCGCTCCTGCTAGGGGTGGGGGCTTGCGGTATGTCTACTGGTCGCCGGTATGTCTACTGGTCGATGGGGAGCCACTGCTGAGATGTGCCGTCCCACTGCACCCAGGCGCTCTGTTCCCGGTCGTACTGGATGTAGGCGTTGCGGGCCACGTCCCAGGTGGGGCCGTCGCCGGGTGGCGTCGGTGCTGGCTGCACCGGAGGACTGGAGGGGAACGAGCCAGGAGTGGCGCCTGGCTGCTGGCCGACCGCCGGTGGCTGCCATGCCTCGGGGGCCTGTCCATAGCCGCCGGGCTGCCCGTAGCCCGGAGCTGGTCCGTAGCCGGGAGCCTGGCCGTAGCCGCCGGGGGTGCCGGGCCAGGCCACGGTGACGCCCGGAATGGCCAGGGGATGGCCAACCTGGTGTTTGTCGACCACGTAGGTGCTGGCGGCCATGTCACCCACCCGTCGGTGGCCCTTGGTGCTCACGATGAGGACACCGCCGACCACGGGTAGACCACACACGATGCCGTCGACCACCCACAGCAGTGTGCGGATGGTCGACTTGCCGATACCGATCCGCTGGCCCTGCTCGTCGATGACCCGCAGTCCGACGGCCAACTTGCCCAGGCTGGCGCCGGTGACCCCCTGGATGACCACATAGCCGACCAGGTTCAGCAGGAATGCTCCGTTGACGTAGATCTGTTCGAACTCGAAGGTGGTGACCTCGCCGTTGGAGTAGCTACAGGCCCCTTCGTGGGTCCGGTTCCATTCTTGGCAGTAGTTGTCGCCGGCGGTCTGACCGCTCACGGCGACGCTGTCGACCGCCCAGGTACCGGAGAGCAAGACGGCAGCCACTACCAGCACGATGAAGACGAGGAGATCGATGAACCATGCGCCGATACGGCGACCGATCACGTTCGTGGGGTCTGCGGGAGGGCCGTAGGTCGGGGCGTAGCCAGTCACGGGGTGACCTTAGTGGCGCCTGTTCTGTCTGGGCGTGAGGCCACGCGACCACGCCCTCTAGGCTCCGAGGCATGTCCGATGTGCACGCCGACCCGGCCCTTTTCGACAAGATCGTCAATCTCACGAAGCGTCGTGGCTTCGTTTTTCCGTCATCGGAGATCTACGGCGGGTTTCGATCGACCTACGACTACGGGCCCATCGGGGTGCTGCTCCTGCGCAACGTGAAGGATGCGTGGTGGCGTTCCATGGTGCAGCTACGCCACGACGTGCTCGGCCTGGATGCGTCGATCTTGTCGCCGCCTGCGGTCTGGGAGGCCTCGGGCCACCTGGCCAACTTCACCGACCCGCTGGTGGACTGCAAGAAGTGCAACGAGCGGTTCCGGCTCGACAAGCTCGACGATCCGAACATCTGCCCCAACTGCGGAGCAGAGGGGTCCTTCACCGAAGCCCGCCACTTCAACCTGATGTTTCAGACCCATGCCGGACCGGTGGAAGGCTCCGGCCACGAGGTGTTCCTACGCCCGGAAACGGCGCAGGGCATGTTCACCAACTTCGCCAACGTGCTCAACACCAGCCGTAAGAAGCCGCCGTTCGGTCTGGCCCAGATCGGCAAGTCGTTTCGCAACGAGATCACCCCGGGCAACTTCGTGTTCCGAACCCGTGAGTTCGAACAGATGGAGATGGAGTTCTTCGTGCCCCCGGCCGAAGCCGACGAGTGGTACGAGTACTGGCGCAACGAGCGCTTCCAGTGGTACCTCGACCTCGGGATGCCGGCCGAGCGACTGCGGTTGCGGGACCACGACGACGACGAGCTCAGCCACTATTCGTCGGCCACCGCCGACGTGGAATACCTGTTCCCGTGGGGCTGGGACGAGCTTGAAGGCATCGCCAACCGCGGCGACTTCGACCTCAACGCTCACGCCGCCGCGTCGGGCGAGAAGCTCGACTACTTCGACCAGACCACCGGTGAGCGCTACACACCCCACGTCATCGAGCCGGCAGCCGGAGCCACCCGCACCATGATGGCCTTCCTCATGGCTGCCTACGCAGAGGAAGAGGTACGCGGCGAGACCCGCGTCGTGCTGCACCTGCACCCTCGGTTGGCTCCCTACAAGGTGGCCGTCCTGCCGTTGAGCAAGAAGCCAGAACTGACCGGTCCGGCCCAGGAACTTCTAGCCCGTCTCCAGCCCCACTTCATGTGTGACTACGACGAGACCCAGAACATCGGCAAGCGCTACCGCCGCCAAGACGAGTTGGGCACGCCGTTGTGCATCACCTTCGACTTCGAGTCGGTCGACGACCAGGCTGTCACCGTGCGAGACCGCGACACCATGGAACAGGAACGGGTACCGCTCGACCAGATCGTGGAGTACGTGCAGCAACGGCTGGGGCTCTGACCGCTACCGGCTGTCCGGCCGGGGTGACCGCGCTCTAGAGTGGCCCGGTCCGGGGGGGAGTATCCCCAACAGCCGTAACGTCAACACGGTCACCACAAGTGACCCGGGACGGCAGGCTTCTCGATAGAGGAGCGGAGAGACTCCCGGCTGCTTTCCCATTCTTCTTCCTGCCGGAGCGGCTACCCCCATGATCGCGACCATCCTCGCTGCAGCATCTGACACGGCCAACAAGTTCGTCGACCTCGACATCCACTTGTGGGAGTGGGGGGCGCTGCTGGCCTTCATCTCCGTCCTGTTGATGGTGGACCTGCTGCTCGTGCACAAGCGGCCTCATGCGATCTCCTTCAAGGAAGCCGGCATCGAGTCGGCGGTGTGGAT
This sequence comes from Aquihabitans sp., assembly GCA_039924035.1. GTDB lineage: Bacteria > Actinomycetota > Acidimicrobiia > Acidimicrobiales > Iamiaceae > Aquihabitans. Next base: position 13,305 of record JBDTBS010000132.1, on the reverse strand, counting down.
CAGCATCGGGCTGGCCTTCACCGGCGTCATCTTCCTGATCGGTGGCGAACAGGGTGGGAAGGCAGCCGGGGAGTACTTGTCCGGCTTCTTGCTCGAGAAGTCGTTGTCGATCGACAACGTGTTCATCTGGGCGGTCATCTTCACGTACTTCGCGGTGCCGAAGATGTACCAGTTCCGCGTGCTCTTCTGGGGCATCTTCGGAGCACTGGTGCTGCGGGCCATCTTCATCTTCGCGGGGTCGGCCCTCATCTCGAAGTTCACCGTCACCCTGGCCGTGTTCGGGGTGATCCTGCTCTACACGGCCTACAAGTTGGCCTTCCAAGAAGAAGAAGCAACGGTCGACCCCAACACGAGCATTGTCCTACGGGCGGTGCGAAGGGTGGTTCCCTCCACCGACAAGCTCGACGGTCAGAAGCTCTTCACCCACGTCAACGGCCATCGTCTGGCCACCCCTCTGTTCGCGGTGCTCGTCATGATCGAGACCACCGACGTGGTGTTCGCCATCGACTCGGTACCGGCCATCTTCGGCGTGTCCCGTGAGCCGTTCATCGTGTTCAGCTCCAATGCGTTCGCCATCCTCGGGTTGCGGGCCCTGTACTTCCTGCTCGGTGGCATGCAGGACAAGTTCCGCTACCTGCACTTCGGCTTGGGCGGGATCCTCGGTTTCGTCGGCGTCAAGATGTTGCTCACGTTCTCGGCCGAGCAGTTCGAGTGGCCGTCGGCTGACTTCCACGTGGCCACGCCGCTGTCGTTGGGGATAATCCTTGGGATCTTGGTGGTCACGATCCTGGCTTCGCTGTGGGCCGACAAACGCGACCCACACCTGGCGACACCGAAGGAACCCCCGGTCGATGCTGATCAGAGCGCATCGACCAACGAGGTCGATGACGACTCGCCCACCCGCTGAAGACCCAACGGTCCCAGTGCATCTAGTCGCTGGTACCGTCCCGGCCATGCTCGCTCTCTTGGCCCGTCCCCGCTGTTGGCGGGGAGCGCTCGGAAGGATCTGAACCTTGGGCATCGTCGACGAGGACGTCGTGCGCGTTCGGGAGACCGCCGACATCGTCCAAGTGATCTCGGCCCACACCCAACTACGGGGGAGTGGTCAGAACTGGATGGGCCTGTGCCCGTTCCACGGTGAGAAGAGCCCCTCGTTCTCGGTCAACGGGGTCAAGGGTGTCTTCTACTGCTTCGGCTGCCAGGCCAAAGGCGACGTCATCACCTTCGTGCGTGACATGGAGCACCTGGACTTCCAGACCGCGGTGGAGTCGTTGGCTTCGAAGTTCGGCATCACGCTGCGCTACACCGACCGCAACGAAGGCGAACGCCACGCGGCTCGCAAGAGCCTTCGGGGTGCGTTGGAGGCTGCGGTCGACTGGTATCACGACCGCCTGCTCACCGCCGCCGATGCCGGTGCCGCCCGGCGCTACCTGCGAGACCGTGGCTTCGACGGCGACACTGTCCGCCACTACCGGATCGGGTGGGCTCCCGACGACTGGGATCAACTGGTCAAAGGTTTGAAATTTCCCGCCAAGGTGCTGCGCGATGCCGGGTTGGCCCGCCAGAACAAGCACGGCGGTACCAACGACTTCTTCCGGGCTCGGGTGTTGTTCCCCATCTTCGACGTATCCGGTGAACCCCTGGGGTTCGGTGGCCGGATCCTGCCTGACGCTCCACCGCGCCATGACGGTCGGCCGCAGGCCAAGTACCAGAACACCCCCGAGACGGCTGTCTACCGCAAGAGCAAGGTCCTCTACGGCCTCAACTGGGCCAAGGACGAAGCGGTCCGGACCAACGAGGTCATCATCTGCGAGGGCTACACCGATGTGATCGGTTTCGCTGGGGTGGGGATGGAGCGAGCCGTCGCCACTTGTGGCACGGCCCTGACCGACGATCACGTCAACACGCTCAAGCGGTTCGCCCCCCGTCTCGTCTTGGCCTTCGACCCCGACTCGGCCGGAAAGGCCGCTGCCGACCGGGTCTATGAGTGGGAGAAGAAGCACGAGGTCGAGGTGGCGGTGGCCGCTCTGCCTGCCGGTGCCGATCCCGCCGACCTGGCTCGCTCTGATCCCGAGGCTCTGAGGGCCGCAATCGACCGGGCCACGCCGTTCCTCGGGTTTCGCATCGAACGGATCCTGACCGCCGCCAACCTGAGCACCCCCGAGGGCCGTGGGCGGGCCGCCGAGCAGGCGCTGGAGGCCATTGCCGAACACCCCAGCGAGTTCGTCCGCGACCCCTACGTGATGATGGTGGCCGAACGCTGCCAGCTCGACCCCGACCGTTTGCGGATCTCGCTGCGGTCCGGTGGAGTTCGCCCGAAGGTGAAGGTCGAGCGACCGGGTCGTCAGACCAGGCGACGGGCGGTGACGGCTGCCTCCGAGGCCCTGCGCTTGGCAGTGGCCGACCCCGCCGAGGTGCTGCCCTTGCTACACGAGGTCTTGTTCGTCGATGACCGTCATCGGGCCGTCTATCAGGCGTTGGTGGAAGCGGGCGGAGACCTCCATGTGGCCACGTCCACCGCCGATCCGTTCACGGCCGACGACCTAACCCGGCTCGCCGTAGAGCATTCTGATGCCGACCCCGAAGATGTCCGACGGATGCTGTTGCGTGAGGCCGGCGAACGGGAACTGGCCAACCTTCGCCAGGGTTTGGCCGGCCTTCAGCGTGAGCAACGTCCGGACGAGGACTACACCGGGCATGCGGTTGCGGTCGGTTGGCTCAAGAACGAAGTGGAGGCCATCGGTCCCGATGCCGATCCCGACCGTGCCCGTGAGGATGAATTGCTAACGTGGCTCACGCAACAGGTGGAGGAACCAGCATGAACGACGGTGCTACCTCGTCGAGCATCGACCCCACGGCATGGCAACTGTTGCTCGATCGCGGCCGTGCTCGGGGATCGGTCACCCAAGAAGAGGTGTGCGACGTCCTGACGCTCGACGTCGACCGGTTCGATGCCGAGCTGGCTTGGCTGAAGTCCGAGCTGTCCTCCCATGGGATCACGCTGGATGAGAGCCTGCCGCTGGTGGAGGTGACGGCCCCCGAGGTGCCAGAAGAATCCGAGTATGCCGCCGAGGAGCGCGAGCGTGCTGAAGGGGTGGCGCGGGTCGAAGCCGTTCTGGCCGACCCCACCGGTGGTATCGACCTGGTCTCCGATCACGACACCGACGAATCAGGGCCACGGCGCCGACTGCGCCTGGTCAACGCCGGACGGGAAAAGGGCAGCAGTGGCGGGTCGGCCGACCCCGTCCGGGTTTACCTGAAGGAGATCGGTCGGGTCGCGCTGCTCACCGGTCCCGAGGAAGTGTCGTTGGCCCGACGCATCGAAGCGGGTGGCCAGGCTGCGGTCAATCTGGCCGAACTGTCGGCCGCGGGCCGGGTCGACGAGCTCACCTTGGTCGACCGCCGCCGGCTCGAGCGGACCGTACGAGACGGCGACCGGGCCAAGAGCGATCTCATCCAGGCCAACCTGCGGCTGGTGGTTTCCATTGCCAAGCGCTACTCGGGCCGGGGCATGCAACTGCTCGACCTCATCCAAGAGGGCAACCTCGGGCTCATGCGGGCCGTCGAGAAGTTCGACTACACCAAGGGCTTCAAGTTCTCCACCTATGCCACCTGGTGGATCCGTCAGGCCATCACCCGGGCCATCGCCGATCAGGCTCGTACCATCCGGATCCCGGTCCACATGGTCGAGTCCATAAACAAGGTCCATCGCATCCAGCGCCAGATGATGCAGGACCTCGAACGGGACCCCACGATCGACGAGCTGGCCGCCAAGGTAGACATGGCCCCAGACCGGGTGCGCGAGATCATGCGCATCAGTCAGGATCCGTTGTCGCTGGACTCGCCGGTGGGAGAGACCGAAGACTCGAACCTCTCCGACTTCATCGAAGACACGCAGGCTGATGCCCCCGCGGAGATGGCAGCCCGCAAGATGCTGCGTGATGCCGTCGACGAGGCTCTGAAGGAACTGAGCGAGCGCGAAGAGGACGTGGTGAGGCTGCGTTTCGGGCTCAAGGACGGCCAGGCCCGCACGCTGGAAGAGGTGGGCAAGGAGTTCGGGGTCACCCGCGAACGGATCCGCCAGATCGAAGCCAAGACGTTGGCCAAGCTCCGCAACCCACACCGCAGCCAGAAGCTCCGTGACTACCTGGATGGCGACTGAGCCGCCGCCTTACGGGTTCGTGACCGACGGTCGTCGCTGCTAGATTGACTCCGCCTTCGGAGGTAGCTCAGCTGGCAGAGCAGTTGACTGTTAATCAGCGGGTCGTGGGTTCGAGCCCCACCCTCCGAGCAAAGGAAATGAAGATCGGAGCCTGCCCGGGAGGGCCGGCTCCGATCAGTTTTTGCCAGTTGGATCGGGCCGTCACGTTCAGGTGACCACCGTCGATCTGCCAACATGGCAACCGTCTGGGGCGGTAGCTCAATGGTTAGAGCAGGGCACTCATAATGCCTCGGTTGCGGGTTCGATCCCCGCTCGCCCCACCAGTTCAAACTCCCCCCACGCAGCGATCTCGGCTCGTCGCCGGTCGCCTCCCGCCGGTCGGTCCGACAGACTGCGTTGGTGAAGCGATCAGCACCAGCAGGTAGGCGAGCAGTGATGGCATCGCTGGCGGTGGTTCTCCTGCTGGGTCTGGCGGGGTGCACCAGCGACGGGGCCTCTGATGGCGTTGCCCAGCACTGCGAGCCGGGCGACGATGTGGTGGCCTTCAACCAGGGCGATGAGGCGAAGATCGAGGGTTCGTCGATCGTGTCGGTGACCGGGGCCGGGAGCCGCAAGGTCCGCAACGTGACCGGCAACTGGGTGGCCACCGAACCCAGCTTCTCGCCCGACGGTCGCACCTTGGTGGTCGTGCGGGCCAACGGCGACTACGAGTCGGCCGGACCCGAGGCCACCTCGTTGTGGCTCGTCGGCGTTCATGGTGAGCATCCCCGACCGCTCACCGATGGTCACTACGACGAATCCCCAACGTGGTCGCCCGACGGTCGAACGATTGCCTTCACCCGCAATCAAGCAGGCGATGATGGTGCGTATCGGCAGTCGATCGCCTCGGTCCCCAGTAGCGGCGGCGAGGTGACTACCGTCCTCGCCGACCAGCGTTCCTGGGCGGTGGCGTGGTCGCCCGTGGACGATCGTCTGGCCTTCGTGGTTGATGAGTACGACGAGTCCGACCTCGAGACGGTTGCTTCGTCGGTGTGGACCGTGCGTGCCGATGGCACGGAGCGCCAGAAGGTGGTGGATCTGCCCGGCTTACAGCCGACCGAGTTGTTCTGGGACCCGAGTGGAGAAGCGGTCTGGCTCAGCGGATCGAGCAACCAGGGTGGCCTCTGGCGGGTGGGGCTGGCTGATGGCGACGTACAGATGGTCGATCAACACACCTCTCGGGGTGGTTGGTCGCAGGATGGGCAACGCCTGTACGTCATCCGACGTTTGCGGGGCGATGGCGACTTCACCCTGAGTGCGGCCGAAGTCATCGACGGGCGCCTGAAGATCGAAAGTGACCTGGGGCCTGCGGGGGACGGGTATCCGTATAGCTATTACGGCTTGGACGTCGGTCCCTGCCTACCCGACGGGTTGCCTCCGGCGAAGGACGACCTAGGACCCGACCTGCCGCTGGAGGCCACGAGATGGCGGGATGGGGCCTTGGCGTTGCTGGTGGAGCAGACGGACGGTGTCTGTGAGGGGAGGTCGTGCTCGCAGCGGCTCTCCACTGCCATATCCGGGAACGATCAGAGCATCATCTTCGAGGTGATGGTCACCGACGAAACCATCACAGCGACGTCGTCGAACCGGACCTACGAACCCAACGCCGACTTCTGCTACGACGCCACCGACTACTTCCTGACTGACGTGGCCGCTCGCTATCGCATCGAAGGCGATCAGCTTCACCTCGCCCGTGATGGTTGCGATGATCTGGTTCTCGTCGCTGAGGGCGGTAGGTGACCAGGGATCGAGGAGGGCTTCCTCAGTCGACGCGGCGCCAGCCGCCTCCGCCGTTTCGCTTCACCTCATAGACGGCCCGGTCGGCCGCCCTCACGAGGTCGTCGGGCGTGTCACCGGGGCGCCAGTCGGCGATGCCGATGCTCGCTCCCAGTTGGAAGCGGTCACCGCCCACCTCGAAGGGCTCTCGCAGACCCGTGATCAGCCGCTCGGCCACCAGTTCGGGGCTGACCGCACCGTCTTGTTCATCGTGACGGCAGATGATCACGAACTCGTCGCCGCCGAACCGGGCGGCGTTGTCGCCGTGGCGGACGAGGGCTTCGATGCGTTGTGCTACCTGTTTGAGCACCTCGTCGCCGGTGGTATGCCCTCTGAGGTCGTTGACAGACTTGAACCCATCGAGATCGACGAACAAGAGGCTCAGGGCTGGTCCGCCGCCCTCGCTGACCTTGATGGCATCGATCAACTCGTCGAACAAGTAGCGCCGGTTGCCCAGGCCGGTGAGCTGATCCTCGGTGGCCTGCACCCGCAGTAGGGCATCGGCTTCTCGCAGGTTGGTGATGTCTAGCCACGTGCCGGTGAGCCCGGCGAAGTCGCCGTTGGCATCCAGGTCGATGTGGGCATCGTTGCGCACCCACCTGAAGGTCCCGTCAGGACGCATGACCCGAAACTCCACATGGAAGTCCTTGCCAGCCATGACGTGTTCGATGATGAGCGCGCCGAGGTGTGTGAGGTCGTCGGGATGGATGACCTTGGAGATGTCGGCCCCTCGGGGGATGACATCGATTCCAGCGATGGCAGCCACGCCTGGGTTGGCGGTGACGATGCGGTGGTTGGCGTCGGTGCTCATGATGCCGACCGGCATGCGCTCGATCAGGCTCTGCATCTGCTCGAGGGTCAGCTCAGGCCCCGCAGATTCAGTGGTGGACTGGTCCTCGCTTTGTTGCTCTGCCATGACCGTCCCGACCCTCAGACCGTCTGCGTAGGGGTATCCCCCTGCTCAGGTTTGAGTTGGAATTGATAGTAGTCCTCAAGAACTACAGGAAAGCATGGAACATCCCACCCGTTCGCGGGCCCATTCGGGTCGTCGGGCTGAGAAGTGATCTCGATCGGGTTGGTCGCTGTAGGGCGTGCGCAGGACATCGAGTAGCTCGATCACCCGTGACGGGTCGCCGGCATCGGCCAGGTCGATGGCCTCTTGAGCTAGGTAGTTGCGCAGCACGTATCGGGGGTTGATGGCATCCATGCGCTTACGACGTTCGCCATCATCGAGACCACCGGCTACCACCCGGTCAGACCAGGCTCGCAACCAGTTGACGAACCGCTCCCGGACCTCACCCACGATCTCGGCGGGCTGATACCAGGCTTCGGCAAACGGTTCGAGCAGGGTCTCGTCGGCCACTGGTATGTCTCCTGCGGCGGACACCGGCACCTTGCTCAGGTTGCGGAAGAACAGCACCTGATCTGTCTCTGTGGACTGCAAGGTCTCGAAGAGATCCTCCACCAGCGGGCCGTCATCGTCGCGCCAACCGTTCCAGCCGAGGCGTTCGGCGACCATCGTCTGGTAGCCGGTCTCGTACGCGTGGGGGAAGCGGTCGACAGCGTCCTGCAGAGCCTCTGGGCCGTCCAGCAGCGGTACGAGGGCATTGGCCAGCTGTACGAGGTTCCAGTGGGCCACGCGGGGCTGGAATCCGTAGCGGTAGCGGCGGGAACCGGCATCGGTGGTGTTGGGCGTCCACTCAGGGTCGTAGTCCTCGAGCCACCCGTAGGGCCCGTAGTCGATGGTGAGCCCGAGGATCGACAGGTTGTCGGTGTTGAGCACCCCGTGGACGAAACCGACGCGCATCCAGTGCACCACGACCTCGGCGGTGAGATCGGCCACTTCGGCCAGCCAGGCAGGGATGAGCTCGGCCAGCACGGCTCGGTCGGTCAGGTCGGCGCCGTCGGGGACCAGGTGGGGGAAGTCGTGGCTGATCGTGTAGGCGACCAGCTTGGCAAGCGTGTCTTCGTCGCCGCGTGAGGCCGGGAGCTGGAAGGTTCCAAAGCGGATGAAAGAAGGGGCCACTCGACACACCACGGCCCCGGCCTCGGGGGCGGGATGGCCGTCGTAGAGCATGTCGCGCACCACCTGATCGCCGGTGGTGACCAGCGAGAGGGCCCGGGTGGTGGGGATGCCGAGATGGTGCATGGCTTCGCTGCACAGGAACTCACGGATCGATGACCGCAGAACAGCCCGACCGTCGGCGGTACGGGAGTAGGGCGTGGGCCCAGCGCCCTTGAGCTGCAAGGTCTGGTGCTCGCCGTTGCGATCGATCACCTCGCCGAGAGCGATGGCCCGACCGTCGCCCAACTGACCGGCCCAGTTACCGAACTGGTGGCCGCCGTAGACCATGGCGAACGGATCGGCACCGGTTGGAACTCGTGAGCCTCCGAAGACACGGGCGAAGTCGTCGGTCTCGGGCAGGGCCGGGTCGAGGCCCAACAGATCGGCTACCTCCGGTGACCAGGCCAGGGTGACCGGATTCGCGGTTGGGGTCGGGTCGACTCGGGAGTAGGCCGCTCCTTCCACCTGCCGTCGGACGTTGGTGGTGGCCGGGTCAGCGGGGAGCTCCCGCGTGAACCGGTTGTCGAACGGCAACCGGTCGAGGTCTTCGACGAGTCCGTCTTCCTTGGTGGGGGCGATCGTCATCGGCTCCGGGATGGTCATGCTCCCAGGCTACGGATCGTCGGGTGGACCTACGCCCTGAGCGCTACGCCGCCACGATCAGAAGGGGTCGCCCAGCCAGGCCGGTGCCCGCTCCAGTAGGTAGGCGCTGACGTCGTGACAGCGGTCGAGCACATCGCACAGCAGGTCCTGGTGGCCGGAGTAGACGTTGGCCAGCGATACCTCGACCTTGCCGACGATCCCGACCGTGCGATCGGGTCCGTCGGTGACGCTGGCGAACGAATCGATGGCCGATACTTCCAGCGGCAGTTGGGGACCACCGACTCCAGCCAGATCGGTGGCCAGGATCAACAGATCGGGACCGTAGGGCAGCGGGGGCAATGCCCACGTGAAGTGCAGCGGGAAGCGGTGCAGGTCTGGAGGATCATCGGACTCGTCTTCGAGATCGAGCACGAGGTCCTCGAACGACAACAGGACCCGTGGGTCGATCTCTAGGGCCAGATGCAGGTCGAGCGGACCTCCGCAGGCATCCTCGGGATGTAGGTCTACCTCCCATGCCTGACGCAACGAATAGGTCTCCACGAAGTGGCGTTCGTCGTGGACGTGGAACCCGTGGTCCACGGCATGATCTTTGAGTTCGGCAATGAAACCAGCGATGTCGATGACCGCCACGAGCACTCCTGCGGGGGAAATGGAATCTGGCCAGCCTGCCACGCCGAGCATCCGTCGCCTACCGTCCCGGTGATGACGGCCAACCCCGACGATCCTGGCCGCATTGCTGGCGTGCTCGCCGACGTGGCCGAAGCCGTGGCCGAGGCCCTGGCGGAAACGGTCGACTGGGGTGAGTCGGGGCAACGAGATGGTCAGTATCTCAGCGACCTGGATGCTGACGCCGCCGCCACCCGGGTCTTGACCGCGGCCGGCTACGGCGTCCTGAGCGAAGAGAGCGGACGTCACCACGCTGACCGCGAGATCACGGTGGTGGTGGACCCGCTCGACGGTTCCACCAATGCCTCCCGGCGGCTGGGTTGGTGGGCCACGAGCCTGTGCGCGGTGGACCGTCACGGGCCGTTGGTTTCGCTCGTGGTCGACCTGCGCCACGGTGACCGTTGGACGGCGACCCGCGGGGGAGGGGCGTTCCGCAACGGTGAAGCCATCCGCACGTCGGGTTGTCGTGACCTCTCGGCCGCCATCGTGGGCCTCAACGGAGTTCCCAGCGGCCACGGTGGCTGGGCGCAGTACCGGGCGCTTGGCGCTGCTGCGCTCGACCTGTGCGCGGTGGCCGACGGTTCCCTCGACGGCTATCTCGACTGCACCACCGATGAGCTCGGCGTGTGGGACTACCTGGGTGCCGCGCTGGTGTGTGTGGAGGCCGGCGGGGTCATCTCTGATGCCACCGGGCGAGATCTTGTCGTGCTCGAACACGGTGCTCGTCGTATCCCGGTGGCCGGTGCCACTTCGGAGATGGGCAATGCCCTCGGTCGGCTCCATCCGACGGCCGAACGCATTGTCAGAGGCGACCAATAGCGTGCAGGACGTGTCGCTCCGTCTCCACCTGCTTGCGCTGCGCCTCTATCGCCGCCTGCCCACGCTGGGCCGCCGATGGTTGGTGCGCACCATCGCCCCGTCCTTCACCGTCGGCGCCATGGTTTTCATCGAACGGGCCGATGGCGACATCTTGCTGGTCCGGCACATCTATCGGCAGAACTGGGGCGTGCCCGGTGGCCTGCTCAAACGAGGCGAGGATGCCGCCGACGGGGCTCGTCGAGAGGTCTTCGAGGAGGTCGGTTTGGCTGTCGACCTCGTTGGTGAGCCCACGGTCGCCATCGACGCCGATCCCCAGCGGGTCGACGTGATCTACCGAGGTCGACCGACCGTAGGTGCCGATCCAGACTCGGCGTCACCTCGATCTCCGGAGATCGTGGAGACTCGTTGGTTCTCCCGGGAGTCGCTGCCGGACCTGCAACACGAGACGTCCGGTGCCCTGATCAGGTTGGCCCGGGCATCACGGTCGCCATCGGCCCACCCACTGCCCCCGACCTGAACCGACACTTCAGACCCAGGCTTGGGCCAGACCGGTCAGATCTCTTTCAGGTGGGTGAGGTCGCCGGGCGTGCACGGGTGACGCAGTTTTGAGACGGCCCGCTCTTCGCGATCCTGTTGACGGGCCAACTCGAGTCCCAGCACGCGGGCGGTGTCGGCCGGTGACAATCCGGGACCGCCGTTCAACCCCAGCCGTAGCTCGATGACCCGGCAGTCTTCCTCGTGGAGGTGACCGAGGGCAGTGAGCATGGTGGCATCGGCCGGTGGACGGGCTGGGCCCGGATCCACTTCCCGCATGGCTCGCTCCAGCCACCAACGGGCGAAGGCACTGAAGGGCAAGCCGCCGGACGGGTCGTAGCGATCGACTGCCCGTGACAGGGCGTGGTCGCCCGCGGCCAGGAGAGCGGCGCTGCGGGGACCGTCGGTGGCGTGGCGGCGAGCCAGCGAGACCACCAACCGACGGGCTGAGTCGATCAGAACGGCCCGGGCCGCGTCACCGTCGACCACCCGCTTGCGGAGCGCGGCGATGTGCTCGATCTCAGTTACCGAGCTACCGCCGAGTGCAGCCAGCTCGTTTTCTGCAGCCCGGCCGTCGGCCACTTCCGCGGCCGCGGCCAACTCCTCGGCCGAGGTCAGCAGGGGAGCGTCGCCGAGCGCTCGCAGGTGCTGACGGAAGATGGCTTCGCGTTCGTCGATGGTTGGATGATCCCCCGACATGTGCACACCTCCCTCGGTAACAACGGCGACCGACGGTACCGCGCCCAGTTGTCGATGCGGGGGACCATCGAGAAGCCGTGTGCCGTAGGTGGGAGACTCGGGTCTGTCGACTCGAAACAAGGAGCTCTCATGTCAGAACTGGACCCGCTACCTGAGGACTGGACTCGGGCGTTGGCTGTGGTGGCCCACCCCGATGACCTGGAGTACGGCGCGGCCTCCGCTATCGCCCGCTGGACCGATCAGGGCAAGCAGGTCGTCTACTGCATGGTCACCTCCGGAGAGGCGGGCATCGATTCGATGGCGCCCGACGAGTGCGCCCGTCTCCGCCAAGAGGAGGAGCGTCGCTCAGCAGCCATCGTCGGAGTCGATGTGGTGGAGTTCCTGAACCACCCCGATGGTCTGGTGGAGGCTTCGGTGGTGTTGCGCCGAGACATTGCGGCAGCGATTCGTCGTCACCGACCCGAGGTGCTGATCTCCATCAACTTCCGCGAGAACTTCGGCATGCCCGGCTTCAACCATGCGGACCACCGCGCCACCGGAATAGCGCTCATCGACGCCGCCCGCGATGCCGGCAACCGATGGCTGTTCGTGGGGGCCGGAGGTGACCCGTGGGGTGGGGTGCGGTTCACCGCCTTCGGCAACTCGCCGCAGGCCACCCATGCTGTCGACGTGACCGACACCATCGATCGTGGCGTTGCCTCACTCGAAGCTCACCGGGTCTACCTCGACGCTCTCCCCGAAGGAACGCTGGGCACCGATCCCGACGGGTTCCTACGAGGCATGGCTACCGAGACGGGCCCTCGCCTCGGCGTCGAGGCCGCTGTTGCCTTCGAAGTGATCCCGAACTGACCGAGGTTGCGCCCGAGGTGAACTCCGCCGTGCCAGGCGCGTCCCGTTGAGGCACGATGTCATCCATGGAAACTGATCAGTTGATCCCCGCCCCCCTCGTCGTGGGGGTTGACGGCTCCCCAGCCGCTGACCGGGCCCTGAGGTGGGCGGCTGCGGAAGCGGCTGCCTGGGACGTACCGCTGCGTGTGGCCAGCGTGTGGAGCATGCCGGTGGCCGCGTTTTCCTATCCGGGGCTGCCAATGGTGATGGATAGCGACCCGCTGCGAGATGAGGCTCGGGCGCTGGCAGAGCGGGCCGTCGAGGCCGTCGGACGCCAGTCGGACATCAGCACGGTCCAGGCCGAAGCCCTGACCCTCGAGGGCCAGGCCGCCAACCAGTTGCTGAACGCGGCCCGGAACGCACGGGCCCTGGTGTTGGGCCGCCGCGGGCGGGGCGGCTTTGCCGACCTGATTCTGGGCTCGGTTGCCACCGCGTGCATCCATCACGCCACCACGGCGGTCGTGCTGGTGGGCGACAGCGAGCGCCTGCCCGGCTCGGGCCCCGTCGTCGTCGGCGTCGACGGATCCGACGGGTCCCGCGCCGCCGTGCGCTGGGCCGCGGCTGAAGCCCACCGCCTCGGCGTCCGTCTCGTGGCCGTACAGGGCTGGGAGCAGCCGACCGATGCCCTTTCAGGTGGGATGGGGTCGGAACTGGGTGGCGCTGAGGAGGTCGTGGCCTCCGCTGACCGCTACCTGGCCGAGTTCATCGACGATGCGATCGAGACTGGCCCAGAGCCGACGGCCCTTCCCGAGATCGAGACGCGAGTCTTGGCCGAACCTGCCGCGCAGGCCCTCCTTCGCGCGGCCGCTGATGCCGCCCTCTTGGTGGTGGGCACCCGGGGTCGAGGCGGTTTCGCTGGCCTGCTGCTCGGCTCGGTGAGCAACGCCTGTGCCCATCACGCCCCCGGCCCTGTAGCCGTGATCCCGACCTGAGTTAGCCGCCACAGAACCCCGAGCAGGCGGGGACAGCAAGAGCCCCCGACCTCATCCAGATGTCAGACCTCGAAGGTACTGTCCGTTCCATGAGCCCACCTGCGCCTGTCACCTGTCCACAC
>JBDTBS010000131.1:0-2761 GCA_039924035.1 Aquihabitans sp. | reverse complement strand
GACGATGCAGGCCACGATGGCCGCCACCACGTTGCCGACCAACCACGCAGCGGAGGCTCCGTCCAGGCCGTGACCGGCGGCGGAGCCGGGAACCAGGATCAGCGCCGGCACGACGATGGCCAACGTGAGGGTGATGACCACGGTGCTGATGTGGCGGTGCATCACCCGGGCCTCGGTGAGCAGCAGGGACGTGATGGCCCAGGGGATTCCGGCCAGCATCATGGCCGGCAGGATGTGGGCCGCGTCGCGGTAGTCCTCGCCGTAGGCGGCCACCACGACCCCCTTGCCGAGGAACGTGACCACCGTGCCCGCGGCCATCAGCCCGATGGCCAACGTCATGGCCAGGCGCATCTGGGTGCGCAGGTGGGCGCCGTCCTTGCCCCCCTCGGCCAACAGGGCCTGGCCGATGGCCGACGGTACGTAGAAGGCAATGGCCACGATCCCCCAGGCCACGTAGAAGCTCGAGTTGGTGGCGCTGTCGACGTGGACCAGCACGATCACCGGTAGCGCGAAGTAGGGGGCCTGGTAGGCCAGCGTCGACAGGTAGTTGATGGCCGAATAGCGGGTGGCGGCCTGGGCGGTGGGGGGCTTGGGGCGGAAGCGGTGGCGGTGGCCGGTCATGCGCCGCATCAGGAAGATCCCCGCGAAGCCCGACAGGGCCACCGGTCCACCGAGGTACAGGAACAGCAGCAGCGGTCGATGGTCGAGGTGGCGACCGAAGGGCAGCAGGGCGATCTTGGCCATGCCCACCAACACGATGCGCAACAGCACCAGGTTCCAACGGCGCATGGTCATGCAGCGCACGTCGACGATCAGCGAGAAAGCGGAGCCCATCACCACCAACGCGAACACCACGAACCCGCCGATGGGATCCCAGTCCCACAACACGCTGGCTGCCTTCGGGTGCACCAACCCCAGGTACAGGCCGGAGGCCGCCACCGAAGCCACGGCAGTGGCCAGCGCCCCCCAGGCGAACAGCACGTGGCTGTCCCGGGTCCGGTCGGCGGCGTAGCGGGCCAAGGCCACCGGTAGCCCGAGGCCGGCCAGGTAGGTCACGAACAGAACAGAGGTGAACAGGGCCGAGGCGTTGCCGAAGTTCGTCTTGGTGTCCCATTGGGCCACGATCAGCGAGAAGACCATGCCGCCCAGGCCCTGCACTGCGGCGCCCGCGACCAGCACGCTCGACCCGGTCAGCAACTGGCGATGCCCGCCCCCACGCAGCAACCCTGCTGGCTTGCCGCCGCCAGCACCGCCGGCCGAGGAGGTCCCACGGGGGATAGCGCCGGGGAAGTGGAAGCGGCGCATCAGGGCTTCGCGGCGCGTGGTCGACGAGTCGTCGACCGACGGCATCGTGGCGATGCCGTCGTCGCTCTCCCCTTCATCGACGCGCAGGTCCTGATCGGTCACAAGTTCCCCACACTAGAGATCGGGGCCTGTCGAGCCGTACCCGGAGGGGTTGCCGCCGCCAATCTTGACCCGGCGGTCAAGTGGGCCAGTAGCGTGCGGGGGTGGTCGCCACCCGTGAACTCCACTCGCCCCGAGCTGCCCTGGTCGACGAACCGTCGCCCCGCAGCTACCCGGGGGCCCGACGTCCTGACCGTCACCGCGTCATCAATGCCACCGGCCCTGAGCTGGCCGTGTGGGAGTGGGGTGACCCCGACGCCCCACCGGTGCTCTTCGCCCACGGTGGATTCGACTTCACCGGGACCTTCGACCTGCTGGCCCCCCTGGTGGCCGACGCCGGTTGGCGGGTCGTGTGCTGGGACCAACGAGGGCACGGCGACTCGTCCAAGGGCCACCTCTACTCATGGGCGGCAGACCTGCGCGACACGGTGGCCGTGATCGACTCCATCGGCGTCCGGTCGCTACCCGTCGTCGGCCACTCCAAGGGTGGTGCCCTCATGCTGCAGTTGGCTGACGCCCTGCCCCACCGGGTCACCAGGCTGGTCAACCTCGACGGCCTCCCCTCCGAGCGCTCGTGGCCCGACGTGCCCGACCACCACCGCACCCGCATGGCCAACGGTGAGCTCACCGCCTGGCTCGACCACCGACGCGAAGCCGCCACCAAGGTCCGCCGCCCCGGCACCATCGAAGAACTAGCCGAACGTCGAGGTCGTATGAACCCACGGCTCGACCCGAAGTGGCTCGAGTACGTCGTCCCCATCGGCGGGTTCGAACAAGACGACGGATGGCGCTGGAAGATCGACCCGTCCATGCGCCTCGGCGGTTTCGGCCCCTGGCGCCCCGAATGGTCCATGTCGCTGCTGCCGTCGCTGGCCATGCCCGCCCTGTGCGTACTCGGCATGGACGTGGAACTCATGGGCTGGGGCACCCTGACCGAAGATGTCGAAGGCCACCTGCCCCCCAACGGCCGCCTCGTGCCCCTCGAAGGCGTCGGCCACTTCATGCACGTCGAACAACCCGGCACCATCGCCGAGCTGATCCTGGAGCACCTGCGATGACCCTCGACACCGTCCACATCAAACACGTCGGCGTAGACCTGGCCCTCCACCAACTGCGTGAAGGTACCGGCCGCCCGCTCCTGCTGCTCCACCACCTCGGCGGCGCCACCCCCACCGAGGTACCCCGTCACCTGGCGGCCTGGACCGGTCCGGTCTGGGGCCTCGACTTCACCGGCCACGGCGCGTCATCCATCCCTGCTGGTGGCGGCTACACCGCCGAGACCCTCATGGCCGACGTGGATCATGCGCTCGGTCATCTCGGCGAGTGCACCCTCTACGGCCAAGGGCTCGGGGCCTAC
>JBDTBS010000130.1:0-9622 GCA_039924035.1 Aquihabitans sp. | reverse complement strand
CCATGACCCCCGGGCCATGGCGTTGTAGGGCACGGGGATGGCCAAGTAGACGGCGAAGGCGGCGACGCTGGCCCGCACCGATCCAATGGGCCGGGCCATCCGCCAGGCGCCGATGGCCCCGAGGGGGATGGTGCCCACGATCAACACCGTGCGCAGAACCCCGGTGGCCCCGAAGAACAGGTAGCCGGCCACGGTGAGCAGGCCGTAGCCGGTCGGTTGCGGACCGGCCTCGCCGAGCCCAGCGGGACGCCATCCGCTCCACCAAGAATCGAACATGGTGCGGGGGGCACTGGGAAACAGCGAGAACTCACCGAGGGCAGGTATGCCGTCGAGTACGAGCCCGCGGGAACTGACCACCAGGATCAGTGCCAGCACGACAGCGAAGGCCCCGGCGAACTGGCGAGAACTATCACGCACGGAACCGGCGATGTCTCGTGACGAACGGGTGAGGCCGGCCATCTGGTGGTTGCGGTCGCGCAGTTGACCTCGGGTGAAGATGTTGACGCGGGCGCTTCCCCTCACCTGCATGGCCCGGATCTCCTTGTCGGGCACCCGTCTGACCGATTGGATCTGTTTGCGGCGGGCCCGGATGGATCGCAGGCGGCGAAGGTTCCATGGCCAGGCACCAAGCACGTCGCGGGCCTGGTCGGGCCGTCCGGAGAGCAGGGCGTAGATCGCCTCGATGACGGCGAACAGCATTGCCTGGGGGATCACCCGGAGGCGATGGAAAGGCCCGTAGGCCACGAGGGTGGTGCGCAGCCGATGGCGAGCGAACCGCTTGCGACGGTCGTCGACCTCGAGGCGCTCCCCCAAGGCTTCGAGGTGGCGCACCCGGGCGGCAGGGGCGATCATCACCCGTGCCCCC
This sequence comes from Aquihabitans sp., assembly GCA_039924035.1. Taxonomy (GTDB): domain Bacteria; phylum Actinomycetota; class Acidimicrobiia; order Acidimicrobiales; family Iamiaceae; genus Aquihabitans. The sequence continues at coordinate 8,757 of JBDTBS010000130.1, read as the reverse complement.
ACCAGGTGGGTCCGCCAGCACAGGTCTACGTCGTCGCCCAGGTAGTCGATGCCTTCGTCGTAGCCGCCGATGGCTTCGAAGAGATCGGCCCGGACCACGGTGCAGGCCCCGGGAACCACGAACACATCTCGGACGGCATCGTGTTGTTCCTGGTCGAGCTCGCCGCGTTCGGCCACCGGGGCTTGGACGCCGGTCTTGTCGACGCCGACCCCGACCTGGAGTATCCGCTGGGGATCACGCCAATCCACGAGCTTGGGCCCGATGATGCCAGCGTTGGAGCGAAAGGCTTCCTCCACCAGGGATCGGAGCGCATCGGGCTCCAGTGCGATGTCGTCGTGGCAGAAGGCGTAGAACGCGGCGCCGTCGACCAGTTCGCTCACCAGGTTGGCGGCGGCGCCATACCCGGGGTCGTGGTCGAGGCGATGCACGTAGGCCTCGGGCAGGACGGCCTTGACCCGGTCGGTGGGATCGACCTCGCTACCGGTGTCGACCACCAGCAACCCGAGATCGGGATAGGTCTGATCGGCGATGCTCTGGAGGGTCTCGTCGAACCAGGGCCCGGGGTCGTGCGTGACGATCACAGCAACTAGCGCGGGAACCACGGCTGGTGCTGGTCCCGATGCCGTTTCGGGCGCGTCTGGGACAGGGGTCACGAAATCCACGATGGCTCCGAGGCTACCGGACGTCCATCGTCCGATAGGGCCACCTCCAGCCGGCCGAGGCCAGTTGAGACGTCGGTCACTTCAGCCTCCAAGTGCTTGCAACTGTTATGCAAAGTGCGTACCATCTACAGCAGGCCAGTGGCGGCTGGCTCTTACAGATTCTCGTCATTCCCCCTAGAACCCAGGAGACCACCATGGCCGACCTCACCCTCGACTCCACCCTCGACGCCATCGCCGAAGCCGCTCGCGATGCTTTCTACGTCAGCGTCGGAGCCGGCGTCATCGCCTTCCAGAAGCTGCAGGTCCAGCGGGTCGAACTGACCAAGACCCTGTCGACCCAACTCGACGATGCCCGCGGCAACGCCAAGGACTCCTACGACTCGGTGACCGACCTGGTCGAAGACCGCGTCAAGCTCGTCGAAGAGCGCCTGGCTGCCGTCGAAGACCGCCTCGACGCCGTCCTGGCCCAGATCGAAGAGAAGCTCCCCGAACAGGCCCGCGACCTGGTGAAGCAGGCCCGCGAACTCGTCGGCCGCGCCGCCTGAACCAGTCCGTCGCCGAGCGGCTCCTGAAACTTCCTGTCACGCCCATCACCGGGCAACCCATTCCCCCTTGCCAACAGGGACCTGCCCAGCAGGTCCCTGTTGCGCGTCCAGTAGCGTCGCCGCGATGACCGATACGTCGAAGGTGCTCAAGTATCTGGAGCAGGCCGCCGCTCGAGCCGAAGCTGGCGACGACACCGAGCCCCCGGCCGAGGCCGAGACCATCGGCTACACCCGCGCCCGGCTCAGCGAAGCCGCCCAGTTCGCCCATGCCGGAGCCGAGATCCCGTCGGGGGCCCGCCTCCGTCCGGTGAAGGCCGCCATCCTCACCGGACTCCGCCCCATCACCTCCAACCAGGGTGAGTTCAACCAGCACCTGCTGGCAGCCGTCGACGGGCTGACCGCCGCCGCCGAGCGCATCGGACGGGAGATCGTCCACCAGGACCAGAACATGGCGCGCGTGCAGGCCGGCATCGCCACCACCGACCTCACCATCGACGACCTGGCCACCGAGATCCGCCAACTGGGCGACACCGTCGAGCAACTCACCGAGGTCGTCCGCCAAACAGCACGGGTCGACCAGACCGACGAACTCCAAGCCACCGTCCGGTCGCTGGCCGGCGAGATGGCCGCCCTGTCGGCCAAGCAGGACCTGATCTTCCGAGTGGCCCGAGAAGCTCTTCCCGACGAGGCCCACCCGGCCCAGTTGCGCGAGCTCAGCAGAGAACTCGATACCGGCTACGAGGAGCTCTACCAGGACCTCGAAGACACGTTCCGAGGGACCCGGGAACACGTTCGGGCGCTCACCGCCGAATACCTCGACGACCTCACCACCGTTCCCGGCAAGGGGGCAGTGGTCGACGTCGGCTGCGGGCGGGGCGAATGGCTGGAGGTCCTCCGTGACGCCGACATCGAGTCCTACGTCGTCGACACCAACCAGGTGGTGGTGGACCGCTGCGTAGCCCGGGGCCTCGACGCTCGCGCCGAGGATGCCCTGGTCCACCTTCGTCAACTACCCGAGAGCTCGCTACGGGCCGTCACCAGCTTCCACTTGGTGGAGCATCTGTCGCTCGACACGCTCATCGGGCTCATCGAGGCTGCCCTCTTGGCTCTCAAGCCCGGCGGCATCCTCATCTTGGAGACCCCCAACCCCACCAACCTGAACGTGGGCGCATCGTCGTTCTACCTCGACCCCACCCACATCAAGCCGGTACACCCGCAGTTCCTCGAGTTCCTGTTGCTGGCCCGGGGCTACGCGGAAGCCGAAGTCCGGTTCCTCCACAGCGAGGACACCGAACGGCTCGAACCCGAAGACCTCGTATCGAACGACAGCGACCCCGCCCGAGCCCAGGCTCTGGTCGACAAGATCAACTGGGCCCTGGCCGGACCGCTCGACTACGCGGTGATCGCTCGCAAGGCCCACCCAGTCGGCTGAGCCGACCCCCATGACTCGGCCCCTTCGCATAGCGGTGCTCAAACCCGACTTCGGCGTCAGCGGTGGGTTCGAACGCGTCGTCGGACGGGTGGAAGCGTTCCTACGGGCCGACGGCCACGACGTGACTCGTCACCAGGTCGCCATGACTCCACCTCGGCGTTCGGTCAATGGCCTCAGCATTCCCGCCGACGTGTGGGATGCCGTACCCGAGTTCTTCCCCTACCTGGCCGGCCGAGCGGCCTTCGACCGGCTCGATACCCGCAGCTACGACCTGGTGCTATCCACCCAGCCACCGTCGTTCTCGCATCGTCACCCCCGTCACCTGGCGCTCTTCTACCACCACCACCGGGTGTTCTATGACCTGGAGCAGACCTACCTGGCCGCCGGTTTCGCCGCCGATGCCGAGGTGCACCGCCGAGCCGGCGAGATCATCCGAGAGTTGGACCAACCGCGCCTCGACGATGTCACCCACTTCTTGGTGCCATCTGCCGCGGTGGCCAAGCGACTTCACACCTTCAACGGGATCACCGCCACCAGCCCCTTCCTGGCTGGCATCGGGGTCGGCGGCGAGACCCCTGCCGGTTCCAGCCCACCCGGGACCGGGCCGGTGCTGTGCGTCGGCCGCCATGAGTTCCCCAAGCGGGCCGAGTTGGTGGTGGCCGCCGCCCACCTCCTCCCCCAGCAGCGATTCACGGTGGTCGGCTCCGGTGGACGCATGGCTTGGGCCCGTTCGCTCGACCATCAGCTGGCCGCCGGACAGATCGATGCGTCGGCCCTCGGCGATACCGACCTGTGGCTCAACACCGGCCAGGGAGCCTCGCCGGTGCCGGCCGGCCATCCGCCCACCGTCGACTTCGCCGGCTGGGTAACCGATGCTGAGCTGGATGCCCGCTACCGCGATGCCCCCTGCGTGGTGGCCCCGGCCCTCGACGAGGACTACGGCCTGACCGCCATAGAGGCCATGACCCACGGTCGCCCTGTGGTGGTTTGCACCGATGGCGGTGGCCTGGCCGAACTGGTCACCCACGAAGAGACCGGACTGGTGGTCGAGCCGACGGCGACGGCAGTGGCCGATGCGGTGGCCCGACTGACGAACGACCCCGATCTGGCCACCGAGCTCGGTCGCAACGGCCGAGCCCGAGCGGCCGAACTCACCTGGGAAGCCGCCGCCATCCAGCTTCGAGCCGGCATCCAAGCCACCATGGATGCCTAGATCCGTCTCGGTTCTTGAGGAGAAGATGGCTGCTGGGTAGCCACTTTTCCCTCAAGAACGGTGACCCGGAATTGCTGGTCGGTTCTTGAGGGGAAAGTGGTCGTCAGGTAGCCACTTTTTCCTCAAGAAGTGCCGGGGCCTCAGGCGATGTGGTGGTAGAGGGCAGCCAACTGGTCGACGGTGGTCTCCCAGTCGTAGGCCTCCACGCGGGCCTGCCCTGCGACCAGGCGACGTGCGGTGTCCTGGCCACCGTCGAGTGTCTCGGCCAGGGCCGCGGCCAGGCCGTCGACATCACCAACGTCGACGAGGAGCGCGGCATCGGCCACCACCTCGGTCACCGCTGGCACCTTCGTGGCCACCACGGGGGTCCCCACCGCCAAGGCCTCGAGGGGCACCAGGCCGAAGCCTTCATAGCGGCTCGGATAGGCCAGCACCGATGCCCCGCGCAGGAGGGCCAGTCGCTGGTCGCCACCCACCCAGCCGAGGCGGGTGATGCGACGACGGTGCACGGCCCGGTCGCGGGCCGAGGTGAGGGCCTCCGCCCCCCACCCGTCGGGCCCGGCGATGACCAGGCGGAGATCGGGGTCGTCGGCGGCCAGGATGTCGAAGGCCGCCACCAGCGTTGGCAGGTCCTTGCGGGGCTCGACGGTTCCGAGGGCCAGCACGTAGCGATCGCCTCCGGCCAAGTGTCGACCTACCGCAGCCGCGCTAGCCGGAGCCTCAGCCGGCGGGCGGCGCATGCCGTTGGGGATCACCACCACGCGGTCTGCAGCATTGGGGTAGCGGTCGCGCAGTTCGTCTCCGACGGCATGACTCACGGCATGGATCCAGGCTCCCCGGTCGAGCGAGCGAGACAACAGCGCCGGCCACTGCCTCACGTCGGCGGTACACATCTCGGGGTAGTGCACCGCGGTCAGGTCGTGGACGGTGACCAGTTCGGTGGCTCCCCCACCGGGCGGCACCACGTGGTTGGGACCGTGGACCACCCGTGCTGGGCCGGCCATCCACCGCGCCGACGGCCAGGTTCCGTGTCGCCACAGGGGCCGGGCCACACGGGCCGGGATGGGCCGTGAGCGGACGTCGATGCCAGCAGGGACGGCACGAGCCAAACGGTCCCGACCCCGCCAGGAAACGGCAAACGCGGTCATGGCCACGTCGTCACGTGCGGCCAGTCCGCCGAGGACTTCCCGGGCGAACACGCCGACGCCCGTCGGGGTGTCCAACAGCGAGGTCGCGTCGAACAGCACCGGCAACGGAGCCGTCCCCGGTTCGGGACGGTCCTGAGATGACCGGACGGATGGCGACATGGCGGTCAGTCTCGCGGACACGACGGCAGGGTCCGGGCCGCACTGAGTCATCTACCGGCTCCGTCGGGATCGAACGATCGATGCGACCTCGGCGAGATGCAGCCCACCCCGGCCGACGCACCGGACGTCGCCGGTCGACCGGTAGCCTGAGGGCTTCGTGAAACGACATGGGTGGTGCGCGCGGTGAAGGTGGGTCTGCTGGCCCCGGCGGCCGTCCCTGCCACCTGGGGTGGCGCCGAACGAGCGGTCGACGGCCTCCGCGCGGCCATAGAACGACTGACCTCGCATGAGGCCGAGGTCGTGCGCCTTCCGGTCAACGAGACCACCCTGACCGGAATAGTCGGGGCCTACCGCGACTTCTCCCGCCTCGATGTATCCCGCTTCGACCAGGTGATCTCGGTGAAGTACCCGGCGTGGATGGCATCGCACCCGTTGCACACGGTGCTCATGTTCCATCCGCTGCGCGGTCTCTACGACACCTACCACCTGTTCGGTCTGCCCCTGCATCCCTCGCCACAGACCCCACAGGTGGCCGCGCTCCGCGACCACATGACCCGCCAGTCCGAACGCAGCGGTCTTCCCGAGTTCTTCGACCGGTTCGCCCAGGCTGTGGTCGAGCTCGGCAGCGACCATCCCGACCTCGCCTTTCCCGGGCCGTTCTCCCGCGAGGTGGTGCACTGGTTCGACCGGATCGCCCTCGCCCCCGGAGAGGTCAACCGCCACTTCGCGCTATCGCGCACGGTGGCCAACCGGGCCGACTACTTCCCGCCCGGCGTCCGGCCCCGGGTGGTCTACCTGCCCGGTGATCTCGATCCCGCTCCGCCACGAACCCAAGCGGGTCGCTACCTGTTCACGGCATCGCGACTCGACGGGGCCAAGCGCCTCGACCTGGTCATAGATGCCATGGCCCACGTAGCCACCGACGTAACCCTGAAGATCGCCGGCACCGGCCCACTCGACCGGCAGTTGCGTGAACGGGCTGCCCACGACCCCCGCATCGAGTTCTGCGGCTTCGTGCCCGACGATGCCCTGCGAACCATGTATGCCGACGCACTGGCTGTGCCCTTCGTGCCCGACGACGAAGATCTCGGTCTCGTCGTGCTGGAGGCCTTCTCCCAGGCCACGCCGGTGGTCACCTGCACCGACTCCGGTGGCCCAACCGAGTTCGTGCACGATGGCGTGACCGGTCTAGTTGCGGCCCCGAACCCCTCGTCGCTGGGCCAGGCCCTCGACCGGCTGGCCCGTGATCCGGGTAGTGCCGCCGAGATGGGTCGAGCCGCCCAGGCCCGCGGGGCTCGGGTGACGTGGGCCCGGGCTGTCGATGCCCTCCTACCGCCCCCTGCCCCCGAGCTGCCCATCGTGTCGGCAGTGGCCACAGCACCCGTTCGCCGCTCAGGGTCATCCGCGGGGCGACCCCGAACACGGCCAAAAGTGCTCGTGTTGGCCACTTTCACCATCGATGCCCCCCGTCACGGCGGTGAGCTGCGGGCCCGCAACCTCTACGGCGCTCTCGCCGAACACGCCGACGTCCACCTGATCGGGTTGGTGGGGCGAGAGTTCCTGCCGTCCACCTCGACGGTGGCCCCCGGGCTCGACCAGACCGTGGTTCCCCGCACCCTGGCCCACAGCACCGCCGATGATGAAGCCAGCGCCTCGGCTCAATTGCCGGTGACCGACATACTGTCCGGCATAAACCATGCCCTCACCCCCGCGTTCGCTCAGGCCATCGCTCGGGAAGGGGCCGATGCCGACCTCGTGGTGCTGGCCGAGCCCTACCTGCATCCCGCCTTGGTCGATGCTGGCCTCGACGTGCCGTTCATCTATGACGCGTACAACGTCGAGTCGATCCTCAAGGAGCGTTCCCTGCCCGCCACCGACGTGAAGGCCGACTTCCTCCACCAGGTCCGACAGATCGAACGGGCGGCCGTCACCGAGGCCGGAGCCGTGGTGGCCTGCTCGGCCGACGATGCCGCGGCCCTGGCCGGGATCTATGGCCGCAACCTGGCATCGTTCGTGGTGATCCCCAACGGAACCACCATTCGCGACCGCATCCTGTCGGCCGAGGAGCGCGCCGAGCGAAGCCGACGTTGGCGGGAGCGGTACCGCCGTGATGCCGGTGTCGGACGCCGCATCGACCACCTGGCGGTGTTCTTCGGGTCGTGGCATCCGCCGAACCTCGATGCCGCCGAGATGATCATCGAACTGGCCGATCAACTGCCCCACGTCATGTTCCTGCTGTGCGGCCACCACGGCGAGCACTTCCGTGCCACGCCCACCCCGCCCAACGTGGTGTTCCCGGGCACGGTGACCAACGGGGCCAAGACGGCCCTGCTCGATGCCGCCGACGTGGCCCTCAACCCCATGCGCTCCGGTTCGGGAACCAACCTCAAGCTCATCGAGTACCTGACCGCCGGGGTTCCGGTGGTTTCCACCCCGTTCGGAGCTCGGGGCGTCGAGGTGGTCGACGGGGAGCACCTCCTGTTGGCCCCGCCCGAACGATTCGCCGATGCCATCGCCACCGTGCTGGCCGACCCCGAAGCTGCCCGCCGACGAGCGGAAGCTGGCCGAGACGTGGCTCGGGCCGGATATGACTGGTCGTCGCTCGGCGATCAGCTCTCCGCCCTGGTGGCCGACCTCGCCCGGCCACTGGCCCGGCAGTAACCTCACCAGACCGTGAGCATCAGATCGAAGGCCGCCTACCCAGGTGGCGACACCCTCGTGCCCGAACGGGCCAGCCTCAGCCCAGCCCTCGAGGTCTCCAAGCGGCCGACGCCGTTCCAGCGGGTCAGCCATCTCTGGCAGTACCGGGAGCTGGTGGGCAACCTCACCCGCAAGGAACTGAAGGTCAGGTACAAGAACAGCGTCCTCGGGTTCATCTGGTCGCTGCTGAACCCACTGATGTACCTGGTGGTCTTCTCGATCGTCTTCAGCATCATCTCGCGGGTGCCGGTCCCCTACTTCGGCATCTTCTTCCTGTCGGGACTGTTGGCCTGGAACCTTTTCAGTGCCGGTCTCAGCGGCGGTACCACGGCCATCGTGAGCAATGCCCAGCTGGTGACCAAGGTGTGGTTCCCCCGTGAAGCCCTGGTGCTGGCCTCGGTGTTCTCGGCCATCGTCCACTTCTTCCTGCAGAGCTCGATCCTCATTGCGGCCCTGATCGTGTTCAAAAGAACGCCGGCCATCGAATACCTACCGGTCTTCCTGTTGGCGCTGGTGGTGCTGATCATCTTCTGCACCGCCCTGGCCATCGCCCTCAGTGCCATCAACGTGTACCTGCGAGACACGCAGCACCTCCTGGAGGTGGCCCTGCTGGCCTGGTTCTGGATGTCGGCCATTGCCTTCAACTACAGCCTGATCGCCGACCGCTACGGCCAACGAGGCGAGCGCATCGCTGCCCTCAACCCCGTCCTCACCATCGTGGTCACCTTCCAGCGCTTCTTGTACAACCCCGACTTCTCCGAGGGCTCGGCCGAGGCCGGCGTCCTCCCCAACCATCCGATGAGCTGGTACTTCACCCACCTGGCCATCACCGGTCTGGTCTCGCTCGTGCTGCTCTACGGGGCACTGGCACTGTTCAGCCGCCTTGAAGACAACTTCG
>JBDTBS010000129.1:0-10275 GCA_039924035.1 Aquihabitans sp. | reverse complement strand
ATGCCGACGGATGACGGGCATGGCTGCAAACCTCATTGGACAGGCCCTGGCCGCAGGCCTCGTTGGCCGTGCCTGAGCCCGACACCTTCCCCGTCGAACCGAGAGCGACCCCAGCTTCCTCATCGGCAGTCGACGAGGAAGCCCCGACGACAGATCGGGGATTCGGGCGTCTGGTCCGGCACTCGGCCCTGTATGCAACCGGTGCGGCCCTAGGCAAGGTCATTGGCCTGCTGTTGCTGCCCATCGTTGCCCGCAGCCTCACCACGACCGAGTTTGGCCGAGTCGACCTTCTGACCTCCATCCAATCAGCAGGAGCATCGTTGTTGCTGCTCGGCATGGATCTGGCTGCCACCCGCCTGTTCGCCGACCTGAACGAAACCAGCAAACAACGACTCTTCCCGACCTGGCTTTCCATGGTCGCCACCCTCGGGACTGCAGCGATCGTGGGGATGGTCGTGGTTGCTGCACCACTATCGAGATGGCTCTTCGGTGATGGCGACTACGCAACAGCGTTGGTCCTGGCCGCCGTTGCAATGTTGGCAAATGCCGTAGGCCTCGTCGCTCTCACTGCGTTGAGGAATCATCAGCGGCCGGTTGCGTTCGCTCTGGTGAGCGGTGGCAACCTGTTGGTCAACGGGATCTTGATCGTTGTGTTGGTTCCGTCGCATCCCACTGCAACCACGGTCCTGTTCTCGCTGGCGGCCTCGATGACCTTCGGTGCCCTGGCGGGGACAGTCCTAGCGATCAGCTACTTCCGTGGTCGTCCTCAGGCGTCGATCGGGCGGCGCCTACTGATTCTTGGCCTCCCGCTGGCACCAGCGGTGGCAGCGATGTGGATCGCCGAGGTCGTGAACCGCACGGTGCTGATCCGGTCCACCTCGGCCTCCGAAGCAGCGTTTTTCTCGGTTGCCACCAGGTTCTCCTCGGTGGTCGTGCTGGTGGTTCTGGGCTTTCAGATGGCCTGGGAGCCGGCAGCGTTCGGTAGCGCCCATGATGACGAGGACCTGGCACACATTGCGCAAGACGGACGCCGCATCATGACTGGTGTCGGTCTGGCCGTTGTTCTAGCGGCCGTCACCGCTCCCGAGGTGGTTCGCATCATCGGCGGTAGTGCTTATGGGCCAGCCATCCGACCGATCGGGCTATCGCTGGTGTTCGCGCTTGGCTATGGCGGGTACATGGTCGCAACCATGCCGAGTGCCCTCAGCCGACACATGAGGGACCTGGGAATAGCGGCGTCGGTGGCCGCGGTGACAGGGATCGTGTTGAACCTGTGGATGGCTCGGTGGGGTGCCAGCGGCACAGCGGGGGCGGTGGCCGCCGGGCAGTTCGTGGGCCTGGCCTTGGCGGTCTACCTGGGTAGGCAGCGAGCACCTGTCCCATACCTGTGGCTGAGAATGAGTGGTCTGGTGTTGGTGGCGGCTGGGGTTGCGACTTTGGCTACCTGGCCATCAGGAGGAGCATCGGTTGCCCTCCGTGTCGTTCTTGCGGTGGGATTCATTGCGGTCTTCACCGTTGAGGGCAGCTTGCGCGACCTTTCTGGTGCGTTGACCGAGCGCTTCGTGCGGCGCCCGACCGGCTAAGTGGCCGCGCCGGCCGCCAGTCCAACGATGGCCTCCTTGTAGACGGCAGCGGCCGCAGCAGCGCTGTGGTGGTCGATCACCCATTGCCGACGCGTTGACGCCTCAGTTCTGGTGCCCTCCAGGTCACCGGCTATGTCGCTCAGTCGATCGGCGACTTCTGCAGGGGTAGCTGCGGCCACGATCGGATGTTCGGGGTAGAGCTGACCCATAACTTCCTGGTCGATGTTGCCCACCACGGGCTTGCCCATGGCCAAACCCTCCAAGGTCACGTAGCCGAACCAGCCCACACCGAACTCGTCGGCCACCACGTCAGACCGCTGGTACAACGCGTGCATGAACTGGCGGTCGAACAGACGCCCACCGGGCGGTACCAGCCATCGGACATGCTCGGAGATGCCCAGTTGCTCCACCATCAGCCTGACCCCGTCGACATCTCGAGACAGCGGAGTGTCGGGCATGACCAACACCGCGGCGCAATGGGGATTGGTCTTCACGAACTCGGCGAACCCGCGAATCAGCGTGTCGTTGCCCTTCCACTGGCCGGTGCGAACCAGTTGGTCGCTGGCCTCGGTCACCAGGCGGGAAGGATGGAATATCACCAGTTCGGCGTCACCCACCGATTCGTCCACGTAGGCCCGGGCTGTCGGGGTCGGATCCGCGTCGGGCTGGTATGCATCGGTGTCGAGCACGATCGGGAAGTAGTGGTCTGAACGAGCTGATTGGGGCACTCTCAGACGGTCCGCCGCATCGACCATGGGCGCGAACGGCTGAAGCCACACTTGGTCGGCTCGCCGCAACGCGCGTCGTTGCCAGCCGCCAGCCACGACCTCGGCAGCCCGGTGCGGCCACGACGGATACCAGCGCCAGAAGGTGAGCGGAAAGGGCTTTACCGTGAGGTCTCCGCCGGTCGCATAGAAGGCCCACGGTCGGCCAGCGAACTGCGCGAATATAGGCCCTGGGCCGCTGGACACAACGACGTCGAAGGCGGCCAGTTGCTTGGTGATCGGGGCCCGCCAGGGGGCCAAGAGGGTGCTGGCGGTGATCCAGGGCCCAAAGTGGATCCACGGTGGATACCCGTCGGCCAGCGACGGGTCGTCGTTCTCGGGTCGAGACGTTGGCCCATCAGAGGCGCTCACAAATAGGTGAGCATCCACCCCGTCTTCCCGTAGTGCACGAACGGCCCGGAAGTGACTGTTCGCGACGTTGCCGAAGAACGCCACCCGCGGCGAACCCGTCGGCCGACTCACGTATCGCGACCGAGCGAGGGATTCGACTGACAGAACTTCACGTAGAAACTCTTGGGTACCCGGTCCAACTTGTAGAGCAGCCAGAAGAACGGGCGAAGACGCTCGAAGGTCTGTTTGTAGGTCGGGAACTCGCTGTAGTGGCGTTTGGGCAAGGCCATCACCTGGTCGAACTCCTCGTCGGAGAACTCCAGGCGCTTCTTGACCAGGTCCATGATGTCGTCATCGAGATGTGGGTCGAGGGCCATCTGAGCCTCTCCCTCTGCTCGGCTCATCTGGCCGCTGCGGATCATCCCTGAATATCCCAGAATGCGCATGTCTATTCCCCACCGCTCGGGGAGGAAGTATGAGTGGTAGAAGGCCGTGAACCGGTTCTCTAGGTGATGGCCCCCATACCACTCCCAGCCGTAGGTATCAGCCAGGAACTGCTTGGTGGCATCCTTGTCGTAGTCCATGAAATAAAGCGGCCGTATGCGCTTGATCCCGCTGAACGCCGCCCATTTCACGAAGTTGCGAAAGGTCATGTTGGGGTAGGTCTTCATGGGCACTCGCCCAAACTGCTCGTGCACAGACCGGATGTACTTGCCGTCCATGTAGAGCCAGCCCAGTGGGGAGACGCCCTCTGTGCGAAAGGAGTGGCCCTCGACGATGTAGCTGATGTCGTGTTCTTCGGCGGCCCGGTAGAGCACGCCCATGAAGCCGATGTCGGTGGGCGACTCCAGGTCTCGGACACCGGCCAGCATGAACGATCGGTAGATGTCGTCATATTCCTTGTTGTCGACGACATACGTCTGTAGCGGCACGTCGAGCTCACCGAGTACCGCATAGATGTTGCTGGTGGCAACGGGCGAGTTCCAGGTGTTGTCGAAGTGAACAGCCAGCGGGCGTAGGCCCAGCTCGACCATGGCATGGATGAGATATGACGAATCGCAGCCACCGCTGACGCCAACGATGCAGTCGTACTTCTTTCCCTTGCCTGCAGCCCGCATGCTGTCGGCCATGGCTGCCAGACGGGCCTGACCTTCAGCCCCCGTGGGGTACTGAAGTTCCATCTCATCCTGGAAGGAGCAGTATGAACAGACCCCGGACGCGTCGAAAGTGATGCCAGGAATGCCGGTGTGGAACAAGCAGCGGGTGCAGGCTCGTTCGGCAGAGGGCTTCGAACCAGGCGCCGTCGGTTCGGCGCCCTCGACGGGGGATGGGGTCACACCTTGATCATCGGTCTGGGTCATCGATGCATGAGCCGTACGAGTTGAGAACGGGTCGGGTAGTTGATGAGGACACCTCTATTTGGACCCTGGAACACGAACAAGCTACCAGCGGCCACGGCCGAAGCTGATGCTTGGTGGATCGGCCCAGACAGATCTTTGCGCTTTCCGGCACCACCGTGGGCGATGACCGGGACACCCACGACGGATGCCACCGCTTCGATCAACTCCAGATCAAAGCCAGACATGGTGCCTTCGCGGTCGATAGCGGTGACCAGGATCTCCCCTACCCCGAGCGCTTCCGCCCGTTTGGCCCAGGCCACCGGCCCTTCGCCGACCCCCCGGGTAGCCCCGTTCACGAAGACCTCACCGCTTGATCCGCCGCGCACATCGATGGAACCGACGATGGCCTGCGAGCCGAATACTCGCGAGGCCTCCTGCACCAGCTCGGGGAGCTCGGCCAGGGCTGTGTTGAGCACCACCTTCTCGTATCCAGCGGCAAGTACCTGTTCCACCTGGAGCAAGGTGGTCACGCCCCCTCCGTACGCCAACGGGATGAAGCACTCCTCGGCAAAATGACGAAGCCGCGCTAGATCCGATGGTGTCCGAGAGTGGACCGCGCTGATGTCGAGCAGGATCATCTCGTCCACCTCGAACGAGTTGAACAGGCTCAGCACGTTTACCGGGTCGCCCACGTACGCGGCATCGGCGAACTGGACGGTCTTGACCAGGCGGTCGTCGTCGAGGAGCAAGCACGGAATGACCCTTGGCGCCTCGTCGGAACTCTCATCGGAGCCGGCCGTGTTGGCAAAGAGGGAAGTCAATGCCCTACCTGTAGAAAAGACTTCATCAAGCCCATCCCATGCCGGTGGCTCTTTTCGGGGTGGAACTGCACACCCATCACCGGTCCTCGCGCAACCGCAGCCACGAACGGGGTGCCGCCGTAGCGAGCCACCAACAACGCGTCGGCGTCATCGGCGGGACAGAGGGCATAGGAGTGAACGAAATAGAAGCGGGATTGATCATCGAGAGACCCGAGCAAGGGATGCTCCTTGGAGCTACGGACCTTGCTCCACCCCATGTGGGGGACCTTGCGGGGTCCGTTGGCCGCCTCTGCGCTCAGCCTGTCAACCGAACCGCGAATCCACCCCAGACCGGGCTCGACCCCTTCCCCGCTGCGTTCAGCCAGTAGCTGCATCCCTAGGCAGATGCCCAAAATAGGTGTCCTACCGGCGACCACGACGGCATTGAGAGAATCTACGAAACCGCGATCTCGCAACCGGATCATTGCCTCATCGAAGGCCCCGACGCCGGGCAGAATCACTCGCTGAGCTGAAGTCAGGTCCCCGGGGTCAGTCACCACGTTGGCGTTGCCACCAACTTTGCGGACCATGTTCGCGACCGAGCCGACATTGCCCATACCTATGTCGACCACGGCCACGTTCACGATGGGGGGTACCGCTGTCGTGCCTCTTCTTGAGCGTCGGGGTCAGTGTGGACCTCGACCGCCGTGCCCGTTCCAGCCACGATCCCCAACGCTCGCGCTGGTGAACCGGCCACTACCACGCCGTCGGGAACGTCGGACTTCACGAACGACTGGGCCCCGACGACGCAGCCATCGCCGATGGCAACCCCCGGAGCCACGACAGCGCCAGCACCGATGTGGCAACGGTCGCCGATCGATACCGGCTTGGTCACCCGGTCACTGGCGCCTGCCGAGAGCGACCATGCCACCGTGTCGTGGGTGTAGATCTGCACGCCCGCCGAGATCGAACACCAGCTACCGATGGACAGTCCGCCGCCGGAACCGTCGAGCACGACGTTGGGACCGATCCACGATCGTTCCCCCACGGAAACGTCTCCGTAGACCAGAGCGCTGTTGTAGATGCTGGCGCCAGGCCCGAACCCGAGACGCTCGGCGCGCTCCCACCGGTCGAGGACGACCTCGGCCACTGGAAGGCTTCGGGCCCACCGTGCTCGCATCTCATCGTCGGCTACCTCGTAGAAAGCCTTGATGGCCGCCGCCAGAGCGGCCGGGTCTATCTCACCGCTTGTGGCTTCGGTCATGTGACCTCGCCTCCTCGATCACGGAAGTCAGGGTTTCGACGACACGGTCGACGTCGCCGGGGTCCATGTGCGGAAGCAGTGGAAGGGTGAGCGACTGTTCTTGGGCCCGTAGCGAGTTGGGTAGGTCTCCCCGCTGGTACCCGAACTTGGCGAAGGCCGGGTGCGCATGCATGGCATAGGTGCCCAGGGTGGTCTCTATACCCAGCTCTCGCATTCGAGCTATCACCTGGTTGCGGTCGACCCCGTCATCGACCATGACCACGTAAGACTGATATGACCAGTTCTGCCCGGCGCCAGGCACTCGAAGAGAGATGCCCTCGACGGATGCCAAACGCTGGTTGTATGACTCTGCCGTGCGGGCACGGTCACCCAGGATGTCATCGAGTCGTCGCAACTGAGCCAGCCCGAGTGCGGCGGGGATCTCTGACAGTCGGTAGTTGAACCCGTTCTCCACGAACTCCAGCCCAACCTCGGCACGACGGCCACCATGGGTCCGCAGCATCCTCAATCGGTCGGCCAAGTCGTCGTCGTTGGTGGTGATGGCCCCACCCTCGCCGGAGGTGACGACCTTTCGGGGGTGAAAGCTGAAAGCGCTGGGGTGCACAGAACCGCAGGAGCGGCCGTCCACGCCAGAGCCAAGAGCGCAAGCCGCATCTTCGACCACGACCAGGTTGGCATCGGTAGCCAAAGCGGTGACGGCGCCGATATCGGCGGGCTGGCCGAAGGGGTGAACCGGCATGATCGCCTTGGTTCGACTGGTGACCTTGGCGGAAGCATCGGCCATGTCCAAGGCAAAAGAGTCGACCGCCGAATCGACCAAGATCGGGATGGCTCCGATCTCGGCGATCACGTTTCCCGACGCGGGGAAGGTGAAGTCTGAAACCAGAACCTCGTCGCCCGCCGAGATGCCTTGGGCAACCAGAGCCAAGTGGAGAGCGGTGGTGGCCGAGGTGGTCGTCACCGCGTGGGCTACTCCGACCGCCGACGCCAATGCCTCTTCGAACGCGGCCACGTATGAACCACTGGTGAGCATGCCTGAATCCAAAATGGCCTCGATGTCGTCGGCCACCTCAGCGAAGGACACATCGGGTTTGATGATCGGCATCGTCATGACGGTCGATGCTCCACGTACCAGTCGATGGTCTTTGCCAGTCCATCGGCCAACGATGTGGTGGCCAAGGGTCCGACCAGGTTCTGGGCATTGTCGACACCGGCACAGAGGCGCAACACATCGGCCTTGCGGGCAGGCTCGTGGTGGATTCCGCCATCCCAGCCCAGATGGTCGACGATGGTCTCGACAATCGTGGTGATCGAGGTTTCGATCCCACTGCCGACGTTCAACGTCTCGCCCTGAACGTCGGTCGCGGCGATCCGCAGCATGGCATCGACCGAGTCCATGACGTAGATGAAGTCTCTGGTCTGGCTGCCGTCTCCCTGGATGATGGGTTGGGTTCCTTCGAGTATCCGCTTTACCGTCAATGGAATGACCGCGGCGAACGCACCCTCGTTCTGGCGAGGCCCGTAGTTGTTGAACGGTCGCACGGTGACGGCATCCAGATCGAACATGCGCACATAGGCGGCTACCGCCAAATCTGCAGCTGCCTTGCCCGCGGCGTAGGTGGTCTCAGCGTTCAACGGATGGTCTTCGGTCATCGGAACGAACCGGGCCGTGCCATAGACCTCCGAACTCGAGGAGTGGACCAACCGCCCAAATGCTCCGGCACGCTGCAGCTCGCACAGGGTCAGGGCAATGTCCAGGTTCACCCGGCAGGCACCAGAAGGGTTGAAGAACGAGTAGAGCAGCGCCTTGGTGGCCAGGTTGAACACCAGGTCAGGCTTCTCGGTGCGGCAGATCTCGCTCATCGCGCCGAAGTCGGCGGCATCTTCGCGGTAGACCACCAGAGAATCACCAGCCTTGGCTTGAGCGTCGGCCAGGTTGTCTTCGCTGCCCAAGAAGAACGTGTCGACCACCACGACTCGCTCAGCACCTGATGCCAAGAGGGCATCGACCAGGTGGCTACCGATGAAACCGGCGCCACCCGTTATCAACACTCGTCCGAAACTCGATTGCGTCATATGGTCAATCCCTTTGCTAACTCAGTTATCTGGGCGGCGATCTCAATCGCTCGCACCGCTCGGTCCCCGTCCACCCGCGGGGTTTCCTCGCCCCTGATGCAAGCCAAGAAGTGCGTCAGTTCCGCATATAGGGGTTCCGATCGGCGAACGAAGACCTGCTCAGTGCCAACATCGAGCACGTACTGGCCATCGGCCAAATCACCGGTGTCGAGCATGCCAATGCGACCTTGGCGGTAGATCCGCAGTTCCTGGGCCGCGTAGTCGACCTCGAACAGGCGGTCTTCCGTGGTCACCTGAAGTTCGCGGACCTGGTTCTGCGTGATTCGACTGGCGGTGAGCGATGCGAGCGTGCCGTCGGAGAAGGTGAGCAACGCGGTCACGTACGCGAGCGAGTCGCCCTCGGCAGCGTTCACGCCACGGGCTACAACGTCGATGACGTCTTGCCCGACCAGATTCAGAACTATCTCGATGTCGTGAATCATCAGGTCCGCCACCACGTCTACATCGGTGATGCGAGAGCTCACAGCGCTCATCCGGCGGGCATCGATGGCCCGCACGGTGGAACCACCCCGCAAGATTCTGGTCAACTGCTCCACCGCTGGGTTGAACTGCTCTATGTGACCCACCAAGAGGGTGCGTTGCGCCTTCTTGGCCGCGTCGGCCAGTGCTCGGCCATCGGCAGGGGTCACCGCCAAGGGCTTCTCCACCAGGCAGTCGATCCCCATGCCCAACAACTCGACCCCCACGGGGAGATGCAGCGAAGACGGCACCGCGATCGATGCAGCGTCGACCAGTCCCGCCAACTCCGAGGGCGAGGTGAGCGCCACTCCTCCGTACTGCGCTGCTACAGAGGCGGCCCGCTCGGCATCGGCATCGACGACTGCGGCCAGCACTGCACCTTTGAGGCCGCTGTAAACACGAGCGTGATTGGCACCCATGGAACCAGCGCCGGGTCAGTCTCGGCATCTTCGCCGACCGTGGGCAGCGGGACCTGGCCGACCTGTGGGCTGACCGCGTTACCGATGTCGCCGCGACGCGACCCAAGGATCTGGTGCTGGTGATCGCCGACATGGCCCGGTCCCAGCCGCCGATGACGCCGGCGTTCGTGGCCGAGTTGGTGCGGCGCGTGCAGGGGCAGGGCTCTGCGCTGGCACTGGTGCTGAGCTGGGTGGAGCAGTGGCTGGCCGATGGCGGGAGCAGCATCGAGCAGATGCTCCACGCCGATGGGCAAGCCCAGTCCACCAACCAGGTAACGGTCAGCAACAGCATCACCAGTTTGCGTTTCCTGGCGCTGGTCGACTGGAAGGAGTTCGTGGAGTCGGCGAGCGCGGTGGATGCGGTGCTGCGTCAGGATCCCACCGCGACCTATTCGCAGATGGACTTCGAGACCCGCGACCGCTATCGCCATCTCACCGAAGAAATCGCACGGCGCGGTCGTCTGGAAGAGATCGATGTCGCGCGCAAGGCGCTCGAGCTCGCCCGTGAAAGCGCCGCTCGCAGCGACGACATCCGCTCCCATATCGGCTTCTATCTCGCCGACCACGGGCGCACGTCGCTGGAGCAGGCGCTGGCAGCACGTCCCACCGTGGAAGCCTCGGTGCGCAAGGCGGCGCGACGGGTACCCCTGCTGGCGTACATGGTGCCTATCGCGCTGCTGGTGGTCTTCTTCACCCAAGGGCTGGTCAACGAGGCATTCCGCTTTGGCGCCGACGACGAGTTGGTCTGGCTTGTCGGATTGCTGGGGATGCTTGCCTTCAGCGAACTGGGAGTGGCCTGCGTGAACTGGGGTGCCACCCTGCTGGCCACGCCGCGCATGCTGCCGCGGATGGATTACTCGGAGGGTATTCCCGAGCGATCGCGAACGGTCGTAGCTGTGCCGACGATGTTCGGCAGCGTTGCGGCGATCTCGGATCTGGTGGAAGCGCTGGAGGTCCGCTTCCTGGCCAACCGTGACGCGCAACTGCGTTTTGTGCTGCTGTCGGATTTCTTCGACGCGCCGGCGCAGGTGATGCCCGGCGACGAAGAGCTGCTGGCGGCCGCGCGCGAGCAGATCCGTTCACTCAACGACCGATATGCCAAGGGGCAAGACATCTTTTT
>JBDTBS010000128.1:0-9348 GCA_039924035.1 Aquihabitans sp. | reverse complement strand
GCGGCGCTGGTCCACAAGCCCGACGTTCTGGGCCAATGCCCGCGGGAGGCGGCGCTGGTTCCAGCGATCGATGGCCCGAACTGCACCTCCGATCAAACGCCCGATCACGGCTAGAACAATCGGCGTTCACCTGATCCCCACATGGCCTCCCACGGCATTCCACCAGGCCGGGGGTGAGCAGATGATAGTTGCGGGAACGTTGAGCTGGCCGTACTGCTCAGTAGGCGCGGAACTGGCGGCCGCCGTCGGCCGCCCACTGGTCACGCAGGTTTTGCTCCATGGAGCGCATCATTCGGGTCTGGGTGACTATGCCGAACACGGCAATGACCGCATAGAGCAACCACCATGCCGGTTCGTCGTGGATGATGCCGACCACCTCGGCCCGGCCGAGGTCCTCGGTATCCACCGTCCCCACCAACAGCATCAATCCACCGACCACCGCAGTAGCTCCGGCCATTGCCGTGAGGACGGTCAGGATGATCATCGGGAGGTCACCGATGATGGCCACGATGCCCAGGGCCAGAGCAACGATCACACCCACCAGGATGATGAGCCACGTCCACCGGACGTTGAGGGCCACCATCAGGCTGGAACCCAACATGAAGCCCACACCAGCCATGGCCACAGCCACCGAGATCTCGTAGTAGAGGTAGGCCAGACCAGCGAAGAGAACGGCCACGGCGAGTCCGATGATCCACGACAAGGCCCCCGCGAGAAGATGATCCCCGGTGACCGCAGCCACCGCGCCAGCACCCGCCGAGAAGCCCACGAAGGCTCCCCAGATGGGGATCACCAGCCGCATGGTGAGGTAGCCACGGAAGCAGAACAGCGCTCCGCCGATTACCGCGATGATCCCCAGCAAGATCTCGTCCATAGCCACAGTCTGGCCCATTGGCCACCACAACGGCAGGAATCGACGCTCGACATGGCTCGACATGGAATGAGGGATTTCAGCCCTGCCCGTTACGGTTCATAGACCGATCTTCAACCGTTTGACCAATGAGGTACCCATTCCATGACGACCCACAGCGATCTCCCCACCCGAGCCCAGCTCGGGCGTTTGTTCGAGCATCGCGGCGATGCCAGCGTGACGATCTACCTGCCGACCACGCGGCTCTCCCAGGAAGGGCACGCCATGTCGCTGACCCTTGCTCAGCTGGGCGCGGAAGCACGCCGCCAACTGGAGGAGAGCGCTGATCCATCCGCCGTCGAAGGCATCGAGGCCGGGATCAACGACCTCGTCGAGGATGAGGAGTTCTGGAAGTTCCAGGCCGACAGCCTGGCCGTGTTCGCAACCCCCGACCGGGTGCAGACGTTCCGCCTTCCCAACGAGCTGACCGAGATGGTTGAAGTATCGGACCGCTTCCACCTGAAGCCCCTGCTCCGATCCACCACCTTCCCGCAGGCTGCCTACGTCCTTCGCCTCTCCAAGGCTGCCGTGCAGTTGCTCGAGATCGGGCCTGACGCGCCGCCCGTCGACGTTCCGGTTCCCGACATGCCCGACGATGCCTGGGGCTCGGGCGGCAACCACTTCTTCAAGGCCCGGGATCGTCACTACGTGCGCCAGATCGACCATGCCCTGCGTGGCGTCATCGGCAACTCGGACCTGCCCCTGATCGTGGCTGCCACCGAGAGCATCGATGGACTCTTTCGCGCTGTCAACACCTACCCGCACCTGGTGGAGACCCGATGGGCGGGCAACGCCGAGGAGACCACCGACGCTGAGCTGGCTGCTGACGCCAGGACGGTGCTCGATGCCCACTACGCCGCCGAACTGGCCGAGATCGCCGAACTGTTCGGCTTGCGAGCATCGCAAGGCCGAGCGGCCACCGACGTGGCTGAGATCGCCCGGCTCGCCACCATCGGAGCGGTCGACACTCTGCTGGTCGACATCGACGCTTCGGTGCCCGGTTCCGTCGACGACGAGACCGGCGCCGTCACCTTCGACGACGACGACGATGCCGTGAACTACGGCGTGGTCGACGAGATCGCTCGTCGGGTCTACCTGACGGGTGGACGGATCCTTGCCGTGCGCGCGCCGGAGGTCCCTGGCGGCGGCACGGCCGCGGCCATCCTGCGCTACGCGGTCTGACCTAGGTGGGTGACGGTCGACGAAGGTCGGCCGTCACCCATTCCCAGTTCTGATGAACTCCGTGCCCGCCAGATTCGCCTGGTCGGGTCGAGCGGTAGTTGTTCAGTCGGCCAGAGAGGGCTCGGCGGTGTCGCCGGACTTGGCCAGATCGGCCGCCCGGTCCTTGGCCTCGAGCTCTTCGACCAGGCCGGCACCTTCGACGTCGAGGTTGGGCAGGATCTTGTCGAGCCAGCCGGGCAGGGTCCAGGCCTTGTCGCCGAACAACGTCATCACTGCGGGAACGATGACCATGCGAACAACGGTGGCATCGAGGAAGACGGCCGTGGCCAAGCCGATGCCGAACATCTTGATGATCGGGCTGTCGCCCAGCGCGAACGCTGCGAACACGCTGATCATGATGAGCGCGGCCGCGGTGATGACCCGAGCTGAGGTTGCCAGCCCAACGAGCACGCTGCGCTTGGCGTTCTTGGTGCGGTGGTACTCCTCGTGGATCCGACTGAGGATGAAGACCTCATAGTCCATCGATAGCCCGAAGAGAATGGCGAACATCATCATGGGCAAGAAGCTCACGATCGGGATGGTCTGGTCCAGGCCGACCAGTTCTGCACCCCAGCCCCAGTTGAACACGGAGACGATCACACCGAAGGAAGAACCGATCGACACCAGGATGGCAATGGCGGCCTTGATGGGGACCACCAGCGAGCGGAACACGGCCATGAGGAGAACCACGGTGAGGCCGATCACCAGCGCCATGAAAGGCACGAGCGCCGCTGCCGTCTTGTCGGAGATGTCGATGGTGGCTGCAGTGGTGCCAGCGACCAAGAGCTCGGTTCCGGTGGCCTCTTCCAGTTCGGTACGGACCTCGCCACGCAGATCATGGACGAGGTCTTCTGTCTCGGGGGCCGCCGGGCCACCATCGGGGGTGATCGAGAGAAGAGCCAGGTCTTCGGCATCGTTGAGTCGAGGGTCGGCTACGTCGAGCACGTGGGGCACGCCCTCGACCCGCTCGGCGATGGTGGCAAGCGCAGCTTCCGGGTCCTCGGCATCCTTGAGATCGACCGTCAGAAGGAGTGTGCTGTTGAATCCAGGGCCGAACGCATCTGACACCAGGTCGTAGGCCTTGCGCTGTGTGCTGGCCGGTGATTCGGAGCCGGCATCGGGGAAGCCCATGCGCATGGACAGGACGGGGATGGCCAACAGGGCCATCACCAGTAGGCCTCCGGCCAATGAGATGGCCGGCCTACGGGTGACCTTCTCGGCCCAGCGGGCACCAAGGGTGGCACTTTCGTCGGCGCCACCGGTCTGGTTCTTGATGCCAGGCACCGAGAACCGGTCGATGTTGGTGCCGACGAAGCCGAGCAAAGCCGGCAGCAGAGTGATGGCCACGGCCACGGCCACCAACACCGTGGCTGCCGCGGCCAGACCCATGACGGTGAGGAATGGGATGCCGATCACGGCCAGGCTGGCAATGGCAATGACCACCGTGAGCCCGGCGAACACCACGGCTCCACCAGCGGTGGCATTGGCCCGGGCGGCCGATTCCTCGACGCTCAGACCGGTGGCCATGTTCTGTCGATGGCGGGTGACGACGAATAGGGCGTAGTCGATCCCAACGGCAAGGCCGATCATCACCGCCAAAGTGGGCGCGGTCGAGGACAGGTCGACGTAGGCCGACAGGATCGCGATCCCGCTCATCCCGATTCCGAGACCGAGCAGCGCAGTGACGATCGGAAGGCCCATGGCCAGCACCGACCCGAACGAAACGAGCAGGACGATCACAGCCACGATCAGACCAATGGCCTCAGAGGAGGGTGGCTCGGTCTCCTGGCCCGGCACGACATCGCCACCGAACTCCACTTGCAAGCCTTGGCTGCGGGCCGACTCGGCTGCCTCGGCGACGGCATCGCTGGTCGCGTCGGCGACCTCCATGGCCGCTTCGGGGTACTGCACGAAACCGAGGCCGACCCGCCCGTCCTCTGAGATGGCACCGGTGATCGCAGGCGGAATGGCCATGGTCACGCCTTCGACCTCGCCCATCGCCGCGATGGTGCTGTTGATTATCTCGGCCTGAGCTGGGTCGTCGAGCGCTCCATCCTTCACCGCGAACACAACCTGTGTGGACGAGCCACTCTCGGATGCGAATCGAGCCTCCAGCAGGTCACTCGCCTCCTGCGATTCGGTTCCCGGCATCGTGAATTCGTCGTTGGTCTTGCCGTCGAGCCCGGCGGCAAGAGCGCCAGTGGCGATGAGCAGCCCAACCCACAGAGCTAGTACCCAGCGGCGACGACGGAAGCAGAAGTGCCCGAGGCGGTACAAGTATGAGGCCATTGAAAAAAGGTGCTCCAGGGCAGGTCGCTGAAAAAGGGCAGTCCCGCAATTGTGGCAGAACCGCCATGGTGGGTAGACGTCCTGGTTTCCCGGTTGGCGGCGGAACCCCGGTACCGTGCGGCTCATGACGAAACCGTCACCATGAGAGTGGCGGATCATCGGTACCTCTGGAGTTGAGCACGTATGAAGTTGTCCGTCGTGGATCTCGGCCTGGTCGCCCCCGGTACCGATGAGAAGCAGGCCCTGGTCGACTCGATCCAGTTCGCTCGACAGGTCGAGGCATTGGGATACCACCGGATCTGGTTCGCGGAGCACCACGTGAGCGCCGTGGGGGCATCGCATCACCCTGAGTTGCTCATCGCGGCGGCGGGGGCGCAGACCTCTTCGATCCGGGTGGGGTCGGGTGCCGTGTTGATGAACCACTACAGCCCGTTCAAGGTGGCCGAGATGTTCAAGCAGCTCGAAGCCATGTACCCGGGACGAGTCGACCTCGGAATGGGGAGGGCCACCGCCGGCCCCGTGGCCGACATGGCCCTCCAGCGGGATCGCGAACATCCGGCGCAGGCTGACCACACCCAGCAGATAGCCGAGACCGTGGCGTGGCTCTACAACCGGTTCCCCGACGACCATCCCTTCGCCACCACCAAGTTGATGCCCTCAGTACCTGAAATCCCCCAGACCTGGCTGCTGGGGTCCAGCCCCAACGGGTCCAACCTCGCCGCGGGTCTCGGAATCGGGTACACGTTCGCCGGCTTCATCAACCCGGCTGGTGCAGCACCAGCTCTGAAGCACTATCGCCAGCAGTTCCGTCCGCAAGAAGCCGGCCTGGAAGAACCACGGGCGATTCTGTCGATCAACGTCACCGTCGGCGACACTGCCGCCGAGGGAGCCCGTCTGGTCGGCTCGCCGAAGGGCTACTACGCCCGGCTGAGACGAGGTGACTTCCATTCGCTGGTCCCTTCCACCGACGTCGCCGCTCGGGAGCTCACCGCCGACGAGCGTGATCAGCCCACTGCCATCGTCTCGGGCCAGTGGCCTCAGTTCGTGGCCGGGGACCCCGCCCAGGTGCGGGCCACGATCGAGCAGATGGTCGCCGAGAGCAGGGCCGACGAGGTCATGGTGCAGAACATGATCGCCGACCCCGGGGACCGGCATCGGTCCCATGAGCTCTTGGCCGAAGTCTTCGAGCTGACTCCACCGCTGAACAGCTAACGGGGCAGAGCTTCGAACGTCCTCGAGGCGATGTGGTTCGGGCGTCGGGCTGGGGCCGCGTACGGCTCCAACAGGCCATTGTCCACGCTGTTGTACACGTAGAACGCGTTGCGCCGCGGATACGGCGTGATGTTGCCGTTGGATCCGTGCATGGCATTGCAGTCGAAGAAGGTCACCGAACCGGCAGGGCCGATGCAGTCACGGATCTCGCCTTGCTGCACCAGTTCGGCCAGGTGCTCGTCGGATGGCACCCCGATCTCCTGTCGGCGCAGCGATGAACGGTGGTGGTCCGGTGGGGTCTCTCCCGCGCAGGACACGAAGCGCTTGTGTGATCCGGTGATGATCATGAGAGGGCCGTTGACGTGGTGGTTGTCGGTGAGGCTCACCGAGCAGCTCACTGCCCGGGGCAATGGCATGCCGTCTTCGGTGTGCCAGGTCTCGAAGTCGGAGTGCCAGTAGAACTCGCGGCCCCGGAACCCGGGTTTGAGGTTTACCCGACTCTGATGGATGTAGACGTCATCGGCCAGCACTTGCCGGGCGACATCGGCCAATCGAGGGTCGGCACACAGATCGGCGAAGAAGCCGTCCCTGTGGACCTCGAACACCGAACGGACCTCGTCGCTGTCGAGCTCGACAACGGTGCGCTCCTCACGCCGAACCACCGGGTCGGCGGCCAGGAGGTCGAGCGCATCATTGAGCGCTCCGACCTCTTGGGCGCTGAACACGCCCGGGATCTCCAAGTATCCGTCGGCCTCGAAAGAGGCCAACTGCTCGGCGGTGAGAGGACCGGGGCCACTCCCCCACACGACCGGGTCGATCCGATCTGTGATCTGCCCTCTGATGCCTTGCCTCGATGGGTACCGATCGACCCGACCACTGATGGTCGAGCTCGCGGTCACGACGCGGCAGGCGCGGCTTCGGACGCCAGGAGGGGGTATGCACCGTCGGCATCGTGGGTCTCCCCACCGACACAAGGCGGGTTGAACACACAGATGAGTCGCATCTCTTCGACCACCCTGAGGGTGTGGCGGTCGTGCTCGTTCAGCGCGTACATGGTTCCATCGGAGATCGGATGGATCTCACCGGTGGCCAGATCCTCGATCTCACCGCTACCAGCCACGCAGTACACCGCCTCGAGGTGGTTTTTGTACCACATGGTGGTCTCGCTGCCGGCGGCCATGGTGGTCTCGTGAAAGGAGAACCCCATGCCGTCGTCGGCGAGTACGAACCGGCGCGAACGCCAGGTATCACCCGACGTCTCTCGGTCGGTACCGTTCATGTCGGCGACGTGGCGGACGATCACTTGGATCCCGCCATTTCCTTGGCGGCGGGAAGGTCTTCGGCCACCCGTTCGCAGGCCTTGCGCAGGATGGCGAATGCCTCGTCGATGGCAGCATCGGGGGTGACCAGCGGCGGCAGGGTCTTGACGACCTCGCCGGTGGAGCCAGCGGTCTCGATGATCAGTCCGAGGTCGAAGGCTGCTGCGGAAATGGCAGACGCCGTCTCGGGCACGGTGCAAGAGATCCCCTGGATCATGCCGCGACCCCGGACATCGGTGAACATCCCGTCGTGGTCGTCGAAGATGCCCTGCAAACCATCGGTGATCTGGTCGGCACGGCGGGCGACGTCCTTGGTCAGGGCATCATCGGCCCAGTAGTTCTCCAGCGCCGCAGTGGCGGTGACGAACGCGGCGTTGTTGCCACGGAAGGTGCCGTTGTGCTCGCCGGGCTCCCAGACGTCGAGGTCGGGGCGGATGAGCAGCAGCGACAGGGGAAGACCCGAACCGCTGAGCGACTTGGACAGGCAGATCAGGTCCGGACGGAGCCCCAGCTTCTCGAAGCTGAAGAACGGGCCGGTCCGGCCACAACCAACCTGGATGTCGTCGACGATCACGAGGATGTCGTGGTCCTGGCACACCTCGAAGAGGCGCTTGAGCCACGGTTCGGACGCCACGTTGACGCCACCTTCGGCCTGGATGGTCTCGAGGATGACAGCGGCCGGCGTTTCCACGCCCGAGCTCTCACCCAGGAGGAACTTGTCGAGGTAGTCGATGGAGTCGTTGTCGTCGCCGAGGAACCCGGCATAGGGCATGGGCATGGCGTTGTTGAGCGGCACGCCAGCACCGCCTCGCTTCATCGAGTTGCCGGTGACCGCAAGGGAACCGAGCGTCATGCCGTGGAAGGCATTCGTGAAGCTGATGATGCTGTCACGGCCGGTCACCTTGCGAGCCAGCTTCAGCGCCGCCTCGACGGCGTTGGTGCCGGTCGGGCCGGGGAACTGGAGCTTGTAGGAGAGGTCGCGAGGTTCGAGCACCCGCTTCACGAACGTCTCGATGAAGTCTCGCTTGGCCGTGGTGGCCATATCGAGGGAGTGGAGCATGCCGCCGGTACCCAGGTAGTCGACCAGAGGGTCGATCAGGAGAGGGTTGTTGTGGCCGTAGTTCAATGCGCCGGCGCCGGCGAAGAAGTCGAGGTATTCGCGACCGTCTTCATCGGTGAGGACATGGCCCTCGGCTTTGGTGAACACGGTCGGCCACGACCGTATATACCCGCGCACCTCGGACTCGTAGGTCTCGAAGGTCTTCACTTTAAGTCATTCCTTGAATGTGGTCTTGGGTTACTGGGCAACGTGCCCACCCGGGCGCCCGTCGGGGGCGCACGAGGTCACGGATCGGTTGGTCCGATCCGAAAGCGGATCTCCGCTTCGTGGTCCCCTACGGGGAAAAGTTCTTCGCCGTAGTGGACGGTGGTCTCCACCGCCGCCTTGTGCCGTTCGGCAAAGGAGCGGAAGAGGCGTTCTGATGCGGCGTTGTTCGGCGTCACCGTGGACTCGAGGAACCGGAGTCCCTCGTTGGCGGCCCAGATCTCTTCGATCAGGCGTGACGCCAAGCCGGTCTTGCGGGCTCGGGGTGAAACTCCTACCTGCCACACGAAGAGGGTGTCGGGCTTCTCGGGGGGCCGGAAACCCATGACGAAGCCGATCAGACCGGTCTCATCGTGGGCCACCCGACTGGTGAGACCGAAGTAGTCCCCCCACATGATGTAGGCGTAGGGGGAGTTCGAATCGAGCGTCGACTGGTCCGCCAGTTCCCACATTGCTGCCCCGTCACCTGGAGTCGCTCGGCCCGACCGAACCGTCTTGGTCTGGTCGGGATAACGCTCGGTTTTCGCTTCAGACGGCTGCATTGACTGAATCGACCTAATCACGTTCGCACACCGCATACAAGTCTTGTGATGAAAGTCACGAGCGTGATCGCGAGCGGCGACGGCCTCATCGCCGGGCCGAGACCCACCGTGCCGGGGCCGATTATCGGTCGCCTCCGTCGGATCAGATGTGCTGACCAGCGTTGACCAGCAGCTCGACGCCTGCACTCGGGGCGGTCATCGACGCTGACCGGCGTCGGCGTCGGCCTCGGCCTGTTCGATGGCCATGACCAACCGTGGGAGGAGCAACCCCAGGGCATCGACTTCCTGAGGTTGCAGCGTGGACACCGCACGGTCCAGCCATCGCTTCCGCTCAGCCTGCAGTCGAGTGAGCACCGAACGTCCGCTCCGAGTGGGGGCCAACAGTGCGGCGCGCCGATCGGTCGGGTCGGGTCGGCGTTCCACGAAACCGGCCTGCACCAGTGACTCCGCCTGGCGACTGGCGATCGACCGGTCGAGGCTCATCGAAGTGGCCAGATCGGATAGGCGCACGGGTGCGTGGTTCTGAACCTC
>JBDTBS010000127.1:0-7984 GCA_039924035.1 Aquihabitans sp. | reverse complement strand
AGGTGGCCTACCTCGAGGTATCGAGCGACGGCACCAACTTCGTGCGCTTCGACACGGCCAGTCGACGGGCCACCCCCGTCGCCGCCTTCGGCACCCAGGCTGCCTCCGAACTGGGCGGCTTGCCCGGTAAGGATCTGGCCGGCAAGGGCACCCCGTTCGACCTTTCGGTCCTGGCCAACAAGCCCGAGGTCCGCTCGGGCACGGTCGACCTCGACCGCATCACCCACGTGCGCCTGAAGGACATCGTCGGTGACGGCAACGACCTCGACTCGTTCGGTCGGCCCATCTACGACCCGTATCCACTCACCGGCAGCGCAGGCTTCGACCTGACCGGCATTGCCGTGCTCAACAACACGTGTTCCGTCCCGTTGTCAGGCGCCGGTGGGCCTGATGCCGCCCTCGACTGGCTCGGCTGTGAGCTCGAAGCCAACGGTGGAACCATGCCCGGCTTCAGCCCGGGCACCATCGAGTACGGCCTGACCCTCGACGCGATCATGGCCTTCGCCCTCAATGGCCGGTCCGGTGATCCCGCCGCTCAGGACGCCTACGACCTGGTGGTCGACGACCTTCGCTCCTACGTGACCGACGAGGACTACGGCGATGGCACCGGCCGCATCTCTGGTGCGCTGGGCAAATCGCTGCTGGCCACCACCCTCATGGGCGAGGACTCGGCTGACGTGGACGGACTCGACCTCGAGGCCGAGGTCCGCAACGGCATGCAGTCCACCGGCACCCAAGCCGGTCGGTTCTCGGACCTGCCGATCTCTGACGATTACAGCAACGGCTTTGGCCAGACCCTTTCGATGATGGCCCTTGCCAACACTGATGACGGAGTGCCCGCGCCCGCGGTCGACTTCCTGATCGATCAACAGTGCCCGAGCGGTGGTTTCCGCGGTGCCTACGCAGGCGACGAGGGTTGCACCGACGACTCCAACGCGGACACCGACTACACGGCCCTGGCCGTGCAGGCCTTGGCGTCCGCACCTCGGACGATGGCCACGAACGTGGCCATCGCCGACGGCACCGCGTGGCTCCTGGCCCGTCAGGACGGCTCCGGTGGCATCGCCGGGACCGGCTTCGCTGCCGGTTTCAACACCAACACGACCGGCTTGTCCGCGCAGGCCCTGCGGGCCGTGGGCCGTGCCGATGCTGCCGACGAAGCTGCGGCCTGGGTGGCACAGCAGCAGCTGAACACCGCTACCGCGGGAACAGCTGGCGGTGAGCTCGAACTCGGGGCCATTGCCTACAACTCAGCGTCCTTCGATGACGCTGTTCAGAACGGTATCGACTCCGGTGGTCGGGATCAGTGGCGTCGATCGACGCCACAGGCCCTGCTGGCCTTCGATGCGCCAGCCTTCGGGGGCTCCGACGCCCACCTGATCGGTGACGTGTTCGTGCCGACTGATCCTTGTCGCATCCTCGACACCCGCTACGAAGGTGGTAAGTACACCAACGGCGAGAGCCGTTCGGTGGCGGTCGCCGGAAAGTGTGGCATTCCCAGCGACGCCTCAGCCATCGAAGCTTCGGTTACGGCTGTTACACCATCAGCAAATGGCTACTACCGGACCTCGCCATCTGGCGTCGGCGCTCCGCAAGCCACCTTCCTCAACTTCACGAAGCAACGGAGCACCACCAACACGGGCGCCGTGACGCTCGGAACCGACGGTGCTCTTGGAACACAGAGCTTCGGAGGGGCGATCCACTACGTCATCGACGTGCAGGGTTACTACCTCGACGAGCTCGACGTGCCTGAAGCCACCAGGGGCACCGTTTACGTGCCCATCACGCCGTGTCGCGTTGTCGACAGCCGTCGCGGACTTGGGTTCTTCGGTCCGAATCGGACCGCTGACTTCGCCGTCACTGGCTCTGGTCCCGAGTTCGCTGTTCAAGGTGGGCGCCCGGGAGGGTGCGACCTGCCGGCGGGAGCTGCCGCAGTGGAGACATCGGTTTCGGCCGTTTCACCTTCGGCCAACGGCTACCTGCGGGCCTGGCCCACGGGTACGGCGGCCCCGACGGCCACGTTCCTGAACTACTCGAAGTCCGAGGCGACCACCAACACCGGGGCCATCGCCTTGGGCGGCGGGCGGATGTCGGTCGAGAACTTCAGCGGTCGCGCCGACTTCGTCATCGATGTCCAGGGCTACTTCATCGAGCGGGACCAACTCCCGGTCGGCGTGGTGGGCTCTTCCTTCGTTGCTCAGACGCCGTGCCGGGTGCTCGACACCCGGACCGCCCGTGGGGCCTTCGCCGCCAACGAGACCCGCAGGGTTCCTCTGGCCGGTGCTTGCGATGTGCCCGTGGGTGTGTCAGCCGTCGAAGCTTCGGTTTCGGCCGTTACCCCGTCGGCAAATGGCTTCTTCCGGGCCTGGCCAGCCGGGGCCGCGGCCCCGCAGGCCACCTTCCTCAACTTCGCGAAGGGCCAGGGAACCACCAACACGGGCTCGATCACCCTGGCGGCCAACGGTGAGATCTTGGCCGGCTCCTACAGCAATGGCTCTCACTTCGTGATCGACATCGGTGGGTACTTCATGCCCGACGCTGGCTGAATCTCAGCCAGACAACGACTCCCCCCGAGTGTGACGACGGGGCCCGGCTCCAGCCGGGCCCCGTCGTCGCGTCCCGGGTTGGGTCGGGTGCGATCACCGTGACGAGTTGCGTTCGGTCCGAGAGAGCGACTCATCGGCAGGCGCCACGGCAGTCCTGTCGGTGTGGAGACCATCGAAATCTGAGGGAGCGGCCATGACGCCCGATGACGATCAACCAGGCTGGTCCGCACGGAAGCGATAGCCGATAGAGCGATAGCCGATAGCTCGTGTCCCTCGATGATCTACGTGACATGGAGCGATATCAATCGCCCGGTTGCAGTCCCGGGGGCCGGGGAAGTGCATGCGGCCCGCCGATGCAGCGTTGCCCGGGAAGGGTCAGTTGCCGGTGGTGGACCAGTGCCAGGGCTCGCTCGGCAGGTTGTAGAACCCGAAAGAGGAGGCGTTGGCGGCCAGCCAGCGGAAGCAGGCCGAGCCTCGCGACGAGCAGTTGCTGAAATCGATGGCCAGGCCGATCTCGTGCTGGGACCGTCCCGGCGGAGCGGTGGGCGGACGGCACTGGCTCGATGGCATCTGGTAGATGGCGTAGTGGCTGGTGCCGCAGTGGGCCCGCCGTAGGGCGATCTGCGATGCCGGGTCTCGGTAACCGCCACCCGACAACGAGACTCCGCTGGCGCGGGCCGCGTTGAGCAGGTTGGTGACCGAACCCTGGATGGCGCAGTTGATGGTGATGCCACCGACGGTGCACAGCGGGATGCCGCCGGTACCGGTCCCGCTACCACCACCGCTGACTGGGGGTAGGGGAGGGGGAGGGGTGCTGGTTCCGCCGCCGCCGCCGCCGCCGCCACCACCTCCGCCGCCACCGGTGGTGGGAGGAGCAGGGGTCGTGGTGGTCTGTTGCTGCTGTGAGGCCTGGTCCTTGTCGGCTTGTTGCTGAGCGGCCAGTTGGCGGGCTGCAGCCTGGCTTTCGGCCTCGCGGCGGGCTTCCTGCTCGGCGGCCAGACGGGCCACCAACTCGGCTTGCTGGCGAGCGATCTCCGACGAGAGTTCCCGGTCGGTGCTGGCCAACTGGACGCTGCGGGCGATCTGGCTATCGATGGTGGCCTCGACGTTGGCGTAGAGCGTCTGCTGGTCGGCTCGGGCCTGTCGGACGGCCTCGGTGCGCTGGACCTGCTCGGCCCGCTTGGCCTCGGCCCGCTCCTTGGCCTCGGTGGCCTTGGTGCGCTGGTGCTCGAGGTCGATGGTGGCCCCGTTGAGACGGTCGGCCACCTCGGCGTCGTCCTGCGACTTGAGTTCCACGTAGAAGCGCTCGTTGGACGCTATGGAGAAGTCCTGGGTCTCGAGCGTGGTCAGCAGATCTTCTTCTGGAGGGTTGACGTAGGCGGCAACGGCCCGGCGGCGCATGTCGGCTCGGAGGATGGTGATCTCGGCGGTGAGTTCCTCGATGGCGGCACCGGCGTCGGCGATGTCCTTCTCGGCCTGGGCGACCTCGGCCTCGGTGCGGGTCAAGGCTGCTTCTTGGGTGCTGAGGTTCTCCTGCAGGGTCTGCAGGGCATGATCGACCTCGGACAGCGTGGCCTTGCTGGTGTCGATCTGGGTGGCGACCTGAGCAGCTTCGGCCCGAACCTGTTCCCGTTCGGCCCGAGGGTCGGTGTGGGGGGCGGAGTTGGCGAGCTGGGGAGCGGACAAGGCAAGCGCCATGAGTACCGCGAGCACCACTGTCAGTCGTCGACGCACAGGTTTCCTCCAGGCCGGCAATCGGAGGGTGCCGGCGTCGTCATGGAAATGTAACAGGCCGGTGGGACCGATCCAATCATGGTCGTCATCATTGGCCACATTGACAACATCAGCAACAGCAGCCCCAAAATTCCTGGATCAGGGGCGCGAACGGCGGTGTCGACCGCCCGGTCGCCGATGGTGTCGTAACCATGGCGCGTGGGCTATTGCTCCGAAACGCGTCTCGGTTGGGAGACAACGATGACCAGAAGTGGTCAGCTACCGGTGGTGCTCCAGTGCCAGGCTTCGCTCGGAAGGTTGTAGTAGCCGAAGCGGCTGGCGTTGCCGGCCAGCCATTGGTAGCAGGCTGTTCCGCGAGACGAGCAGTTGGCGAAGTCGATGGCCAAGCCCAGCTGATGCTGCGACCGGCCCGGCTTGGCGGTGGGGGGACGGCACGAACCCGACGGCATGTCGTAGATGGCATAGGAGCTGGAGCCGCAGTTGCTGCGCCGCAGCTCGATCTGACGGGCGACCGAGCGGTAGGAGTTGCCGATCCGCAACGAGACACCATCGGCGGCGGCGGCGTTGATCATCGCCGTCACCTGATTGGCGACCATGGCATTGACAGGGATGCCCTGCACATAGGCCAGCTGAACACCGGAATCGTTCGGACCGGGCTCGACCACGGCTGTGCCACCACCAGTCGAGGGTGCAGATGGTGCCGACGGTGCAGTCTCTTGGCCACCGGCCGACACGTTGGCCGCAGCTGCGGCCTCGGCTTGGCGCACCCGATTGAGCTCGGCGTTGTGGGCCTCG
Source organism: Aquihabitans sp. (assembly GCA_039924035.1). Taxonomy (GTDB): domain Bacteria; phylum Actinomycetota; class Acidimicrobiia; order Acidimicrobiales; family Iamiaceae; genus Aquihabitans. The sequence goes on along the minus strand of JBDTBS010000127.1, from coordinate 2,909 downwards.
GTGGCCCGGGTCTTTGCAGCCTTAGCCTCGGCTTCACGCTGGGCCACCAGGCGGGCGAGAAGCTCAGCCTGCTGCCGCGCGATCTCGGCGGAGAGCTCACGGTCGGTGTCGGCCAGTTCGAGGCTGCGGGCCACCTGCTGGTTGATAGAGGTTTCGAGGCTGTTGGAAACCTTCTGCTGACGAGCCTTGGCATCGGCAACCGATGCGGTGCGCTCGGACTGCTCGGTCCGCTTGGCATCAGCGGTCTCTCGCGCCTCGGTGGCCTTGACCCGCTGGGCTTCGAGGTCGACGGAGGCACCTTCGAGGCGGTTCTCGACGTCGGCATCGTCTTGGGCCCGTAGTTCCACATAGAAGCGCTGGTTGGCGGCGCTGGAGTAGTCCTGGGTATCGAGCGTGGTGAGGACATCGTCCTCGGTGGGGTTCACGAAGGCTTGGACGGCTCGGCGGCGCATCTCGTCGCGCAGCGCGCTGATCTCGGTGGTCAGTTCCTCGATGGACGCTTCGGCATCGACGATGTCCTTCTCGGCCTGTGCCAACTCTTTCTCGGCCCGGGCCAGTGCGGCCTGCTGGGTGTTGAGGTCGGCCTGCAATGTCTGCAGGGCAGCGTCGACCTCGCTGAGGGAGGCCTTGGAGGTGTCGATGTTGGCCGCGACCATGGCCGCCTCGGCCCGGACCTGCTCCCGCTCGGCTCGGGGGTCGCCCGTAGGGGCGGACTCAGCCAGTTGGGGGGCAACCGAACCCAGCAGCATTAAGGCTGCGGCGGCAGTGATGGCCAGTGAACGTCGACGCATGTGTTCGTTGCTCCTTACCGGCGAACCTCGCCATCGTCATGAAACCGTAACAGAGAGGGTCGTGAGATCCAATCGCAGGTACCCCATCGGCCACATCAGTCACATGTTCAACACCACGCCGGAATTTTGTTTCAGTTCTGTTGCAAACGTGACGATCTACTTCACCGGGCGAGATCTGGCCCTCGGTGATCGCGCCTAACGGGCAGCTGTGTCTGCCCAACGGGCCGGCGGCGTACTAATGCTCCGAGACGGGGTCGCGCCTTTGGACGTTCAAGGCGGACCTTGTCCGCCGCATACGATGGGCAGCTGTCGGTCACGGGCGGAGCGCGGAGGTTTCGCGCCACGTCTCGTACCGGCCCCGCCCTCGTAGCTCAGCTGGATAGAGCAGCCGCCTTCTAAGCGGCCGGTCGCAGGTTCGAACCCTGCCGAGGGCGCCCAGTTCGCCGGGTTGTTCTGCCATAAGTCGCGGGGCCCGGTTGTAGGGGGCACCGCGCGACCAGAATCAGGAACCTGATATATTGCGCAACTGACGAGACTGTCATGTGATGTGTCGTTCTGGCCGATGGCGCAGCGCTCCGAGCAGAAAAGCGAACGCCGGTGAACCGCCCGATCTACCAAGTGAAAGCCGACTTCTACAAGACGCTCGGGCACCCGGGCCGCATCCGGATCCTCGAGCTCTTGCGGGCCGGAGAGCGCTCGGTTGGATCGATGATCCCTGAGGTCGGGCTCGAGCCCTCGCATCTGTCGCAGCAGCTGGCCGTGCTGCGCCGGGCCAGCATCGTGCAGACCCGCAAAGAAGGTTCGTCGGTCATGTACTCGGTCATCGACCCGAGGATCTTCGAACTGCTCGAGCTCACCAGGGCGATCCTGTCGACGTCGCTGACCGAGACCCGCGATCTGCTCGCCGAACTCGAGACCCTCGACTTCACCGAACCGCCAGCATCGCCTAAGCGGGCCAAGAAGGCCTGAAGGCCAGCCGCGGCCGGTTCTTCGAGTTCGACCGGGCTGTACGGGAGCGCTCCACAGGTCCTCATCAAAGATATGCAAACTTTATCATATGCGCAGCTGCATGTAGCCGAAGATGATCAGATGGTAAGATGTCCACGACCTAGGAGGTCCGAGATGTCAACGACCGCTCAAGATGTGCTGACCCGACAGATCAAACGCAACATTGCGCTGGGAATCGCTTTCTGCTTCGCGCTCGCCATGCTGATGTGCCTGCCCGCAGGTATTGGTTGGGGAGAGGCAGCGATGGTCGCCCTGCTGCCCGCGTTTTTCGGAGGGCCGTTCGTCGGAGGTCTCGTCACCGTCATCAGCTGGGTGCTCGCCGAGGAACGCAAGGGCGAGATCCATGGAACTGCGGTGGCTCAGGCGCCCGTCGTCGCTCGTTCGATCGAAGTTGCCCTTCCAGAAACCATCGCGTTGCCAGGCATGAACATGCCCATCGCTGCGACCATGGCGTCGGTCCCAGGCTGAGGTCGCCCGTGGCTACGGGCTCGCCCGCTACTACGGGCTCTCCAAGCGCTGCGCGTTCAAGCTGGAAGCCCACCGGGAAAGCCCTCCGACATCAAACCCTGAAAACCCGAAACTCCCCGAACCCTGGAGGTTCGGGGAGTTTCCGATCTTTAGTGGGATCCCACTGCCGAAGGCACCGAAGGGTGCTAGCGGTTCCGGGCGGTCAGCCGGCGTACTTCGGAACGGCCGCGACCGCCACAGCTGGCGGCGGAGCCACCGGCGAGGTCGGGGTGTTCGGCGTGGTCGTGGTTGTGGTCGTGGTGGGCGGCGGTTCGATCGCGGCCTTCACCTCCACCAGCTGGGGGTCGTAAACGAATCCATCGGCCAGTGGGTCGCCGCACGTTGCGAAGCCATACACCACGCCGTGATCGAAGGAGATGCTGTCGTCGGTGGCCCAGAAGCCGTCGGCATCGGGGGTTGCGTCGAGGAAGGTGAACCCGTCGTCGTCGAGCATCAGGGCCACGGATGACGACTGTGCACGACGGCTGGCGGTGCCGGGCGATCGGAGCGATCCGCGGGTGATCGCCGGGCGACGGCCGATTTTGGGCCTCGCTTCTAATCGTGAGCGTCCTCCGGATCCGCCGCCGCCGCTGCCGTCACCCC
>JBDTBS010000126.1:0-8591 GCA_039924035.1 Aquihabitans sp. | reverse complement strand
GGTACCGGCACTGGCCTCGATGGCCAAGCCTCCTGTTGGGAGAGCACCGGTGAGCTCGAATCGTTTCGTGCTGATCACGACGGGTCTTCCTGGTCTACATCAAGATCGGCGAGGTCTACGCTGGTGTTCTCCACCGACGACCACACGAGGGATCCGTAGCGTTCGACGCGCTCGCCCGGGCCGGGGGGATCGTGGGGTTGGGCCGGCAGGGCCAGCAGTTCGATGAAGTCCGGGGCCCCAAAAGTGAGGGCAACCTGCGATGTGTCGCCTTCGCCCCAGCCCATCGAGTCGGTCCAGTCGGAGCGCTTCGGCTCACCTTGGTGCAGCCCGTAGGACAGGGTCGGAAAGAAGGGAATCGGCTCACGGCGGCTGCGCTGGAACAGGTCGACCACCATGGTCAACGCGGTCAGCGCCGATGCCCGGCGTGCCGCAGGGTCGACACCGAGTGGAACCAGATCGATGGGGGCTGGTTCCGGCTGTTTTTTGCTGTTGTCGGCCTTGTGCACGGCCACGGACCTCCAACTCTCAGCAGGGTCGTGGGCCACCAGGGCCATGAGATCGAGCCAGGCCGCTAGCCGGTACTTCGCTTTGGTGCGGCCTACGCCTAGACGCACCGGTCCCCGCTCGGGCCCGTGCAGCGCATCCTCCACGGTGCCGACGATGCGAGTGCCATCCGGCAGGGCAACATCCACGGTGACCGGCTCTGGTGTGGCCTTGGCCAACCCTCGCTCCTCGGCATCGGTCAACACGACACGGGCCACTTCGGAATACTTCTCGACGACCCTAAGGCCCAGTCCACCCGGGGTGATCGAGCCGCGGGCCAGTTCGTAGCGGGTGATCTCCTCGGTCGCGAGGCCCTGGCGAAGACCTTCGAGGTAGCGGTCGCCGAGCTTCCAGCCATCGAGGCCGGTCACCTCGACGGGAAGCACGGTGGACGGCTGCTCTTCGGCTTCGGGAAGTCGAACCTGGAGACGGTGACGCAAGAAGGCCCGCACCGGGTCGGCCAACACGGCATGGAGGTCGGCCAACTCGATGACGTCGGGGGTGACGGCTGTCAATGGCTGAGCCAGGAACGGCGGCAGGACCGCGACCCGGGCGCGGCGGGCGGTGGCCGCGGCCTTTGCTCCCGGGTCGAACGACCATGAGCCGGTGACGACCAGACCGCCATCGGTGACAGCACGTTCATCGAAGGGCTGGCGAGGATGGTGGAGCTCGATGGGGATCGGTCTGCCATCGACCGAAGGGGCCAAAGTGGCCAGCACCGCATCTTGCAGTTCGGCCACCACGACGGCCGGGGGGATCTCCTGGTTGGTGCGCACGTCGTGGCCGTCACGGATCACGATGAGTTGATCTCCTGCGGCCAGCACGGCTTCGAGGACGGCCTGGCGCCCGTCGGCCCGCTGGTCCCGGTCTCCCACCAACGGGCTGATCGCCCCGAGGTCGTCGCCATCGCCGGGGGCCTGACCGAAGGCGGCCTGGTCCATGCCCAGCAGGACCACCACCCGATGAGGGATCCACCGCAGCGAGTTGAGCGAGGTGACGGTGATACCACCACCGAAAAAGCGGGGCCGGCCGGGGGCAGCCACGAGGCGTTCGATGAGCATCTTTCGGACATCGGCGAAGGTGAGGGGCACTGCCGAGGGCTCCCCGTCGGCGGTGGCCTCCTCGGCCAGGGCGGCCAGCACCCGGTGGAAGCTGTCGGGTTGGCGATCGTTCTCCCGGGAGGGGGCAACGATCCCTTCGAGCGTGTCGCGCACCACTTCGAGCCAGGCGGTGAGGGACCGGTCTGCAGCCGTCTCGGCAGCCAAGGTCCGAAGCCGAGCGAGCAGATCAGCCAGGCGGCCGGCCAGGTCTACGTCATCGCCTTCGATGCCGAACGGCAGCACGCCGCCGAAGGCGAAACCCGGGTCGTTGTCGGTGACCGCTGAGCCCACGAGTAGTCGGTCGAGCACCGCTTCCCACGAGTTGGCGGTGATGGTGGTGGGCAAGCCGAACCGGTGGCGATGGTCGGTGTCGAGCCCCCAGCGGATGTTGGCTTCGGCCACCCAGTCGGCCACCCGGGCCACTTCCAGGTCTGAGAAGCGGTAGCGCTCCCGCACGGCCGGCAGGGCCACCAGGTCGAGCACATCGACGGCATCGAACCGGCTGGTGGCCGCATCGAGCACAGCCAGGATGCCGGCCGTGAACGGGTCTGTGCCGCTGACCGATCGGTCGGCGATCCGGTACCGGAGCGCGGGCGCATCGGCCACCACCGAGTGGGGCGTGGACCAGCTACCCGGCGTGCCCGCCGACGGGCCCAGACCGGCCTCCACCAAGGGAGCGAACCGCTCGAGCGCCGGGCAGACCACAACGATGTCGTCTTCGGTGAGGCCCGGATGGTCTTCCAACGCGTGGAGCAGTGCATCTCGCAGCACATCCACCTGTCGGGCAAACCCGTAGGCCGCGTGGAACTGAACCGACCGGTCATCCGGATCGAAGGGCCGGGTACCGGTGGGGGCACGGCCGGCCCGAAGGTCTTGTTGCACCTGTTGCAGCAGGGTGGGAGATGCCACCTCGGGCGTGGAGGCGAGGGGCTGGAGACGGGGGAACCCGACGGCCTCGGCATCGGCCATCAGCGTGGTGGTCTCCCGGGGCAGCCGACCCCATGAACGCAGAAGCGGGTGAGCTACGAGCGCAGCAGTGGTGTCGTCGCTGCGCCGACGGGGGCCGCTTGGTGGCACGGCCAGCGCGGCTTGGCGCACTGGTTCCACGAGGGCCGGCGATGGATCGAGCAAGAAGAGGTGGACGTCTCGCGTGTGGGCAACAGCCAGGGCCAGATCCACGAAGGATGGCCCCCCGGGGAGGGTGGAGAGGCCGAAGAGCGACAGTCGTTCCGGCAGATCGACCGCTAGTTGGCCAGCAGCGATCTGCTCCAAGATGCCGGGAAGCACCTCCGGAGGACTGGGACACCCCAACTGGGCCCGCACGAGTCGCCACAGGTGAGGCTGCCAGCGGTGATGGAGAGGCAGCGGTTGCCCGAGCGGGTCGACGTCTTGGCCGGCGGCCCAGGCCCGCACCATGGCCGGACGGTGGAGGTGATAGCGGTCGAACCGGTCTGCGATGCGGCGGGCGGGCCCGTAGCCCATGGACAACGGGGCGACCACGGGGTCGGACTGGTGGAGGTGGAGAACCTCGATGACCTGCCACACCAGGCGCTCGACCTTCCACGGGTCGACGTCGTCGCTCCCCCGACCGGCCAAAAGGACCTTCGAGCGCAGCGTGCCCGGGAAGGCCCCCTGCAGGTTGGCGGCTACGCCGTCGCCTCGGCCACCAGGGCCCGGGCCACTGGGGCCGGCCCCCAGGTGACGGGCCAACTCCAACCAGAGCCAGCGGCGCATGCCCTCGGTGGGGGTGGCGATCCACTCGGGGGCCATCGGGTCTGCTGGGGCCTCGCTGAGCACGGACGCCAAACGGGCAGCGAGGGGCCCGGGTCGGTCGGCGGCGTGGAGGTGGAGCATCGTGGTGAAGCTACCGGCCACCTGTGACAGTCCTGGCCGGATGGGCCCGGTCGGATCGGGTCAACGCCCGCCCGGATGGGTCAGCAACGACGGTCGGGACTGCTCGGCGTGGCCACGTGGAGGATCGCCCCGGTAGGGCGAATGGAGATGGTGGCGCCATCGGGGGCGAGGGTGGCCAGGCCGTCGACCACCAGCGAATGGTCGGGGAAATCGGGTGAGAGCGGCCAGAGCAAGGTGACCGCTGGGTGGTGTTCGACGTTGCCCGAGGTGGTCCGTCCGGCGCCCACCACCAACTGATCGCCCACCACTTCGACGGCCACCGACACCACATGAGGCCCCGGATCGTGGTCGCCGCGCACCGATAGGAGGTAGGCCACCTGTCCCCGTGCCGCCACCGCAGCGGGCAGGTCGGCCAAGTCGATCCTCGTGCTCATCGCCTGCCTCCTGAGGTCGGTCGCCCGGCCACCCGGACAACGCTCTCACCATGCCATGGCCACGACTGCTCTCCGCTCTTCTCGTGTGGTGACCCACCGCATGGAGCGGAGAGGTTTCGTTCAAGCCGTCAGTCGGTCATCATCGTCGGTACGACCATCGTCGATCCGGCAAGGAGCCGACCTGCCCGTGACCCGCCCTCGAGCACGACCGAAGAGCACCACCGACCATCAGGTCGCCACGTTCACCACGCCGGCTGCAGAGCCACCGCGGGTGCGGGTCGAACGACCTTGGCCGCTCCTCGACGGCGGCCGGTATCGGGTCCGAAGCAGCGTGGGCGAGACGGTCACAGCCAGCGCCGAGGTGATCCGCGATGGCCACGAGGTATTGCGGGCCGAGCTGCTGGCCTGGGGTCCTGAGGGTGGCGAACCCACCGTGACACCCATGGTCAACGTGGATGCGTCTTCGCTCGGGGTCCGGTGGGCCGCCGACCTTCCCCTCGACCGGGTCGGCATCTGGACGTGGACCGTCCGAGCCTGGGCTGATGCGCTGGCCTCGTGGCGCATCGAGTTGACCCGCAAGGTGGATGGTGGCCTCGACGACCTGTCGGGTGAGCTGGCCGAAGGGGCTCTCCTGCTGGCCACCGCGGCCGAACGCGCCCATGCCGACAGCACGACCGACGGCGAGGCCATAGCGCAGGCCGCGGGCCTGGTCGGCGACGCCAGCAAGCCGCAGACCGGTCGGGTGGCCGTTGCCCTCGACCCAGTGCTGGCCGAGCGTTGCGACCGCCACCCCGACCGCTCCCGGGCCGGGCAACTGGAGGAACCGGTGGCCGTGCAGGTCGACCCCGAGCTGGCTCGCTTCGGGGCCTGGTACGAGCTGTTCCCCCGTTCGTGGGGCGGCTTCACCGGGATCCGTCGACGGCTCCCGGCCTTGGCTGAGCTCGGCTTCGACGTGGTCTACCTGCCGCCGGTGAGCCCCATCGGGCTCACCAAGCGCAAGGGCCCGAACAACGCTCTCATCGCCGGCCCCGACGATCCCGGTTCACCGTGGGCCATCGGCGATGCCAGCGGTGGCCACGACGCGATTCACCCAGAGTTGGGCACGGTGTCCGAGTTCGAGGCTCTGGTGACCGATGCCCGGGCCTTCGGCCTCGAGGTGGCGCTCGACTTCGCCGTTCAGTGCTCGGCCGACCACCCGTGGCTCACCGAACATCCCGAGTGGTTCGCGCACCGTCCCGACGGAACCCTCAAATACGCGGAGAACCCACCCAAGAAGTACCAGGACATCTACAACGTCGACTTCGACTCAGACGACTGGGCCGGTCTGTGGGCCGCCCTGCGCGACGTGCTGCTCACCTGGATAGACCGGGGCGTCCGCGTCTTCAGGGTGGACAACCCCCACACCAAGTCTCTGGCCTTCTGGGAGTGGTTGATCGACGGTGTCCGCGAGACCCGACCCGACGTGATCTTCCTGGCCGAGGCCTTCACCCACCGGGCCATGATGCGCCAGCTGGCCAAGGTGGGCTTCCACCAGGGCTACACGTACTTCACCTGGAAGCAGGAGCACGGGGAGCTGGCCGAATACGTGACCGAGTTGGCTGGAGACGAGCGCCTCTACTTCCGTCCCAACTTCTTCGTGAACACCCCCGACATCCTCACCGAGCAGTTGCAGACGGGCGGCCCGTCCACCTTCGCCAGCCGTCTGATCTTGGCCGCCACCCTGTCGCCGTCGTACGGGATCTACTCGGGCTACGAGAACTTCGAGCACGAAGCGGTGGCCCCCGGGTCCGAGGAATACCTCGACTCCGAGAAGTACCAGGTGCGAGACCGGGGCCTCGACGGGCCGCTGCTACCGCTGGTGGCCGACCTGAACCGCATCCGACGGTCCGAGCCGGCCCTGCGGCACCTGGCCGGAACCCGCATCCTCGACACCGAGAGCACCGGACTGTTCGCGTTCGCCAAGCAGGCCGACGGCGACACCGTGCTCTGCGTGGTGCTGCTCGACGGCCACACCGCCCAGGAGGGCGTGTGCATCGTGCCCGACGACCTCGGGCTGCCCCCCAGCTTCACGGTCCACGACCGGCTCAGCGGAGAGACCTACTCGTGGCATCTGGGTCGCAACTACGTGAAGCTCGAACCGGGCCTGCGACCGGCCCACATCCTTCACGTCGAACGCAGCGGGGAGTCGAGCTCATGAGCCGGCCTATCCGACCCACCACCCCCGCCGAGGCCGCCCGTCGCCGCAAGCAGTCGGCCAGCAAGGGCGACAAGGCCGGCAAAGGCGTCTCGGACGCCGCGGGAAGCAAGGCCGCGATCCCGACCGAACCCGATGCCGAGCTGACCGCTTGGATCACCGAGCGCCGCTGGTTCGCCCGAGCGGGCGACGATCACCCGCTGCAACGCGAAGCATCAATCGACCTAGAGACCGCCCCGGCCCTCACCATCGAGGTGGTCGGCTTCGGGCCCGACCGGCAGTACCAACTGGTGACGTGGACGACCGGGCATACCGTCACCGGGCAGGGGTCGACCACCAGTCGGTCGACCTGGTCTGAGTCCAGTACCGACACCTCGACAGCCGCCGCACCCGATGTGGCCGACGATCCGCTGGCCGCCGGGGCCCTGGCCCACTTCGTGGCCACCTCCGGTTCGGCCGCCGGGAGCGACGGCTCCACCGTCCAGGCCACATGGCTGAGCGATGCGGCTGCGCCCGGCGATGCCCCGGCCCGGCCGCTGGGCGGTGAGCAGTCGAACACCTCGGTGGTGATCGGCGGTTCCCACGTTCTCAAGCTGTTCCGTCGTGTCCGTCCGGGGATCCACCCTGAGGTGGAGATGGCCCGTCACCTGGCCTCGGTGGGCGACAGCACGCTCCCGGTGGCCGACCTGGCCGGCTGGTGGGAGCTCACGAGCGCAGAGGGCCCCACCGCGCTCGGTGTGGTGCAGTCGTTCGTGCCCGGGGCCCTCGACGGATGGGCACTGGTGCTGTCGGCGTTGGCCGGTGATCCCGGTGGGGTGCTGCCCCGCCTGCACCTCCTGGGGCGATCGTTGGCCGACCTTCATGCCGCGCTGGCCCTGCCCGCGACCTCGACCGATAGCTCGGGAACGCCCGACCGATCTCGCGACGAGCTCGGTACCTTCGGGACCACGCCCTTCCCCGTCGACCTGGCCGGTATCTCGGTCGATGGACTGCTAACCGCCGCGGCGGCGCTCGGCCTCGATGCCGAATCGCTCCGTGCCGTCGAAGCCAAGGCCACGGCGGTGGCGGCAACGGTGACGGCTGCGGCCACCGAGGGCTCAGCCGGCATGGCCATCCGCCATCACGGCGACCTGCACCTCGGACAGGTGGTGTGGGGAGACGAAGGCTGGGTGGTTCTCGACTTCGAAGGCGAACCCGGCCGACCCCTCGAGCAACGTCGAGCCCGCCACAGCCCCTTGCGGGACGTGGCCGGCATGCTGCGGTCCTTGTCCTACGCGGTGGCCACCCATCACCGAACGGGTGGACACGGACTGTCCGACGGATGGGAGCCGGCAGCCCGGGCCGCGTTCCTCGACGGCTACCTTCGTCAGGTACCAGCCGCCCTGGTACCAGCCTCACCGCTGACCACTCGGGCTCTCATCCAGTTGTTGGAGTTGGAGAAGGTGATCTACGAGGTCGGCTACGAGCAGGCCCACCGACCCGACTGGGTGGAGATCCCCCTCGGCCACCTCCACGGCCTGACAGGCGACCTTCGATGAGCAGCGATCCCAACAACCTCATAGGCCCCACCGACCTCCACCTGCTGGATGAGGGTCGTCACCTCCAGATCCACCACCACCTCGGAGCCCATGCCGACGACGACCAGGGCGTGATCTTCGCCGTTTGGGCCCCGGCGGCCACCGCCGTCTCGGTGGTCGGCGACTGGAACTGGTGGGGCCGCGATGCCGACCCCCTGGCCCGCGCCCATGGGGGCGGGGTCTGGGCCGGATCGGTAGCCGACGCTCGGGAAGGGCACCGCTACAAGTTCGACATCGCTGGCCCCGACGGCACCGTCGTCGAACACGCCGACCCGGTGGCCTTCCGTTGCGAACCGGCCCCGGCCACCGCGTCCATCGTCCACCGCAGTCGCTACCGCTGGAACGACGACGATTGGTTGGCCAGCCGTGATGACGGCGACTTCCTGGCCCGTCCGCTCTCCATCTACGAGGTCCACCTCGGGTCCTGGCGACGAGACCCCAACGAGCCCGACCGGGAACGGGGCTTCCGCGAGGTGGCCCACGAGCTGGCCGACTACGTGGTCGACCTGGGCTTCACCCACGTGGAGTTGATGCCGGTGATGAGCCATCCCTTCGCCGGTTCATGGGGCTATCAGGTCACCTCCTACTTCGCGCCCGCGGCCCGCTGGGGCGATCCCGATGACCTGCGCTACCTGATCGACACGCTCCACCAGGCCGGGGTCGGCGTGCTCCTCGACTGGGTGCCAGCTCATTTCCCCAAGGACGAATGGGCCCTGGGCCGCTTCGACGGCACACCGCTGTACGAACATCCCGATCCCCGCCGGGGCGAACATCCCGATTGGGGAACCTACGAGTTCAACTTCGAACGGGGCGGGGTACGTAGCTTCCTGCTGTCGAATGCCCGCTTCTGGCTCGACGAATACCACGTCGACGGGCTGCGGGTGGATGC